>JBKPKE010000191.1:0-13420 GCA_046730955.1 Pseudomonadota bacterium
ATACGCGCGTTACTCAGAACGAAACCGACATCGCCACTCTCACGACGCAGAACGCGAACCAGCAGACGCAGATCAATGCCAATACGGCTGCGATCAACGATGTGCAGACAGACGTCGCGGCCCTCGACACTCGTGTCACGACGAACGAGGGCGACATTGCTGCGCTCCAGACTAACGATGCGAACCAGGATGCGAGCATCGCCGCGCTCAACGCCAATGCGATCAACAGCGCCTACATCGATATCAACAGCACTGGCGGAACTCCGGCGAGCGCGACTGGAACCGACGCGATGGCTTTCGGCGCCGGCGCAGCTGCGACTCACAACAATTCGATCGCATTGGGGGCGGGTTCGACCACGACCGCGGCTAACCAGGTCAATGTGGGCGGGCGTACCGTCAGCGGTCTTGCCAATGGTGCGATCAGCGCCGCGTCGACCGACGCGGTGACGGGTCAACAGTTGTTCGCGACGAACAACCGCATCTCGGCCCTCGAAGCGATGGCGGTCGATTTCGATGCGGACCTGAAGCATCTCGATCGCAAGCTGGACGGTTCGACGGCAATCGCGGTGGCGATGTCGGGCAACGCCTTCCTTCCGGACAAGACTTTCAACCTGACAGGCAACGTCGGATACTATGGCGGCGCCGTCGCGGGCGCCCTGCAGGTCGGCGCGATGATTTCACCGAATGCTGCGGTCAATGCCGGTGTCGCGACCAACTTCAACAAGAAGGGCAGCGTCGGTGCTCGTGCCGGATTGACCTTCGGTTGGTAAACCTCAAGCTGCAGCGATCACAACCCAGCTGATCGCCTGAAGCTTTGAAAGGGAACGGGCGGCGCTTGCGGGTGTCGCCCGTTTTCCGTTGCACTGAACACTTCCCTAATTGGCTACACCTCGGCATCAGGCTGGCATGCGAGCGTTGACGCACCTCGACCGGCTGGAAGCGGAAGCCATCCACATCATGCGCGAGACGGTCGCGGAGGCCGACCGCCCGGTCATGCTCTATTCGATCGGCAAGGATTCTGCGGTGATGCTGCACCTTGCGAAGAAGGCCTTCTTCCCTGCGCCGCTGCCCTTCCCGCTGCTTCACGTCGATACGACGTGGAAGTTTCGGGACATGTATGCCCTGCGCGACAAGGTCGGAGCCGACCCGGCGGTGAAGCTGATCGTCTACAAGAACCCGGAAGCCGAGCGACTTGGGATCAACCCGTTCGACCATGGTCCGGCGCACACCGATATGTGGAAAACAGAGGGGCTGAAGCAGGCGCTCGACAAATATGGGTTCGACGCGGCGTTCGGCGGGGCCCGGCGGGACGAGGAAAAGAGCCGGGCTAAGGAGCGGATCTTCAGCTTCCGCGACCGCAACCACCGCTGGGACCCGAAGCGCCAGAGGCCGGAACTCTGGTCGCTCTACAATGTGCGCAAGGGCAGGCACGAAAGCGTCCGCGTCTTCCCGCTATCGAACTGGACCGAGCTTGACGTGTGGCAATACATTCTGCGCGAGAAGATTGAGATCGTGCCGCTCTATTTTGCCGCGGACCGCCCGGTGGTGGACCGCGACGGGCTTATCATGATGGTGGATGACGACCGCCTCCCCCTCAACAGCGAACAACCGCAGATGCGCCGCGTACGATTCCGGACATTGGGCTGTTACCCGCTGACCGGCGCGGTCGAAAGCAGTGCCGCGACCGTGGAAGAAATCGTTGCGGAGATGCTGGTGACCACGACCTCCGAACGGCAGGGGCGGGCGATCGATCGTGATGCGGGCGGGGCGAGCATGGAGAAGAAGAAGCAGGAGGGCTACTTTTGAACGCCCCCGCCGACGTCGCGAAATGGCTCGCCGAACAGGAACAGAAGGAGCTTCTGCGCTTCATCACCTGCGGCAGCGTCGATGACGGAAAGTCGACCCTCATCGGTAGGCTGCTTTACGACACCAAGCAGATCTTCGACGACCAGCTTTCCGCGTTGGAATCCGACAGCAAGAAGCATGGCACCCAAGGCGAAGGGATCGACTTCGCGCTCCTCGTCGACGGCCTGTCCGCCGAACGCGAGCAGGGCATTACGATCGACGTGGCCTACCGCTTCTTCGCCAGCGAAAAGCGCAAGTTCATCGTCGCCGACACACCTGGGCACGAGCAGTACACCCGCAACATGGTGACCGGCGCATCGACGGCGGACCTCGCCGTCCTGCTGGTCGATGCGCGAAAGGGCGTGCTGACGCAGACCCGGCGCCATTCCTATCTCGCGCAGCTTCTGGGCATTCGGCAGTTCGTCGTCGCGGTCACCAAAATGGACCTGGTCGATTTCGACCAGGCCGCGTTCGACTCTGTCACCGCTGAGTACCGCGTCTTCGCCGAGAAAATCGGGATCGCGAACTGGGTTCCCATTCCGCTGTCGGGGCTGGGGGGCGACAATGTCAGCGAGCGCAGCAGCCGTATGCCCTGGTTCGACGGGCCGACGCTACTCGATCACCTCGATACGGTGCCGCTCGATACCGCGTCCGACGCAGCGAAGCCGCTGCGTCTGCCGGTGCAATGGGTCAATCGGCCCGACCAATCTTTCCGCGGTTTCGCCGGTCAGATCGCCTCGGGAAAGGTCGTTCGGTCGCAGGACATCCGCGTGCTCCCGTCCGGGCGAACGACACGGATCGAGCGGATCGTGACGGCCGACGGAGATCTGGAGGAAGCGGTCGCTGGACAGTCCGTTACCGTGACCTTCAGCCATGAAGTGGATTGCTCGCGCGGAGACGTTATCGCTGCCGCGGATGCTCCGCCTGAAGTCGCCGATCAGTTCGAAGCGACCATCGTCTGGATGGATGAGCATGAGATGCTTCCCGGTCGCGGCTATTGGCTGAAGATCGGTACACAGACGGTCACCGCGACAGTCCAGCACCCGAAATATGAAGTGAACGTCAACACGCTCGAGCATCTCGCCGCGCCGACGCTCGAGTTGAATTCCATCGGCATCGCCACGGTCGCGACCGATCGGGAGATTGTGTTCGAGCCCTATGCAGTGGACGGCGGCGCGCCCGATCGCGCGTCGCCTAATCGTGCTTTGGGCGGCTTCATCCTCATCGACAAGCTGACCAACGCCACCGTCGCGGCGGGGATGCTTCACTTCGCGCTCAGGCGGGCGATCAACATCCACCGCCAGCCGCTTGAGGTCAGCCGCGAGACTCACGCCACGCTCAAGGGCCAAAAGCCGGCGGTTCTCTGGTTTACCGGCCTCAGCGGCTCCGGCAAGTCGACCATCGCCAATGTCGTGGAGAAGAAGCTCGCCGCCCGCGGCCGCCACACCTTCCTGCTCGACGGCGACAACGTCCGGCATGGCCTTAACCGCGACCTTGGTTTTACCGAGGCCGACCGCATCGAGAATATCCGCCGTGTCGGAGAGGTGGCGCGGCTGATGGCCGACGCGGGTCTCATCGTGCTCACGGCCTTCATCTCGCCGTTCCGCGCCGAGCGCGAAATCGTCCGCAAGATGCTGCCCGAAGGCGAGTTCATTGAAGTGTTCATCGACACTCCGTTGGCCGATGCGGAGAAGCGCGATCCGAAGGGCCTCTACGCCAAGGCGCGAGCGGGGGAGATCAAGAATTTCACCGGCATCGACAGCCCTTATGAAGTGCCGGAGGACGCGGAGATCGTCATCGACACTTTGGCCATGTCAGCCGAGGAAGCGGCCGACAGGATCGTCGCCGAGCTGATCGAGCGTCAAAAAGTGTAGGCGAGGCTTCTTCAATGTCCGAACGGGCCCTGCACTGGGACAGGCTCTTGGACATGCGCTGGGGAAGTCGGCGCGGGAGCCCGGGAAGGTGGCCCCATTGTGGTGGTGTCCCGGCCGTGGAGCGCATCGATTTCGGCCTGGCGCCTCTGCAAATAGCGCGTGCGCGTGGTCACATATGGGTCCTTCGTAGCATTCGTCTCACGCAGCTGCTCGTCGATCTCGATGCGGCGGCCGAGTTCGCTAAGCACCCATACCGGAACGAGGATTTCCCTCTTTCTGAACCATTTTCCGAAAAAAGTGGGCAAGACGAGCAGATCCAACCGACTTCCGATGAAATCGCGAACTGTGGTCGGGCCGATCAGCGGCAAATAGAAATAAGGCCCCGGCTTCACGCCGTAATATCCAAGTGTGTTCGCGAAGCCGTTATCGCGACGGGGCAGGTTGAAGGGCTTGCGCTTCGCCGTATCGATCAACCCGCCTGCACCAAGCGTCGTGTTGATTGCGAAGCGCCCCAGCGTCTCCGCAGCCTTATCGAATTTCAGTTGCAGCACGAAGTTGAGGAAGACGACCGGCTCGCCAAGGTTACGCAGGAAGTTACGCAGACCTTTCCGGATCGGACGGGGCAGGATTTCTGCGTAGGCGAACGCTACCGGAGCGACGAGAGACTGGTCGACCGATTGAGCGACCTTGAACGATTGAGCGTTAATCTGGACGAGCGGGTCCTCAGGGATGGGCAAACGCCCCGTGACGATGATCTCTGTCGGTCCGCCGGCCGGAGCCTGGGCCTGAGATTGCGCTGATGAGGCAGGATCGGTCGATTGAACTGCTTCGAGTATCTCCGCCAATTCCGTCCACCGGTCAGCCCCATTCGACTGGGGAGGTTCCGTGGACTGGATCAGTAAAAGAGGCAGAGATGTTGCGGATCCTGTATCGGGCTGGACTTCAGCCCGATCATGATCTGCCGGAAGTGCTTCGGACCCGGACGCAGAAACTGGAGCAGGCGTCTCGCCGTTGGGAACTGTTGCAGCTGCGACCGCCATCGCAGTAGTCAGTGCCGAGAGGCTCATTCACCTTCCCTTCCCGGGTGAGTCCCCCTTTTCTATCAGTGAATTACCTCAAATTTGGAAGCGCGGGTGCTACATCCAATGCAGTTGCCTCAATCGCCGGTGCCGGGATCGGCCGAGAAATATTTGTCGAACTTGCCCTCTTCGCCCTTATGTTCGTCGGCGTCGGCGGGACTGTCCTTCTTGCGTGTGATGTTCGGCCATTCCGCGGAATAGGTCGCGTTGACCTCCAGCCACTTCTCGAGCCCGCTCTCGGTGTCGGGAAGGATCGCTTCCGCCGGGCACTCAGGCTCGCAGACGCCGCAGTCGATGCACTCGTTGGGATTGATGACGAGCATGTTCTCGCCCTCGTAGAAGCAATCGACGGGGCAGACCTCGACGCAGTCCATATACTTGCAGCGGATGCAGGCGTCGGTGACGACGTAGGTCATGTGTTCGAGCTCCCTCTTGTAAGGTTCGCTAGGAGGGCGGGCCTGCCTCGTCAATTCCCAGCTCCTGGTAGCAGGCCCTCGCCTCACTCGCGGGTCCGCGCCGCTCGGGCAGCGCGAGGACGCGAAGGATTCGCACCTGGCCGTGCAGGGGAAGAGCGATCACGCTCCCAACCTGGACCTGATCGCTGGCTTTTTCGACGCGCTTCCCATCGATGCGCACATGGCCCTCGTCGATGATGCCTTGGGCGAGCGTGCGGCTCTTCACCAGCCGGATGAGGAAGAGAAAACGGTCGATCCTCACTTGCCGCGGAGCTTGGCCAGTTCTGCGAAGGCGTGGGAGGTTTCGGTGCGGCGCTCCTGCCGTGGCGGTCGACGTCCGCGCCAGCGCCACGCTTCTCCCGACCTAGTGAAGCCGACTTCTTCCATGAGCTTCGCGACAGCCGCCGCGTCGAGGCCGACGGAGGTCGCAAGCTCGGTGTCGACAGGCTCGTCACCGCCGGCCGAACGAACCTTATGCGCATGACTGGCCAGCCGGTCGGCCAGGTCGATCCGGAGCCACTGGCGCCCAAGGCGGCGATAGGCGAGCGCGGCTCCCCGTGCATCGGCGTCCGCACCAATGGTGCTAGCTCCGGCAAGTGGAAGTGTGGGCATGGACGAATTGGTGCGAACAGCCATCAACGCGCCCCGCCAATATTGGGCATTGGGCTTCAGCAATCCGGGAAGGAATACGTCGAGAGGCCCTAGACGAACGCCGAGCCTGTGCAGCTGCTGGCGGTCGGATTGCTCCAGGCCTCCAATCGCGCTCATCAAAGCGCGGCGCGGAAGCACTCCGCCTGCATCCGTCAGCATGGCTGCAAGCGCCCGCACGCCCGGCGAGGTCGAGCGGTCTCCGGCCGCCGCGGCGAGTTTCTTCAGCGGCTTCAGATTACGTTCGATCTGCGCGTCGACCCAGGCTTCCAGGCGGCCGCGAAGCTCGGCACGGCGCGGGGCCGATAGCTGATCCAGCGCCCTGCTCGTGCGCAAAGCGGGCTCGAGAAGCGAGCGGCCGGCCGCGAGCCGGGCGAGGACATTGCCCTGCCAGCCTACAGCAAGGGTGCCGCCTTCCTCGACCAGCAATTCGAAGGTTTGATCGGACGCCTCGATGAGCGACCTGGCACGTCGATCGAGCTCCTCGCCCAGACGCCGCTCTGCGGCAGCCAGTATCAGCCTCTTGTCGGCCAGCCGCGCGGACGGATCGACACGGAAATCGAAGCCGGAAAGGTGGCCGATCGGCTCCGGGCCGACACTGACCTCGCCATCCGCGGCCACGGTGACCGGCAGCGCGCTACCGCCCCTCGCGCCAATGTCGCGGACCAGGACTGCCGTGCGCCGGTCAACGAAACGCTGGGTCAGACGCTCGTGAAGCGCATCGGACAACCGGGCTTCCACCTCGCGCGTGCGTTCCGCCCATTTGGCAGGCTCGGCCAGCCAATCCGCACGATGCGAGATATAGGCCCAGCTGCGCACGCCCGCGAGGCGATCTGCAAGCGCTTCGATGTCGCCGTTGACATTGTCGAGCCGCGCAACCTCAGCCGCGAACCATTCGTGCGGGATGTGCCCGCCCTCGCCGATGTAGGTGAACAGGCGACGGACCATGCGCGCATGGTGCATCGGTCCGACCTTGCGGAAGTCGGGAAGCCCGCATGCGGCCCAGAGCCGGCGGGCGGACTTGCCCTTCTTGGCGGCAATCGCCGGATCCTCGGCGATCAGCTTCAGGACGGACAGGTCGATTGCTTCAGGCGCGGAGCGGAGGACAGGATCGTCGCTTTTCAGCTCTAGACTGGCGATGAGCGTCTTGACGTCAGTGAAGTCGAGTTCGGGATTACGCCAGTAGACGGAATCGAGCGGCCGGAAGCGGTGCTCCTCGATCGCCGTGATTTCCTCATCGCTGAAGGCCGTGCTGTCCTTGTCGCCAAGGCCCAGCGCCCCAAATGTGCCGTCGCGCTGATGCCGGCCGGCTCGCCCCGCAATCTGCGCCATTTCCGCTATGCTCAGTCGGCGCTCGCGGCGGCCGTCGAATTTCTCGAGACCTGCGAAGGCGACATGGGCGACGTCCATGTTGAGGCCCATGCCGATCGCGTCGGTCGCGACGAGATAATCGACCTCGCCGCGCTGGAACATGGCGACCTGAGCGTTGCGGGTGGCCGGCGACAGGGCGCCCATGACAACGGCGGCGCCGCCGCGGAAACGCCGCAGCATCTCGGCCAGCGCGTAGACCTGCTCGGCCGAGAAGGCGACAACGGCCGACCGCGGAGGCAGGCGCGACAGCTTGACGTTACCCGCGTAGCGCAGGGTCGAGAAACGCGGACGGCTGACGATCTCCGCTTCGGGCAGGAGCTCGCGGACGATGGGCTTCAGCGTGGCCGAGCCGAGGATGAGCGTTTCCTCCCGCCCGCGGGCCCGGAGCATGCGATCTGTGAAGACGTGGCCGCGCTCCGGATCGATCCCGAGCTGCGCCTCATCGATCGCGGCGAAAGCGAACTGCTCAGGGAATGGCCCTTCGGTCGGACGATCGTCGCGCCCCGTCCGAACCGGCATGGATTCCGCAGTGCAGAGGACGTAGCGCGCCTGGGGAGGCACGATCCGCTCCTCGCCCGTCAGCAGCGCAACCTGCTTCTCGCCCTTGATGGCAACGACGCGTTCGTAAACCTCGCGCGCCAGCAGCCGGAGTGGGAAGCCGATGACTCCCGACGAATGGCCGCACATCCGTTCGATCGCCAGATGGGTCTTTCCGGTGTTGGTCGGCCCCAGGATGGCCCGGACCGGAGCGTCTGAACGAGGCGCCATCATTGGAAGATGGCAGCGCTCGGATGGAAGGCAAGGTTCCTTCGACGGATGCGTGAATTTTAAACGCTCATTAACCGTGATCCGGCACACCGCTTCTGAAAGGCCGGGGAAATTCAGATGCTTCATGCGCGTGAGGATTGGTCAAAGGAGCGCGAATGCGCCGAAGTCCTGGCCTTCCCTGCGCAGGTGGGCGCCAAGGGTGAATTCGGGCGGCGTCCGGGCAAACAAGGCTTCAACCTGGTCGTCGATCTCCATGCGGAAGAGATTGGTCTCAAGTGGTTCCGCGGCGCTGCGACTCTCGCGGTGTTGTGCAGCGCGGCGATTTTCCTGACGCCGGGCTGGCATCCGGAAGTTGAAACCCCGGCAGCACCGCCGATTACCACCCTGAAATATGCCCAGTTGAGCGAACTCGCGGCGCCGCGACCCGCGGTGGTCGACGATGCAGCGACCGGCCTGCCGAAGCCCGTGGGCGTGCAGTCCGGCGCAAGCGGCAATGTGAAGCGCATCCGCGGCGACATCGCGGGCGGGCTCTATTTCTCGCTTCGAGCCGCCGGTGCCACACCGCAGATCGCCACCGACTACCTAAAGGCTATTCAGACGCACATCGACGTCGGAGAGGTCGCTCCATATGACCAATTCGACTTCGCCTTTGTCAAAGGCAGCGCGGGAGAACCCAACCGGCTGATCTACGCCGGGCTCGACCGTTTCCAGTATAGCGACGTCAAGCTTCTCAAATGGTCCGCCGGCGGACATACTGACTGGTTCGATGGCAGCACCTCGCCGCAGGCGTCGTCGGGATTCATGGCTCCGGTTGCCGGGCGCATCACCTCGGGCTTCGGATATCGCGTGCACCCGATCCTGCGCTACGCGCGCTTCCATGCCGGCATCGACTTCGGAGCGCCGTGGGGAAGCCCCATCGTGGCCGCAGCGGACGGCCAGGTCGTAGGCGCAGGCTATGCGGGCGGATACGGCCGTCAAGTCCGCATCGTCCACTCCGGCGGACTGATGACGACTTATTCCCACATGAGCAGCATCGTCGCGCAGCCAGGGCTTCCGGTGCGCCAGGGCCAGGTGATCGGCTATGTAGGGTCATCTGGACTTTCGACCGGTCCCCACGTCCATTTCGAGGTCCGCGTCGGCGGCCGGCCGGTCAATCCGCTGACGGCTCGACTGGTCAGCCGGCCAGTGTTTGACGGGCCGCAGCTGGCGACCTTCAAGGCTCGGCTGAAAGAAATCCTCGCCATTCCGATGAAGGCGCAGGGCGGCGCCGCCGCTGGCGCAGGCGCCTGAAGGCAAACGATTTGTTCACTCTCCTGAGCGCATGAAGGCAATCGGAGTAGCGCTTAAGATGGCTGATCTCGCAACCAAGGTCCAAGGCCCGCAGGAGCGCCGTCGCGCAGAGCGCGCAGCACTGCGCCTGAATGCGACGATTCGCGAGCCCGGACGTAGCCGGGTCGGCGTCCGCCTGATCGATATTTCAACACGCGGCTGCCGCATCGAGGCAACCTGCACTCTATCGCCGGACACTTGGCTCTTGCTCAGCATCGGTGGGCTCGAGACGCAATATTGCCGGGTCGTGTGGCACTGCCATGAGTTCGCCGGCCTGGAGTTCGGATCGGCGCTGGCGGAGCCCGTGCTCGAGCGCCTGCTGCACGAACATAAGAATTTGACCGAGTCGTCAATAAAGGAATTGCGCGACATTGCGCAGCGCACGTTCCACCTGGCCGCAAAGCAACGCGGCGGGGAAGGCGAAACCCTGGCCGAACTATCGCGCAAGTGCGCCGTCGAAGCGGTCGTCGAAGGCCTCCGCCTGGGCGAAGCGCAGTCAGGCCAGTCCGGCTCTTAAAGCCGGACCGGCATTTCCTTTATCGTTGAAATTTGCGGGTCAGGCCGCCTTTGCCTGTCCGTGCAGGATCGACCCGAGGCCGCCTTCGGACTCGATGCGCTCGGCCAGCGAGCCGCGTGGCAGGTCGTTCTTGAGCGCCCAGGCCAGAACTGCCTCGAGCTGACCGATCGTCGCTTCATCGCACATACCGTCGAACGCTAGCTTCACGACCGGCTTCATCGGCGAGCGCAGCTGGATCTTCAGCCCCTGCGCCTCGACCAGCTTCAGATATTCCTCCGCATGCTCCTCGGCATCGAGCGCGAAATCGTAGGCGGCGCTGAGTCCTTCGTAGAGCGCTGCATTGGCGCGCAGCTTGGCCGCACGGGCCTCGTCGGCCTTGGCACGGACTTCCGTCAGCTTGTTCTGCAAGGGTCCCTCCACTGAACTATGGGGCTTCTTCTCGTCGGCGGCCATGGCGGCCGGCTCGGCCGTGACTTCCGCCTGCGCGACCGGTTCCGGCTCGAGCACAGGCTCGGGGTCCGGCGCTGGCTCTGAAGCAACTTCTGCGACAGGCTCCTGCTCGGCGGATGCTTCCGGCTCTTCCGCCGGTTCCGGCGCAGCTTCGACCACCGGTTCGGGCTCGGGCTCGGGAGCGACCTCCGCCACAGGCTCGGGCCTAACGGTCTCTGCTATTGGTTCGGGCTCCGGCTCCGCTTCTGCAGCGGACGGGAGGCTTGGATCCATTTTGTGGTTCGTTCCATAGAAACCGACGCCGGCGAGAGCGTCGAAAATCTTGGAAAAGCCCGGCCGCTTTTCTGCTGCGGGCGCAGCGGTTTCGGGCTCGGGCTCAGGTTCGACAACAGCCGGCTCGGGCTGGATTTCTGCAACGGATTCGGGTTCGTCGATCTCGGCCTGAGCAGGCGCCGCCTCGGGCTCCAGTTCTTCGATCGCGGGAGCTTGGGCAACTTCCTCGATCGGCTCCGGCGCGGCGACGGCCTCGACTTCCGGTATCGGATCCACCTGCGGCTCCTCCGCCTTCTCCGGCTCTCTCGCCTTCATCGAAGCGCTTTCGAGGCTGACGTAGCCGTAGACGTAATCGACCCAGGTGCGGTTCGAGCTGAAGGGCAGAAGCGTCACCGAGCAACGGATAGGCCCGCCAGTACCTTCGAACTCGTCCTCGAAGGCGAGGACATTGCGTGAGATGGCGACGATCGGCAGCTTCTTGGCGATGCAGGCGAGGAGCGATTGTTCGGGCGCCTCCGCCATGCGGGTGACGTCGACGCCGCCTCTGACCGACTGACCGATGTGTCGAATCTCGGCATCCTCGCCTCCGCCAATCAGCTCCAGAAGGACGCTGAACGGTCCGGCATCGGAGATTTCCAGCGGATCGAGGTCGCGGATCGGCGGCAGGTCGCGATCCTTGCGAATCGACAGCCAGTAATTGAGCACCGTTGCATGCTTGCGCCGTTCCGTGGCCGCGAGTGCCTTCAACGACCCCAGCAAGGCCTCGGCACTTGCCTCTTCCCCGGCCTGCATTCCCTTAACGGGCGCGCCCATTCCTCACTCCGCCTTTATTCCCCGGAACGATTTGTGCGCCTGTGGTTCTTACAAACGGTTAATTCGGCATGCGCCTCGTCGCGAAAATCGACGAAGAGCTCTGAACGAGCTTAGCGTCCGTGGCCGCGCCAGCGCTTGAGTGTGCGCTGGATGATACCCTCTTCGCCGCCGGTCTCGCGCCACAGGGCCGCGAAGCTCGGATCCGCTGAGGCCGGCCGCTTCTCGGGCTCGAGATCGTCGAACCGGACCCTGATCGGGATTGCGACGCCTTCGCCGCAGGCAATACATTCGCGGTTGCGAAGCGCCGGGATGGCGTCGAGGAAGCCGCGGGCGCCTTCCGGCATGGCTGCGCGGACGCAGGCCTGGTCGCGCTCGTTGTTCAAGCGCATCGAGATGATCGTGCCGCACTGCGAGAGAACGCCCTCGGCCAAGTCGGACGGACGCTGCGTGATAAGGCCAAGCGAAACGCCGTACTTACGGCCTTCCTTGGCGATACGCTCGAGAATCTTGCGGACGGCCTGGCCGTCGCCTGTCTCGCTCTTCGGAACGTAGCGGTGCGCCTCTTCGCAGACGAGGAGCATCGGGCGCTGCGGCTCCGTGCGCGACCAGATGGCATAGTCGAAGACCATGCGCGCAAGCACGGAAACGACGACCGACGTGATCTCGGAGGGAACGCCCGACACATCGACGATTGAGATCGGCTTGCCGTGGGCGGGAAGCCGGAAGAGCTTTGAGACGAAGCTCCCCATCGAATCCGACACGAGCATTCCGGAGAACATGAAGGTGTAGCGCGGGTCGTTGCGAAGCTCCTCGAGCTTCGTCTTGAGGCGCTGGTACGGCAGCGTGTCGCCTGCGCGATCAAGCTTGCCCATCTCGTTGGTCAGGATCGCGCTGAGGTCGGTCAACAGATAGGGGATCGGCGAATCGACCGTCACCTTACCGAACTGATCGAGATTCTTACCCTTGGTGCGCGCAGCCAGGATGCACTTCGCAAGGATGTCGGCATCACGCTGACGCTCGGAACCATGCGTGGTCAGAAGGACCTCGCAATGCTCCTCGAAGTTCATCAGCCAGAACGGCAGCTGGAGGTTGTCGACGTTGAACAGCTCTCCGCAATCCTTGAAGGCGGCCGAATATTCGCCGTGTGGGTCGATCATCACGATGTGGCCCTCGGGGCTCAGCTCCGAGATGCGGTGAAGGATCAGCGAAACCGACGTCGATTTACCGGTACCGGTCGACCCCAGTACCGCGAAATGCTTCGACAGCATCTGATCCACGTAGAGCGCGCCGCGGATGTCATCAGTCGGATAAACGGTGCCGATCTCGATATGCGGGCTGTCGTCGGCGGCGAAAACCGAACGAAGGTCATCGGTCGAAACGGGAAGGACCTTGTCGCCGGGAATCGGATAGCGTGTGACGCCGCGGCGGAAGTTCGTCATCCGCCCGGTTGAATCCTTTTGGCCTTCGCCGAGGAAGTCGATCGCTGCGATGACTTCGCTGTTCTCGCCGCTCTTCATGGTGCGGACGTTGGCAATCAGCCAGCTGTTGCCGACGAGCATCTTCACCTGGCTTCCGACCTGGCCGGACATGGCGACGGAAGGATCCGAGTGATTGGAGAGGTGCGCAAGTGCGGCTCCGTCCATCTGGATGCGCGAGCCTGAGCCGGCAATCTCCGCAACAATACCGATCGGAGGAAGGTCGAGCGCGGGCGAGACCCGTTTTTCGGGTGCCGGGCCCTCTTCACCGAAGCTCGTAATTTCCTCGACGAAATTCCGAAGGTTCGACTGCTCGTCCATCACCTAATGCCCCACGCCATCATTAACCGGATATGGAGCAAAGCGATTAAGCCTCGGCGGTTAAGATTTGCCTTAAGAGCGCATCAGCCAAGCTAGAAGCGTCGGCGGAAGATCATTGCGGCGGCCCAGCCAAGCCCGACGGACATGATCACCGCGGCAAGGCCGTAAAGACCTTCGTGGCGTCTCGCGACCAGGGATACCC
>JBKPKE010000192.1:0-4735 GCA_046730955.1 Pseudomonadota bacterium
GATATGACCTAGGTCCGCCATGGCCGCGGTCTACACGAGCCCACGGAGCATGTCCGCAAATGTCCGCAAACGACATGACGCCGCGGCCAGCGCGGCGGCACTCGATATCATATGCTAATAAAATTAGCGCCTTAGCTGATACTAGCGCCCCCCGGGCGCGCCACGGCGTGCGTCAAAGGCAATGTCCGCAAATGTCCGAAATGCAGCGACCACGGTGACCGACGGCAATGCCGTTGCTGGGTACAACCGCATGTCCGCAAATGTCCGAAAAGCCTTGGACGCTGCTTGTGGACACGAGGGCGCGCATTAGATTTTCAAGGTTTTCCGCCATTCGCGCCTTAGATGCCCGCGCGTCCCCGCTGGGGGATCGGAGTGGCCGCAAATGTCCGCAATCACGGCAGCCGATATCGCGTCGACTTGGTTGCACCCTCGCGGACAAGCCACTTCAACGCTTCGAGCTCTTCCAAATCGCGTCGCGCCTGACGCGCGCCGACACCGGCGGCATACCGTTCCTGATACTCCTTCGGCGTGATCGAATCGCCCGGCTGCAGATCAAGCAGCAACCTGTTCTGGCGCTCGTTCGGTTCGAACGCCTCGCCAAGATCGGTCTGTAGAGCCCGGAAGATCGTGAGCGTCACCCCCGATGGCTCATCGCGCCACAGTGGCGGCCGCGCGCCAAGCCCCTTGCTCGCGGAAACGATTTTCTCGGTCCCGCGACCGATACGCTCCATCAGATCCAGTGCCGCAAAGACGTTGGCGATATCCGGATTGACCAGGATCGACGCATGATCGCGGCGAAGATCGCCTGGCGACAAGCCTTCTGGCAGCCGCCCACTATTCCAGATCTCGATCCGATTATCGAACATTTGGACCCGGATGCCGCCTGAATGGGCCGAATAGTCCCGATGCACGAAAGCGTTGACCAGCCCCTCGCTGATGGCCGCAATATCGTAAGCCGGCTGATCGACCCTACGATTCTCGCCCGGCAGAAAGACTGACTGCACCGGTATCGCTGATCGGATGGCGCTGATCAGCTCGCTATAGACCCGCACAAGAGGCCCCTCGAACGGTCGATTGTCCTTGTAGACATCCTCGGACTTCTCACCAGCGAACTGGATGAGCTGGACCCGGCATTGGGGATGACGGAGCGTAGGACGCTGACTGAAAAGCACATCGCCCGCATTCGTGAATCCGCCGTTCGTGTAGACCGAGAAATCACTCAGCACTGCCAGATCGTCGTCGCGATCGGACAGCGTGAACCGGCCCTTTTCCTCAATCTTGCGCACGGTTGTCCGGATTTCGTCCTGGTCGAGATCGACAACCGAGATCGACGATATGCGGCGTTCCCACCGTACCGGCGCGTCCGCCTGTGCGCGGACAAGGGCTCGAAGTTCGGCGGCGTCGGCGGTCACCGTCTGCGCGCCTTTTCGCAGGTAAACGGCCCCTTTGAAGACATACGGCCGATCGAGCCCTTCTGGCACCTCGACGATGATAATGGGCTGGCCATCGACCGTCGCCACTTCGGCTGAGAACAGAGTCGTTGGAGAGATCAGATCCTTGAGCTCGCGTTCGAGGCGCTGGGCGCGCGTCTCGACATTTGGCTTGATGGCCTGGATGTGGCCGGAATCATCAACGCCACAATAGACCTGGCCGCCCTCCGTGTTGAGGAACGCGCAAACGGCTTTGCCAATCTCCGCCGCTGAGCTGACGTCGCTGACGAACTCAGTCGAAACATCCTCTCCCGCCGAAAGGCGCTTCCGGATCGCGTCCAAGCTCATGAGGCCGCCTGCTTGGCACGCCATTCTTCGACGAACCCCACGTTGTCGTCGTACCGGCCGAACTGTTCCTCGGTATAAAGCAATGCGTCTGCCGGGGTCTTATAGGACTGCACCCAATTGTCAGTCCGTTCGACGAGTGGCAGGTCTTCCCGTGTCGCGGCTTCATACATGTCGATCAGACGCAGATCGTCGATCACCACCGCGCCCTTGCGCAGCACCAAGCCAGCCCGGGCGGCAGCGTCGGGATAATTTAGATCCATCAGCAGCCGCCTTGCCATTATGACCTGCTCGTGCGCCAGCATGAACCGAGGTTTCCCCAGCTCGATAGCCTTCAGCAGCTCTTGGTGTGTGATGGCCAGCTCACCCTCAACCATACCCGAGCCATAGTGCGGCGTGATGATTCCGAAGAATAGGTCGCAGCGCTCGACAGCGATCAGGCAGGACTCGAATGCGCTGTTGCCGGGAATGATCGGCACAGTGCCGCGGTGTGACATCCAGACCTTGTAGCCGAATCCGTCCAGAACGCCGTAGATCTGGTCGAGCATCGGCTCCTTGTGGCGAACGCTCGACGACACCATCACGGTCAATTTCGGCGGCGGCGCTGCGGCCATTCAGGCTCTTGTCCTTCTTCGCGCCACGGTTGAGTCGCAGCATCGACGCGTTTTGTTGCGTCCGCGCGAGAAGGCAAGTCGAGACACGGCCGCCCCAGGCGACCCCGATCTAACCGTGCCCAGGACCTAACCATCCATGTCCGCGTAGAACATTGGGTTCTGGAGCCACTCGTTCACCGCGGACTCCCGCCACCCTGCACATCTAGTGCTGATGGAAACCTGATGGGGAAAGCGACCATCGCGGATTCTCCTATAGAGGGTCGAGCGGCTGAGGCCGGTGCGCTCGAGAACGGCTTTAATCCTGAGAATGCGGTCGGGCTTCTCGTTCATCTCTTGCTCCTTGAGTTTTCTTGGGCCGCAATGAGCAACCGAATGATGAGCCGCGCCGCAAGACGGCGGCGGCCAGGATTCGATGTACGGCATCCAAATGCGTCGGAGAGGCGCGCCGACATGACTATCGCGAGGCGGTTCGGCGTCCGCCGGTCAACCGGCCCGTAAGGATAACCCCCACCTGATGATGATGATGATGATGATGGTGATGATGGTGATGATGTCTTCCCATGGTGGGATAGGCTCCCGTCAGGCAGCGGCAGGGGCGGGCAAAAGCTGCGGCTGTTTGGTCAGTCCCCTTGGTTGACGGGCCAGCTTCTGTTGGCCGACTATCTGGGCCATCAGAAGGATCATGAAGGATTTCGATTATGTGGGAATTTCTCCCGCCCTTGCTTGCTCAGCTCACGATCGTGACGAGCGCCGCGCCGCCGGTGGTCTCGCTCGGCAGCATCGTGGTCTACGCGGATTCAGGGCGAAAGGTAAAAGTGGAATTCACGCAGACGCCATTAGGCACGGTTCTACTCTCGTCTCGCTTACCAGCTGGATGGACATTTGCAGTTGCCATTGACGGAGACAGGAATGGCATCTGGGGCCAGGGCGCCAAAGTCGATCCATCTCTTGAGGCCTCGCCAGACCGTGCCTTCGGTCAAGACTCCAGAAATGGCGCGTTCTGCTCACAGTACATCTTCTCAAGCTCGGAACTCGATCCGCGGGAGATTGCAACCAAGAGCGAGTGCGGCGGTCTGGCTTCCCGGGGCGGTGTCGCGATGACTGGATACGACTCCGAAATGCGGACGTCGATCGTGTTGGAGATACCCGCCGATGAGTTCTTTGGCGATTCATCGTCCGCACGCGTCCAAACATGCGTATGGGACACCGCGAAATGGACGTGTCAGCATCGCCTACCCGCGCTGCAGGTGCTTAACCGCACGGCGGCGGCGCGGTAGACCTCCCTTTAGAGACCCAACCGCGCCGCTCCACGAGCCTAACTACATCCGTTTCCAATACCTGAGGAAGAGTATTGGGCCCGATACAATCATCAGGATTGCAAGCGGGTATAGGAGCAAACTCCCTAGGCTCGACGTGCCGGCCTGAAACAGGATAATCAGGCCGAACACGAACAACGCTCCGCACACCGCAGCAACTGATTTGAATTCAATGAATTCACGATTCATTGCCGAGGCCCTGAACGAGGGTCGTAGGGACGACCGAATAGGTTGTAAAATCCACTCGCCACGCTCCTTGCGTAAGCACCAGGCGCACTCAGAAGGGCCGGTGAATTAGAAGAATCCAATTCCACACCATACGTAACCGATATACCCGGCAATCCGGTAACCCAAGCGACAGAGGAAGGTGCGCCGTTCGTGAAACTTATCGACGATCCAGGTAGACCATTACCTGAAATGCTCAAGCCTTCGAGGGAGCTTGCTGCGCCGTCCTCTGCGTAACCGACCGTGAAATCGCCGCCCGGCGGAAAGGCTGCGCCTCCGTAGACGAAATGCCTGCCACCGCCGTAGCAGTAACCCCCTGCAACTCCGAAGCTACCGCCAAAACAGGCGAACGCATTGCGCTTCAAATCGTCCACAACATGGAAAGCAGTCATGGGCGACGATGCAAACGACGAAATCGAGACCCACGTGCCGCCATCGTAATAGCCGCCATAATAGGCAATGGAAGCGGATGCCCCCGGATCTGACCCGGAGATGCAACCGGCACAACTGCCGCCTGCAAGCGGCCCGCCGACCAGTGCGCCAGACCCGCCGGGTCCGGAAGACGATCCAGTCGCTGATCCAGAGCCCGCGCTTGAACCACCTCCTGAACTGCTGCTCGACGAACTCGCCGGCGTGCACCGGGGAATGTGACTGCCCGTAACCCAGACCTTAACTTCGCCTTCGGCGCAAAGCCCGGTAGGATCGGCCTGATCGACGGGGTTGTGGCCGACGTAGGCATAGAGGTTCGCGTTGTCCGCGTAGCCGATCGGGTCAGTTTGAAGGAAACGACCAAGATGGGGCGCGT
>JBKPKE010000193.1:0-9566 GCA_046730955.1 Pseudomonadota bacterium
GGTGCGTATCGAGGTCCTTGAAGGCGATTCCCGCGTCCCGCATTGCGGCGAGCAACGATGGGATGCCGGTTCGGTCGGCCTTTGCGTCAAATTCGTAGGTCAGCTGTCCGCCGTCCTCGCTTAGCTCGAGCTTCCACTCGGACAGCTCGCTCGGAACGGATTTGAGCGGCTCGGCAAGCTGCAGGTGCAGTACCTTGCGGCCGAGCTTCTTCATCAGCTCGTTCTTCTCTTCGACCAGGATCAACTCGCCCTTGTTGATGACGCCGACCCGGTCGGCCATCTCTTCAGCTTCTTCGATGTAGTGGGTCGTGAGGATGATGGTCGTGCCGCTTTCGCGCAGGCGGCGGACCATGTTCCACATGTCGCGGCGAAGCTCGACGTCCACGCCCGCGGTCGGCTCGTCGAGGAAGAGAATGTCTGGATCGTGAGCGAGCGCCTTGGCGATCATCACGCGCCGCTTCATTCCGCCCGACAATTCCTTGAGGATCGTTTTGCGCTTGTCCCACAGCGACAGCTCGCGGAGAATTTCCTCGATGCGCCCGCGGTTGGGGGCCCGTCCAAAGAGCTCACGGCTGAAGCTGACGGTGCTCATCAGCGGCTCGAACACGTCCATCGTCAGCTCTTGCGGGACCAGGCCGATGCGTCGGCGCGCTTCGCGATAGTGCCGTTGCCAGTTCTTGCCGTCGATCAGCACTTCGCCTTCGGACGGCCGCACGATGCCGCAGATGATGCTGATCATCGTCGTCTTGCCAGCGCCGTTCGGGCCTAGCAGCGCGAAGATCTCACCCCGTTTGATGTCGAGGTCGATGGGTTTGAGGGCATGGACTCCGCTCGCGTAGACCTTGGTGAGGCCCCGTATCGAGAGGATGGGGTCGCTCATTCGACAGGCGTGTCCTTGATGACGTCACCCTTGTTGTCTGGGTCCAGGCCATGGCGCAGGAGCATCGGCATGTTTGCGACTGCGAAAACGAGGGAAATGACCGTCACGCCCCACACCTTCAGGGTCAGCCATGTGTCGAAGCTCAGATAGGCCCGCATCACTTCATTCACGATGGCGAGCGCCGCGAAGAAGAGCGCCCAGTTGCGGCTAAGCTTCATCCAGCCCTCATGCGTCAGGCCCGGGAAAACGGGCCCGAACAGCCACTTGAGCAGTGGCTTACCACGGAACAGGCCAATGCCGAGAAGCAGCGCGAAGCCGACGTAGATCACAGTCGGCTTCATCTGGATGAATTTCGGATCGTGGAGGTAAAGCGTAATTGCGCCGAACCCCAGGATCAGGATCGTCGATACCCAGACCATCGGCGAAACCCGCTTCAGGATTGCGAGGCCGAGTGCGATCGAGACAATTACTGCGACCATGAATGCGACGGTGGCGACCAGCGAACCCTCAAGGCCCGAGCCTGCCATTTTGTAGGCGATGAAGAAGACCAGCAGCGGCCCGTAATCCAGCAGCAGCGTCCAGGAAGATCCTTTCTGTGCCGGCTCGCTCATTCGGGAGGAAGCCCGGCAATGGCCCTCGCGACCGCTCGCGGGTCGAAGGGTCTCAAATCGTCGGCCGTCTCGCCGACCCCGATGGCGTGGATCGGAAGACCGAATTTCTCGGCCGCAGCAACCAGCACTCCGCCCCGCGCTGTGCCGTCGAGCTTGGTCATGATCAGGCCGGTCACTCCTGCCGTTTCACGGAACACCTCGACCTGCGCAAGCGCGTTCTGGCCGGTGGTTGCATCGAGCACGAGCAATACATCGTGCGGCGCTTCGGGATTGAGGCGGCCGAGCACGCGGCGAATCTTGGAAAGCTCCTCCATCAGGTGCGACTTGTTCTGGAGGCGGCCTGCCGTGTCGACGATCAGCGCGTCGATGCCGGCCGCGGTAGCCTGCTTCACCCCGTCGAACACGATCCCTGCAGCGTCGCCGCCTTCCTTGCCCGAAATGACTGGCGCTCCGATCCGGTCGCCCCAGATCTTCAATTGCTCGATCGCGGCGGCGCGGAAAGTATCGCCGGCGGCGAGCAGCACGCCATAGTCCTGCTCATGAAGCCAGTGGCCGAGCTTGCCGATTGTGGTCGTCTTGCCCGAGCCGTTGACGCCGATGACGAGGATCACGTGCGGGCGGGGGAAGCCCCACACCTGCAAGGGCTTCGCCACCGGAGTGAGGATCTTCTCGATCTCTTCAGCCAGGATCGTGCGAAGGCCGCGTTCGTCAAGTCGATCGAACTTCTGACGAGCGATTGCCTCGCGTATCCGATGGGAAGCTTCGGGACCGAGATCGGAAGCGATCAGCGCTTCCTCGATGTCGTCGAGCGTCGCGGTATCGAGAGCCTGCTGCGTGACGATGCCCGTGAGGTTTTCGGCGACCTTGTCCGCAGTTTTTGAGAATCCGCCGCGCAGGCGGTCGAGCCAACTCATGCCCACTCCGCCGTGAGGTGCTCGCTGTCATAGCCTGTCACTTTGGCTCGCCCGGCCTGCCCGCGGACGGCTCCCTCGATCCGCACGGGAGCGAAGCTGTCGCTGTGACCCTTGCCGTTGTTTTCGATCAGCACCGGAGTGGTCGAACCGATGAGACTGTCGAGCCAGCGCGAGCGGCGTCTGGCGGCCGCCTCTCGAAGCCGGGCGGCTCGTGCCTTCACCACGTCTCGCGGAAGCTGCGGCATGCGCGCGGCGGGAGTGTTCGGGCGTGGGGAAAACGGGAAGACATGGGCTGCAACGACGTCGCAATCCTCAAGTAATCTCAGGCTGTTCAGTGCCATTTCCTCGGTTTCGGTGGGAAAGCCGGCAATGAGATCCGCGCCGACTGTCGCGTCCGGGCGGACTGCCTTGATTCGCTCGACTGCGCACAATGCATCGGATCTGCTGTGCCGGCGCTTCATCCGTTTCAGGATCATGTCGTCGCCGGCCTGAAGCGAGAGATGAAAATGCGGCATGAGGCGCGGCTCGCCGGCGATCAACTCGAATAGGACATCGTCGATCTCGATGCTGTCCAGCGAGGAGAGGCGCAGACGTCGGAGGTGCGGCTCGGCGTCGAGGAGACTTTGGCAAAGCTTTCCGAGACCGCCTTCGTAATCGGTGATGTCGACGCCCGTGAGGACGATCTCCTTCGCGCCCCGATCGAGCTCGCGTGCAACGGCGTCCCGGATGGCTTCGAACGGCAGGGAGCGGCTCGGTCCACGAGCCTGCCAGATGGAGCAGAATGTGCAGCGGTGGTCGCAGCCGTTCTGAACCGCCACGAAACTGCGGACGTGCCCCAGGAAGCCCGCCGGCACGACTTGCGACGTCTTGTCGGTATCATGTAATAGGGCGCTGATCTTGTTGTAATTTCCGATCACCCGAGAGACTTCAGGCATCGCCCTGAAGGAGGCCGGATCGAGTTCGGCTGCACAACCGGTCACGAGAATGCGCGCGTCCGGCCGCTGTCGACGCGAATGGCGGATCGCCTGCCGCGTCTGTCGCACGGCCTCATTGGTGACCGCGCAGCTGTTGACGACGATCCAATCTTCCTCGGTCGTCGCCAGCTGACGAATCGTCTCGCTCTCGGCGAAATTCAGGCGACAGCCAAGCGTGACCGTCTCCACGCTCATGCCAGGGCCTCTAGGTCGATCTCGCCCTTGAAGACGTAAGTCGCACCGCCCCGCATGTGTATGGGCTGACCAGGCTCCCACCCAATCGTCAGCCCCCCCCCGCGCATCGTCACCTTCACAGGTGATTGCACCCGCTTGGTCAGGATCGCTGCGACGGCCGTGGCGCTGGCACCAGTGCCGCAGGCCCTGGTGATCCCGGCACCGCGCTCCCAAGTGCGCAGGCGAATGCCATCTGGATGGACCTCGGCCAGGTTGACGTTGATGCGATCCGGAAAGACCGGGTCATGCTCGATACGCGGCCCGAGCTCGTCAAGATCGATGCCGTCGGCATTGTCGACGAAGAACACCACGTGAGGGTTGCCGATATTGAGCGCCACAGGGTGCGATAATTCGCCCCAGGCCATCGGCAGCGGATTGGTCGGCATGGCGTACGTGACCGGCACCTTGTCCCACTCGAAATGAGGCTCGCCCAGCGTCACTTCGATGTCGCTGTTGTTCTCGGTCCCCGTAACCAGACCGCCCCCGGTTTCGATCGTCTTGGCGTGCGTGAGCGCCACGACGCAGCGCGAAGCGTTGCCGCAGCTCTCGACCTCGATCCCATCATGATTCCAGATGCGCATGCGCAGATCGGCCGTGTCGGACTTCTCGAGGACGATGAGCTGGTCGCAACCGATACCCTCGCGCCGGTCGGAAATGGCGCGGGCGAGCGGCTCGTCCATCGACAGCGGCTCCTCGCGCGCGTCGAAGATCACGAAGTCGTTTCCGAGCCCGTGCATCTTGTGAAAGGTGCGTGTCATGGCTTGCGGCGGCACTTAGGGACGGGCAGAGGGCAAGTCCACCAGCGCGCAAAGAGAAGAAAAAATGCCGAGAGCCGCCAACGAAGTGATGCAGTCGATCATCTTCTCGGCTGTGCTCGATGCAGTTGCCGCCTTGAAGGCAGCGTCGGGAGGGCTTCCCAACCAGCTTCTGCGCGATGTGCAGGCCATTCATCCGAACGTGACCTTCGCGGACCTGCCGAAGCAGCTTCAGGACGCGATCGCGGAGAGCACGCGCACCGCGTTCACTCAGCTGTTGAAGGACGGCTATGCGGTGGGTCCGCGCCAGCAGATGCAGGCGACGCGTCCGATGGACCGCGTTCCCGATCGTCAGCGCCAGGGCGACCGCCGTGGACCTCCCGGGGATCGTCGACCACGTCGTGAGGGCGGCCCTCCGCGCGATCCCAATGGGAAGGGACCAGGCTCGGGCCCGGGTCGAGGCCCGGGAGGACGCCCCGGCGGTCCTTCGCGTCCGCGCAAGCCGCCGAAGGGCAAGCCAAGACTTTCCTAGCACGCGCTGAGTTGATTTAGGCAGGAGCATCCGCTAGGGCGCGCCCGTCTTTTAGAGACAACATCGATGAGCAGCGCCTGAAGGGAAGCAGAACCCTGGCGTACGCTGGCCGACGAGGTTTCGTCCGCCGGCGTGTTTTGCGTTTTGCACCCCATATGGGGCTGATCATCGAATTGGAGACGTGAATGTTCGACAGTCTGAGCGATCGGCTCGGCAGCGTTTTTGACCGGCTTCGCGGGCGCGGCGCGCTCACGGAGGCCGACGTGCGTGCCGCCATGCGCGAGGTTCGGGTTGCCTTGCTCGAGGCGGACGTCGCTTTGCCAGTGGCCCGCGACTTCGTCGACAAGGTTACGGAAAAGGCGGTCGGTCAGGAAGTCATCCGCTCGGTCACTCCGGGCCAGATGGTCGTCAAGATCGTCAACGATGCCTTGGTCGAGACGCTCGGCTCCGAAACTGCCGAGTTGAACATCGACGTCAATCCGCCGGCCGTCATCATGATGGTCGGGCTCCAGGGCTCGGGTAAGACGACTACGACCGCAAAGCTCGCCAAGCGGCTCACGGAGCGCGACCGCAAGCGAGTGTTGATGGCCTCGCTCGACGTTGCGCGGCCCGCGGCACAGGAGCAGCTGGCAGTCCTTGGTCGCCAGACAAACGTAGACACGCTTCCCATTGTCGCCGGCCAGCAGCCGGTCGACATCGCCAGACGTGCGATCCAGGCCGCAAAGCTGCAGGCCTATGACATCGTCATGCTGGACACGGCGGGCCGCCTCCACGTCGACGACCAGTTGATGGGCGAGATGAAGGCTGTGGCTCAGGCGTCGGGTCCGACCGAGACGCTTCTCGTCGTCGACAGCCTGACCGGCCAGGACGCTGTCAACGTGGCGAAGGGCTTTGCGGGTGAGGTCGATCTCACCGGCGTGATTCTCACCCGCATGGATGGCGATGCCCGCGGTGGTGCCGCGCTCTCGATGCGCGCCGTCACCGGCAAGCCGATCAAGTTCGCCGGCGTCGGCGAGGCCCTCGACACGCTCGAAGCCTTCCACCCGGACCGCGTCGCAGGCCGGATCCTCGGCATGGGCGACGTGGTCAGCCTGGTCGAGCGTGCCGCCGAAACCATCGAGATCGAGGATGCCGAGAAGCTTGCGGCCAAGATGGCCAAGGGCAAGTTCGACCTCGACGACCTTTGGTCCCAGCTCAAGCAGATGCAGCGCATGGGAGGCCTCGGCGCGCTCGCCGGAATGATGCCCGGGATGAAGGGGATGAAGGGCGCAATGGACAAGGCGCAGGATTCGAAGGCGCTGGTCCATATGGAGGCGATGCTCTCCTCGATGACGGCGAAGGAGCGCTCGAAGCCCGACGTGATCAACGCCAAGCGCAAGATCCGCATCGCCAAGGGCAGCGGAACGACGGTTCAGGAAGTGAACAAGCTTCTGAAGATGCACCAGGAAATGTCCACGGTGATGAAGAAGCTGAAGAAGATGGGCGGGCTTGGAAAGCTTGCTGCAATGTTCGGCGGTGGCGGAGGCCTCGGTGGCCTCGGCGGAGCTGGCGGGCCGGGCGGTGTGCCGGGTCTTGGCGGAGGCGGGGCGGCGCTTCCGGGTCTCGGCGGCAATCAGCCGTTCAACCTGCCTCCCGGTTTCAACAAATTTTCAAAGAGATAAACGAATACACTGAAAGGAAATAACAAATGGCAGTTTCAATTCGTCTGGCCCGCGGTGGGGCCAAAAAGCGTCCCTATTACCGCATTGTCGTTGCCGATAGCCGGAACGCGCGCGACGGCCGTTTCATCGAGAAAGTCGGCACTTACAATCCGCTGCTCGCCAAGGATTCGCCCGAGCGCGTGAAGCTCGACGCCGACCGCATCTCGCATTGGCTGTCCGTCGGTGCGCAGCCGTCGGACCGTGTCCTCCGTTTCCTCGATGCCGCCGGCATCAAGGAGCGTGCGGCCCGTAACAACCCGAAGAAGGCCGAGCCGGGCGAGAAGGCCAAGGAGCGCGTCGAAGAGCGTGCGAAGCGCGCCGCCGATGCCGAAGCAGCGGCTGCGGAGGCCGCCGCCGCTCCGGCTGAAGAGCCGGTCGCTGACGAAGGCGTTGAGGCCCCGACGGAAGAGGTCGTCGCTGAGGGAGCCGCCGCTGAAGCTCCGGTCGCCGAGGAAACCGAAGCTCCGGCCGAGGAAGCTCCGACCGAGGAAGCTCCGACCGAGGAAGCTCCGACCGAAGCCGAGGCGGCTGTTGAAGAGGCTCCTGTCGCTGAATCTTCGTCCGAGCCGGCTGAAGGCTCCGTCGAGGACGCCCCGGCCGAGGGCGCCGAGACCCCGGAGCAACCGGTTGCCGAGGCTGAGGGTGTTTCAAGCGAAGAGCCTGCCGAGGGCGCCGCTGAGGACGCCGAGAAGGCCGAGTAATCAGGCAGATGCCTGAAAAGCGCGTCGCACTCGCCGCAGTCGCCGGCGCGCATGGAGTGAAGGGCGAGGTTCGCCTCAAGCTGTTTTCGGACAGCGCAGCGAGCCTCGCCTCTCACAAACAAGTGTTTGTAGGCGGTGCTCAGCGCCGCCTTCTTTCTGTCCGAGACGGCGGCAAGACCGCCGTGGCCCGTCTTGAAGACGTGGCCGACCGGACGGCCGCTGAGGCCCTCCGCGGCCAGCTGGTCGAAGTCGATCGGTCGGCGCTTCCGCCGCTTGAGGAAGGCGAATATTACCACGCCGACCTAGTCGGCCTCCCGTGCGTCGACGGCGGTGGCGAGCCCGTCGGAAGCGTAGTCGCCGTCGAGAATTTCGGCGCAGGCGACTTGCTCGAAGTGGAGCTCCCTAATGGAAAACGCTCACTGATCCCATTTCGCGCCGGCATTGCGGACCTCCAGGAGGACCGCATCGTCCTCGATCGCGACTTCCTCGCCTAGCTGCCGTCTTCGGCTTCTTCCATCTCAGCTTTCCGCTCACGCCAGAGTGGATCTCTCGCACAGAGGTCGTTGCGGATTGTAGTCGCGGCCACCCCACCTTCGCCCATGGCATGGCTGATCTGGTCTAGCCCGAGGACGACGTCCCCTGCAGCATAGAGTCCGGGCACGCTCGTCCTCTGATGGCTGTCCACCTTGATGCAGGCGTCCTTCGATAGATCTGCGCCGACCATTTCCGCTAGTTGGGTATGGGTATCGCTCCCCAGCGCCGGATAGACGCTGTCGAAGACGTAATGGCCCTCAGCCGTATCCACGACGATGCAATTCTTGTTGATGGCGACCGCCTGGGCGGGACCATCGACGCACTCGATGCCCGCATCCTTTAATGTTCTGCTGTCCTCAGGCTTTAGCTGCAGCGCTTTGTCCGGGGCGATGAGCGTCACGTCCGCAGTGTAGCTCCGGATGAAGATTGCCTCGGCGACACCGTGACTGCCACTACCAATCACACCGACGCGCTTGTCGGTGACCTCGAAGCCGTCGCAGATCGGGCAGTAGCGGATGAGCCCGCGCTCGAGTGCCTCGGCGTGGAGATCCTCGTCCATCAGGGGACGGCGGTTCTTCACTCCGGTCGCTAGGAGAATCGTCTTCGTCTGGACGGAGCCGGAACCCCAGGTTGCGCAAAATCCGTCATCCGTTTTGTCCAGGCGCGTCACATAATCGCGCTCGATGCGGGCGCCGTATTTCTGCGCCTGCTCGCGCATCAGCCGAACGAGCTCCTTTCCGCTGATGCCGTCCGGGTAGCCGGCATGATTGCGTGTACAGGGGATGCTCTCCGCTCGGCCCTTGCCGTCGTCCACCACCAGTATGTCGAGGTGAAAGCGAGCGAGATAGATCGCGGCGGTCAGCCCGGCGGGTCCGCCGCCGACGATCAGGCAATCGAGTGAATCAGCCATTCGTGGCCCAATGGATTGCCGCAACTGCGGTTCCCGATTAGCTCGCGGCCATGTCTTTCCGTACGTCCATCCTGACGCTGTATTCGGAGATGTTTCCGGGTCCGCTCGGAGTGAGCCTGGCGGGGCGGGCGCTGAGCGAAGGGACTTGGTCGCTCGAAACGGTACAGATTCGCGATTTCGCAACGGACAAACATCGGAGCGTCGACGATACGCCTGCCGGTGGAGGCGCGGGCATGGTTCTGAAACCGGATGTGCTTGCGGCTGCCCTGGACAGCGTTGCCGATGGCCGCCCGATGCTCGCGCTGACACCGCGCGGGAAGCCGCTGACCCAAGAGCGCATTCGTGAACTGGCGGATGGGGAAGGGGTCATTCTCCTGTGCGGCCGCTTCGAAGGATTCGACGAGCGGATTTTCGAAGCGAGGGCCATCGAGCCCGTCTCCGTCGGCGACTACGTCCTCTCCGGCGGAGAACTTGGGGCGATGGTGATCCTCGACGCTTGCGTGAGGCTGCTTCCCGGGGTAATGGGCGCGGCCTCCAGCGGTGAGGAGGAGAGCTTCGAGCAGGGGCTACTCGAATATCCGCATTACACCCGACCTGTTGAGTGGGAAGGGCGCACGATCCCCGAAGTGCTGCGGTCGGGGGATCATGCGAAGATCGCTGCGTGGAGACGCGAACGGGCGATCGAAGATACACGGCTAAGGCGGCCGGACCTGATCGAGCGCCACGGGGGCGCATCGCAGGCACCGCCCTCTGGCGCGCGGCGTGACAAAGTAGAGAAGACGAAGAAATGAACCTGATCGAGACTCTTGAGCGCGAAGCCA
>JBKPKE010000194.1:0-5470 GCA_046730955.1 Pseudomonadota bacterium
GTCGTATGCGTTGGATTGTCCGACGGATGGCGGTTGCCGTCGTAGACGACGACTTCCCTGAAATCGAACGGCGACACGCCTTCCAGGCAAGCGACGTTCACTCCGAGCTGGTCGGGGTTCGAGCGCCGCTTATGGTGCGTATAAATGCCGCAGACTGAGCAAAAGTGATGCTCCGCGGACATCGTGTTGAAACGGTAGGTTGCGAGCTTCTCTTCACCCGCGATGATGTGGAACTCCGCCTGAGTTGACGTCACGGCGATCGCGCCGCGCATCCTGCAAATGCTGCAAGTGCAACGTCGGGCCGATGCAAACCCTTGGGTTAGAGTCGTAGCGAATTGAACCGCACCGCAGTGACAGGAGCCATTGATGGTGACCGGCTCGCTGCTTGCCGGATCGATCATACAGCGACCTTCTCGAGCGCGTCTTTCACCGCTTCGATCGCCTCTTGGGCCTTGGAACCGTCAGGGCCGCCGCCCTGGGCCATGTCCGGACGTCCTCCGCCGCCCTGCCCGCCGAGCGCCGCAACCGCGGCTTTGACCAGCTCGACTGCGCTCAATTGACCGGCAAGATCGTCGGTCACGCCAACGGCCACGCTGGCCCGCCCTTCGTTGACTGCGACCAACGTGGCCACCCCAGAGCCGACGTGTTGCTTCATCGTATCAACCGTCGAGCGTAAGTCCTTGGGATTGAGACCTTCAACGACCTGACCAAGGAACCCGTGACCGTTCACCTGCTCCGGTGCGGAAGCGTCGGACCTGGCCGTGCCGCCACCCATCGCGAGAGCTTTTTTCGCGTCGGAAAGCTCCCGTTCCAACCGTCGCCGCTCCTCGATCAAGGCAGCGATCCGAGTGGGAACTTCGTCGGGGGAGCTCTTTAGGGCCGCGGCCGCCTCGCGGAGCTTGGCGTCCCGGTCCGTCAGCCACTGACGAGCAGCCTCCCCGGTCAGCGCCTCAATGCGACGGACGCCGGAGGATACCGCGCTCTCGCTG
This sequence comes from Pseudomonadota bacterium, assembly GCA_046730955.1. GTDB lineage: Bacteria > Pseudomonadota > Alphaproteobacteria > Sphingomonadales > Sphingomonadaceae > Sphingomicrobium. The sequence goes on from JBKPKE010000194.1 coordinate 990, forward strand.
ACGATCTTCAGCAGCTGAATGTCGCCTAGTGCTCGTACATGAGTGCCTCCGCACAGCTCGACGGAATAGTCTGCATCGGTCGTGCGCCCCATCGAGAGCACTCTGACCTCGTCGCCGTATTTCTCGCCGAACAAGGCCATTGCTCCGGCCGAGATGGCTTCGTCTGGCGTCATCAGCCTGGTTGTGACGGCCTCGTTGGAGCGAATCTGGGCGTTCACGTCGGCCTCGACCTCAGCAATCTCCTCACGAGTTAGCGCTTTCGGATGAGAGAAATCGAAGCGGAAGTAATCGGGTGCAACGAGGCTGCCCTTCTGAGTCACATGAGTGCCCAGACGGTTGCGCAGCGCTGCGTGCAGCAAGTGCGTCGCGCTGTGGTTTGCGCGGACCCGATCACGTCGTTCGCCGTCCACTCTTTGATGGACCGTTTCGCCAACGCTCAGCTCGCCCGCGCGAATCCTGGTTCGAAGCACGTGCAACTTGCCGAGCGGCTTCGACGTATCCTCAACATCCCCTGAGAAGCCTTTGAGACTGCTCAGGGCCCCTGTGTCGCCGATTTGTCCGCCGCTCTCGCCGTAGAATGGCGTCTGGTTCAGGAGCAGTTCGACGGTCTCACCGACCTCCGCCCGGTCAACCCGGTGCCCCTCGCGCACGATCGCCAGGACAACGCCCTCGCCTTCGTGCCCGGAGTAGCCGGTGAACTCCGTGGCGCCATGCTCCTCCGCAAGGTCGAACCAGATGTCCTCACTGGCCTTTGCTCCTGAACCCTTCCATGCAGCTCTTGCCTTGGCCTTCTGCTCGGCCATCGCCGTGTCGAAGCCTCGACGATCCACCTCCAGCCCCTGTGAGCGCAGCGCGTCCTCAGTCAGATCGTAGGGGAAGCCGTAGGTGTCGTAGAGCTTGAACGCCGTTTCTCCGGGAAGCGTCCCGCCTTCCGACAGCTCTGATGTCGCCTCGTCCAGGAGCTTCAACCCATTGGCCAGCGTCTGCCGGAAGCGCGTCTCTTCCTGCTCCAGCGTTGCCTCGATCAACGGCTGCGCTCGAAGCAGCTCCGGATAAGCGACTCCCATTTCGGCAACGAGCGCTGGAACGAGCCGATACATGAGGGGCTCGCTCGCGCCCAGAAGGTGCGCATGCCGCATGGCCCGGCGCATGATTCGGCGGAGAACATAGCCCCTGCCCTCGTTCGCCGGCAGCACGCCATCCGCGATCAGGAAACCTGACGCACGAAGATGGTCCGCGATAATACGATGGCTGGCCGTCATCTCGCTCGCATTGTTGCTGGTCAGCGACCGCGACCCCTCAATGAGAGCTTTGAATGTGTCCGTGTCATAATTATCGTGAACGCCCTGCAGCACGGCAGCGAGACGCTCGAGCCCCATGCCCGTGTCGATGCTTTTCTTCGGCAGCTCCGAGACGATCTCGCCCGCGGCCTGCTCGTACTGCATGAAAACGAGGTTCCAGATCTCGACGAAGCGATCGCCGTCCTCATCGAGGCTACCCGGAGGGCCGCCCGGAATGTGGTCCCCATGATCAAAGAAGATCTCGGAGCAAGGACCGCAGGGACCATCGTCGCCCATCGCCCAGAAGTTGTCCTTCGTTGGAATGCGTATGATGCGGCTCTCGGGCAAGCCCGAGATGCGCTTCCAAAGATCGAAGGCCTCGTCATCGGTGTGGTAGACGGTCGCCGTGAGCCGGTCTGGGCTGATCCCCCATTCCTTGGTGATCAGGTTCCAGGCGAGCTCGATTGCCCGGTCCTTGAAATAATCGCCGAACGAGAAATTCCCCAGCATCTCGAAGAACGTATGGTGCCGGGCGGTATAACCGACGTTGTCGAGGTCGTTGTGCTTGCCGCCGGCGCGCACGCATTTTTGCGAGCTGGTCGCGGTGGAGTAGGCGCGCGTCTCCAGGCCGGTGAACACATTCTTGAACGGCACCATGCCCGCGTTCACAAACATCAAAGTTGGATCGTTCTGAGGAACCAGCGGCGCAGAGGCGACACGCGCGTGTCCGTTCCTCTCGAAATAGTCGAGGAAGGAGCGGCGGATGTCGTTTGTCGAAGTCATGCGCAGGATGTAAATGTGACGCTGCAGTGCGGCAAGGCGTTCGCGTTCGGCCGTCAGGCGTAGTCACGGCAAGGGGGTGTCGCCGAATGGCTGACGATCCGGGTCAGGCAGGCCCAGTGCGCAAAGGGCTCGTGCCGCCCCACACGCAGCTGTTCGACATCCTTCGACAGGATGAGCATGCGGAATTGCTTGCTTGGGCGATCGGCAGCGAGCCCAAGTTTGAGCCCGCCAAAGTGTATCTTCACTCGGGCGAAGACGGTGCCCAGGTCGATCCCAAACAAAGGGTTGCGATGAAATTCCGTGGATTGGGCCCGATGGCGGAGCTCATGCGGGGCCGCCTGATGGAACGCCTGCCCGAAATCGCGGATGGCACCGGCTATCGCGGGCCCTCGCCGACGTCGATCGAGTTCGAGCTCAATGCGTACGGCGAAGGCGGACACTTCGGCCGGCATATCGACGTCTCGACCGGCAAAGATCGCAGACCACTCGGCGGCCGAACCGGGGCAGATCGGATCTTGAGCGCCGTTTACTACTTCTACTCAGAGCCAAAGGCCTTCTCGGGAGGCGCCCTGCGACTTTATCGTCTCGTCGCGGACAAGAGCGAGACGGATGATTCATTCGTGGCTTACGAACCGCTTCAAAACAGCCTTGTCGCCTTCCCTTCCTGGGCACCGCACTCCGTCGAGCGCGTGAGCTGTCCCAGTGGACGGTTCGCCGACTATCGCTTCGGCCTGAACTGCTGGTTCTGCCGTACGTTAGGGGCTTGATTGGCTGAATGGCGCCCTTAGCTGTGGCCGCCATGGCCAAGCGACCGAAGAGCAGCATCCCCAGGTACAGGCGTAAGCGGCAGCGCTCGTTCGGCCGTCGTCTCGTGGGTTGGATATTCAAGCTCGTCCTGATCTTCCTGATCGGATCAGTGCTTTGGGTACTTGCCTATCGGTTCGTGAATCCGCCGATCACAGCGACCATGTTGGGAGACATGCTCGCTGGCCGCGGCGCGAAGCGCGACTGGATGAGCATCGACGAGATCGACCGCGACATGGTCCGTGCCGCGATTGGAGCCGAGGACAACAAGTTCTGCTCTCACAATGGCTTTGACGTCGAAGCCATTGAAGATGCGATGAAACGGAATGCATCCGGCGGGCGCATCCGCGGGGGCTCGACGATCAGTCAGCAGACGGCGAAGAACGCCTTCCTGTGGCAAGGCGGCGGCTATGTGCGAAAGGGCGTAGAAGCCTGGTTCACGTTCCTGATGGAGAATCTCTGGCCGAAGCACCGCATCATGGAGGTCTACCTCAATCTCGCTGAAACGGGGATCGGCACCTATGGTGTTAACGCGGGTTCGCAGCGCTACTTCGGTCATGATGCGAGCGCGATGAGCACAACCGAAGCGGCTCGGATGGCCGCTGTGCTTCCGTTGCCGAAGAAGCGCGGAGCCATTGCCCCCAAGGGTTTCACCCGGCGGTACGGCAATTCGATCTCGTCGCGGATCGGCGTTGTCGGGCGCGATGGGCTCGATGCCTGTATTTACCGAGACATCGTGCCGCCGAAGGAAAAGGCGCCTCCGCCGAGTGCAAGGCCCCAAAAACAACTTCCGGGCGAGGAATATGAGAGCGCAAAGCCGCTTCCGCCGCTAAAGGAAGTCGTCAACGAACTGCCCCCTGAGTCGGAACAGCCGTTAGTGGTCAACGAGCCCGCCCCTACTCCGCTGCGGCAGCCCGCGACGAACGAGGCGACGCCTCCGCCGGAACCAACCGACGAAGCCACGCCCCAGCCGGTCGGTCAGTAGCTTAAACCGTTCATCGCCCGGCCTTTTTGCGTTCGGCAGAGGAACGCCGGGCTGTGGCTCGCCGTTCTGGCCTCAAACTCAAAACGGAGGACAAGTGATGGCTACACGTACCCAGAGTCGATCCTCGTCGAGCACGCGCTCGAGCGATCGCGGCCCGTCCAGAAGCGCCAGCGAGAATGGCGGGAGCCAGAGCAGCGGCAGTCAGCGCGGCGGCCGCTCCTCCGAACGCAGCGCCTTCTCCTTCGGCGACAATGCAGGTCCGCTCCTCGGAGCGGCGCTCGCCGGCGCAGCGATCGGCTTTGCCGCCAACTATGGCCGCAAGTTCCTGATGCAGGGCCTGGAGGCGACTGCCGGCGACTGGGACGAGATCCTCTCCGCAGAACACGAACTGGCGCTGGGAATCTTCGACAAGATGCTGGCCACGGACGAGACGCAGACCTGGAAGCGCAGCATGCTTCTGATGAAGCTGACTCATGCGCTCGACAAACATGCGCACCAGGAAGAAATGGTCGTCTATCCGGCGCTTCGTGACGCCAATGAAGCCGTCGACGCCGACCATCTCGAGGGGGAGCATGGCTACATCAAGACGTTCATTTACGACCTCAATGAGATGGGCGCGGATTCGCCGG
>JBKPKE010000195.1:0-6404 GCA_046730955.1 Pseudomonadota bacterium
GCCTTGCGCGCCCCAGGAACCCGATCGAGAAGTCGGCGGAGAGCGCGGCGCGCGGCAATGACGAGCCAGATGGACAGAGCGACCAACAACGCAGTGATGATCGCAGCCGCCACGGGATAGGCGATGGCGAGAGCGAGCAAGCCACCGGTCGTGACGTCTTCCGCAGTCGAGACGACGATGTTCGAGACCGGTTCGGGGCTGGTATTCACCAGCGTTCGCGCGCCGGCCTTCCCCGCGTGTGCGACGAAGGCCGCGCCCCCGCCAAGGAGGAGACTGGCGACCTGCCAAACCGGATCGGCAGAATCGACGATCGCCGCGCTCAGCAAGGCCCCGCCGACGGGCCGGATCACCGAATGGATCGCATCCCAAGCACTATCGACCCAGGCAATTTTGTCGGCGAAGAACTCGGCTAAAGCGCCGACTCCCGCAATGCCGATGACCCAATTGTTCGCAAGCACGTCAAGCGCGTGAAGCTGCTCGGGCAGCGCAACCCAGCCAAACTTCATGGCAAGGCCCGTTACGAGCGTGACGAGATAAAGCCGCCAGCCCGACAAAAGGCTGACGCTAGCCGCCAAAGCGACGAGTTCAACCGCAGTCAATCAGAAGACCTCGAACAGCCCCGCAGCGCCCATGCCGCCGCCGACGCACATCGTCACGACGACATATTTGGCACCGCGGCGCTTGCCTTCGATGAGAGCATGTCCGGTGAGGCGTGCACCTGACATGCCGTAGGGGTGCCCAACGGAGATCGCGCCGCCATTCACGTTCAACAGCTCGTCCGGAATGCCGAGCTTGTCCTGGCAATAGAGCACCTGGACCGCAAAGGCCTCATTGAGCTCCCACAGACCGATGTCGTCCACCTTCAGGCCGAAACGGTTGAGCAGCCTCGGCACTGCGAACACGGGGCCGATGCCCATCTCGTCCGGCTCGGTGCCTGCGACAGCCATGCCGACATAGCGGCCGAGCGGCTCGAGACCCCGTTTCTCGGCGAGCATGGAATCCATGAGAACGCAGACTGAAGCGCCGTCTGACAGCTGGCTCGCATTGCCGGCGGTGATGATCTTCTCCGGCCCACGAACCGGTTCCAGCTTGGCGAGACCTTCGAGCGTCGTTTCCGGCCGATTGCCCTCGTCCTTGTCCAGGGTGACCTCATGCATTGAGACTTCGCCGGTCTCCTTGTTCTTGACCTGCATCCGCGCCGTCACCGGGATGATTTCGTCGGCGAACTTGCCGGCTGCCTGGGCCGCGGCGGTCCGTTGCTGCGAGCGGAGGGCATATTCGTCGCAGCGTTCGCGGCTGATCGAATAGCGCGAACCGACCACTTCCGCAGTGTCGATCATCGGCATGTAGACCGCGTTGTGCATGGCTAGCAGTTCCATGTCGGGGCCGAGCCGCATTTCGGGCGTCTGGACGAGGCTGATGCTTTCGACGCCGCCCGCGACGACCACGTCCATCCGATCGACGATCACCTGCTTGGCCGCCGTCGCGATGGCCATGAGGCCGGAGGCGCACTGCCGGTCGAGCGACATGCCGGCGACCGTGACAGGAAGACCGGCCCGAAGAGCGGCCGTGCGACCGATTGTCGTCTGCACACCCTGCTGGAGCGCCGCTCCCATGATCACGTCGTCGACTTCGGCGGGATCGATTCTTGCGCGCTCGACCGCGGCGCGGATCGGATGTGCGGCAAGGGTGGGAGAAGGCGTGGCGTTGAAGGCTCCGCGATAGGCCCTGCCGATGCCGGTCCGGGCGGTGGAAACGATCACGGCATCGCGGACGGACATTCTTACCTCCTCAAATGAAAATCAGGCCGAGCCACTCGGCGGTCAAAGCCGGCTTTTCCTCGCCCTCGATCTCTACGGTCACGGTATGACGCAACAGCAGCTGGCCGGGCGCTTTCTCGTCCACCGAGTCAAGCCGAAAGCGGCCGCGTATGCGCTTGCCGCTCTTCACCGGTGCGATGAAACGCACTCGGTCGAGGCCATAATTCACGGCCATTTTGACGTGCTCGGGAACGAGCATTCCTTCGCCAGCCATGCGCGAAAGCATTGAGAGGGAGAGGAAGCCGTGGGCGATTGTCTGGCCGAACGGCGTACTGACCGCCCTCTCGGGATCCACGTGGATGTATTGACGATCCTCGGTCGCTTCGGCGAATTCGTCGATGCGCTTCTGGTCGATGGTCAGCCAGCTCGAAATGCCGACTTCATCGCCAATTCGGGCGCGGATATCGGCGAGCGAGGAGACTGGCACGAATGTCAGTTAGAACGGGGCGGGCGGGGCAGGCAAGTCGGAGGCGCGCGCGACTTCAAGCCCATTGGCCCCCAATCGCTCGATGAGGGTCCGGAGGACCGCAGACCGGTCGAGCGCCAATCGATTCTGGTCGCGGGCGCTATCGTCATAGACGAGCTCGTGGGTGACGGACCCCGATGCGATACCTGTCAGCACGCAGCGAACCAGCTTGCAGCCTTTCGTCTCGGCAACGGCATCGCCAGCCGTCGCTTCGATCGTGTCCAGGACTGACGACGGATTGTCGGTCTTGACCGCAAAATAGAGCGTCATCCGCCGGGCCTTTGACTGGGCCAGATTGTGGATCTCGCGCTCAAGGAGCTTGGTGTTGGCCATGATCAGCTGCTCGCCGGTCATCGCGCGGAGGCGAGTGGTCTTGAGCCCGATGCGTTCTACCGTGCCAGTACTCTGGTCGTAGCGGATCGTGTCACCCTTGCGGAATGGCTTGTCGAAGAGGATCGCGAGCGCCGCGAAAAGGTCCGAGAAAATGCCTTGGGCGGCGAGCCCGATGGCGATGCCGCCGATACCGAGGCCCGCAACCAAAGCGGTGACGTTCACTCCAAGATTGTCGAGGATCACGATGATGGCGATCGCGAAGACGGCGACGCTGACCAGGACCCGGATGATTGCGATCGCATTGCTGAGGGGCGTTTCGCCCGTTTCTTCGCTGACCCGCCGGCTGATCACGCCGAGGGCGAGCTCGCGCGCCCAGACCGCTGCCTGCAAAGTGAAGGCCACGATAAAGAGCGCGTTCCACGCTCCGGCAATGCGCGGGGGGACATCCGCGTAAGTCAGGTCGACCTCGACCGCCGCAATGATCATGAAGGCAATGCTCGTCTTCGCGAGCACCCGGCCGATCACGGACTTGAATGTGCGGCATTCCGGATCAGCCGCAGTAATGCGGGTCCCGATCGACCGTAGTACCAGCATGACTGCGACGAGGATCGACGCAACGATGGCGCCGAATAGCAATTCCTCGCTGTTCGCCTGCAGCCAAGCGATCAGACGTTCCCATTGGTGGAGCCCCCGTCCCATATGCCCAGTCATGGCGGTGGCGTAACGTCCTATCAAGCCGTCGCTTGCGCCGCGTCAGCGACTTTCACCGTACCCGAGGCCTCGGGGGCATGAACGGCGGCCTTGGCGGTCCTCTCGAGTGCCACGGCATTCTTGGGCCGGCGCTTCCGAACGGCCAGGAAATCCAGCAATCCGACTTCGGCCGAGGACAGATATTTGCGCCCGCGAGGCCGTTCCATTCCATTAAGCGGGCTGCGCGGCTTGTCTCGCGCGGCTTCGATCAGCTTCGGATGCACATAGGATTTGCGACTGATTGCGGGTGTGTTGCCCAAGGCCTCCGCAACAGGTTCGAGGACCGTTTTCAGGCTGATCCGGGCACGCTCTTCCTCCGCCGCGGTCATCATCTGATCGAAGGCGATGACGCTGGCCCCCCAAGTCCTGAAGTTCTTCGCCGTGAAGTCTCCGCCTGTAGCTTCGCGGATATATTCGTTCACGTCGGCGGAGTTGACCGCGCAGGCTTCGCCATCCTCGCTCACATATTGGAACAGGTTCTGGCCCGGCAGGTCCTGACACTTGGCGACGATGCGCTTCAGATTGCGGTCCGTGATCGGCACCTCATGGACAATCCCGTGCTTGCCTTTGAAGCGCATAAGCAATTTGTTGCCCGATTTCTTGACGTGCCGGGACCGCAGGGTCGTCGCGCCGAAGCTCTTGTTTTCCCGAGCATACTGCTCGTTTCCGATACGAAGATATTCCGTGTCCAGAAGCCGGACGACGGCGGCGAGTACTGCCTCACGACAAAGTGCGGGTTTCTTGAGATCTAATTCGACCTGGCGGCGGAGCTTCGGAAGCGCGGCTCCGAATTCCAGCGTTCCCGTATATTTCTTCTTGTCCCGGCGAGCGCGGAAGTCAGGGTGATAGCGATACTGCTTACGGCCCCGCGCATCCACGCCGGTGGCTTGCAGATGCCCGTTCGCATCCTTGCAGAACCAAGCGTTCGTATAGGCAGGCGGAAGGGCAAGGCTGTTAAGGTGATCGATCGTTTCACGGTCCGTGAGCCGCTCACCGTTCTCGTCGAAATATTGCCAGTAGTGGCCCTTCTTACGGCGCGTGTAGCCGGGCTCGCCGTCGCTGCTATGGCGCAGCCTGCCGCCATTCTGCTTCTCTTCGCTCATCGGCAGCACTAAGCGCACAGTCGAGCGGGCGGGTTCCTGATTGAGGAGATTAGACTCGCGATGACAAAAATTTCGGACGCAAAAGTGCTGATCCTTGCCACGGACGGCTTCGAGGAGTCGGAGCTGTTCGGGCCCCGGGAGATCCTCATGGGGCGCGGAGCCGACGTCGTTCTCGCGTCTCCGGGGCTGAAGCCGATCCAGGCGACTGTGCACGACGATCCCGGAAAGACGATCCGGCCGGACCTCACCGTCGATCAGGTGCGCGCCGATGATTTCGATGCGCTTGTCCTCCCTGGTGGCGTTCGCAATCCAGATCACCTGCGCACGAATGAGACTGCTGTGGGCCTCGTTCGGACATTCGCGCAGCAGGGGAAGCCGGTCGCCGCAATTTGCCACGGGCCGTGGTTGCTGGTGGAAGCCGATATTTTGCGCGGGCGAACGGCCACGAGCTGGCCGTCGATCCGCACTGACCTCCGCAACGCAGGGGCCAATGTGATCGACGAGGCCGCAGTCACAGACGGCAACCTCGTTACAAGCCGTAAACCGGATGATGTGGCGGCATTCACCGAGGCGTTGATCAGTCTCATTGAAAAGTCGCCGACCGCCAAACGGCTCCGCGAGGAAAGAGAAGCGACCGCCTAACCGGCTGGAAAGGATTATCGCCTACTTCACCCTTTCATGAGGGGAAGCGGCGACGGCATCATCTGGACGCTGGCATTCGAACTGATGCCGGCAGTGATTTTCGGCAGCGCTGCGGCGTTTGCGAGCGCGATCGCGCTTGCCGAGCCGCACTTCGCGCTAGTTCCGGCGTCGGTTGGTGCGGGCGCCTTCGCATTGTCCTTCCTAGCACTGCGTCGCTTCGGATCCGGGGCGAAACAGCTTCCGTTGGCCGACTTCGACCAGTCAGAGCTCGAGCGGGAACTGACGCGGCTGGCCGAGGAAATTCAGCAAGCCGGACTGGACGGGGTTCAAAAGGGAGAAGAGCTCGTCCTCGAAGACGAGGTGCATCCACCTTTCGAGGACGAACTCATTCTCGAGGACCGCATCGCCGACGCGAGCCAAGATTCACGGGTGGTAAGGTTGTTCGACCCGCGCTCGGTAACTGCCGGAGAGATGCACGAGCGCATCCAGCGTCATCTGGAAAATGGTCAGCGCCCTCCATTGTCCGACGCAACACAAGAATTGCACGAGGCGCTCTCTGCCCTGCGCCGGTCGCTCCGCTAATCCGAATCACTCATCGATCGTCAAAGCCTCGATTGCAAAGCTGATGGAGCCGTCGTCCTCGCGCCCTGGGGTTCCGAAGACGGCAATGTCCGCAAGGATTCTCTTGGGAATCGAGAATTCGGCGTCGGACAAATCACCAATCGCCAGGGCGTAAAGGCGATTGGCATCGGGGCCCAAAATACGGAATTGCATTTGGTGGCGTTCGCCGACGAACGTCAGGGATTGCCAATCGGTCGAGCGACAGTCCGTAAGCAAAATCCTATTTCGGTCTTTGCCCACTCTGGCTAGGAGCGCACGTAGAAGCGAGGCGGCCGCGGCGGACATGGGCAGCCGGGTCATTGAACTATGTCCAAAAAGGCGCGAACGCGGTCCACGGTGGCTGGACGGGGTTCGCGCCCCCTCCGCAGATCGAATACAAAGCGTGGATCGCCAACTGCTTCGCGGCCGAAACGAGTTGGTGCGGTATTGCTCCGATTCAGGAACTTCTCGACTTCACGAAGTAAATGCACTTGCTACTTTCCCTTGCCCCGGTTCGACTCGGCGGGAAGGTCATTCCCAACGCAATTCCTACTTGTCTAGGCACTTACCTATAATTATGAGGAAACCATGTTGAACGAACCTCGCGAGGTGCTCGAACGGCTTTGTGCCGAGCGCGGGGAAGACTTTGCTGGCCTATCGCGGATGCTCGGACGCAATCCGGCCTACATT
>JBKPKE010000196.1:0-7269 GCA_046730955.1 Pseudomonadota bacterium
ATTTCGACGTGCGGAGGGCTAACCTCCAGCGTCACGTCGGCACGGTAAAGCGGGGTCGTCAGCAATGTAGCAAGCACGCCGAGTAGCAGACCGAGTAGCGCCGCGCCCAGGATGACCCAGCGCCATTCGATCAGGATGCGCAGGAAGCGCGTGACATCGATCCGCGAGTCAGCCGTTTGATCGGCGCTTTGGACGGCGCCGCCGAGATGCGGGCCCACCTGCCATCCACGGTCGCCATCCCGCAGTGAAATGTCCCTGTTCACAAGATCTCTCGATTCTGGTGGTCGACTGTCATTCCCTGTCCCATCAGAACGGCTGGAAGACGGACAGCATTGGGAAGCTGCTCAGGATTTGGCGGTATGCGGCCTTCACGCCATCCCCGTCCACGACGATAATGTCACCGGGATAGATTTTGGGGTCCGGATTTTGGCCGTGCCGGATGCTGGCGAGGTCGAAGGCGGCAGCCTGACGCTTGCCGTCGATCGTCCGGAAAACAGCGACCCGGTGAGCATTCGCTTCTTCGGTGACCCCGCCTGCAAGCGCCACCGCCTGCATGAGCGTGAGGTCGCCCACGGCGGGGAAGGCGCCGGCGCTCTTCACCGCGCCGTCCACGGTGATGCTCCGCCTGGCCGACTCCTTGATCCCGACGCTGATGTCCGGATTCTCAAGATATTTCGCGCCGAACTTCTGGGTCAGCACATCGTCGAGCTGGGCCGTTGTCATGTCGACCGCACGTACTTCGCCGATCAGCGGCATCGAGATTTGCCCCGTTAAATCGACTTGATAGTCGCCGCTGAGGTCCGGCATCCGGAACACTTTCACAGAGACGGTATCCATCGGCGAAATGCGGTACCCCGATTCGAGCGTGGCAATCTGCGGCTTGTCAGGAGCACGGAAGGTCGCCGAATCATCATAGGCGATCGGTCCGCCCCTCGAAGAGCTGCAAGCCCCAAGCGCGAGCAAGGAAAGAGCGCACAGCGACGCACGCATGGCGGCACCCTTGCGGTCGGTAAGCGATACAAATTTCAAGGCAATTCCCTCGGGCAAGCGTGCACCCTTATTAAGCGGCTGGAACATTGGCAACGCGAACGGTCGGCGACACCTGTTGCGATGCGCCGGCAGTCTGCAGATACCATCGCTCGTTGCTCTCCAGTCCGATGGACGTGAGCACGCCGGTCCAACAGGCGCCTGTGTCCACCCCAATCCGATTGGATCGTTCGTCGACATCCGCGCTGATGGTATGCCCATGGACCACGATGGTTCCGTGATCGGTCTCATCGTCCAGGAAGACACCCCTTATCCACCGAAGATCTTGAGCAGCCTGCTTAGCCAGCGGCACACCAGGCCGAATCCCGGCATGGACGAACAAATATCCTCCGAAGGAGGCGGTGTCTGCGAAGCCGGAAAGAAACTTCAGATGTTCCTTCGGAATGGCTCGGCGCAGCAGACGAACGGCGCTCGCTGGGTCGCGACACTCCAAATCGGTGGGGTCGACGCCGTAGCTACGCGCGCACTCTGCCCCGCCGAACCTCAGCCAGTCGGGAAGCACGTCCGTTTCGCCAGCGACGATCCGCAACAGGACCTCTTCATGATTGCCCATCAGGAAGACGGGATCGGCAAAATCCGGATGGTACGTCCTAAGCCGCTCGACGACTTCGGCGGATTGCGGGCCCCGATCGATCAAGTCGCCCAGAAAGACCACTGTGACCTTCGCGGCCTTGCGACCCGCATTGTCGTCTTCGATCCTTTTCAGGATTTCATCGAGAAGATCGCGCCTGCCATGGATGTCGCCGACGGCGTAGGCCCTGTGGCCCTTCGGCCCCAAGGGCTTGGAACTGCGCATCATGGAGTTCCAGCTTCTCACGATCCCACCTCGCACTCGTCGCCGCCAGAACCACTCCCGCAGCGGAAGTGATGGGCTGATGCACCATCGACTGACAGCGCGCCCTAACGACGGGTAACTCCAGAATGGAGCAAATCGCTCCATAGTGGATGAAACTTGTCGCTGGAACTGTCTCGCCAATTCACCCGCGCAGAGGACCGACAGCTTGTCGGGCGGAAAGCGTCGACCAATCGATAATTGGCCGACACCCCCTTCCTGCGGCGTCCACGTGAACGGAGGCCGCCGTCGAAAACCTCCCTTCCCGCCAGATGGTTATGGCTAACTTGCAACTAGCCGCGGAAAAATGGTGATGGGCGATGAAACAGGGGCCGGTAACTTGCGTTTCATCCTTACCGGTGCAAATACGCGCCGAAGCGGATCTTGTGTCGCGAGGAGGTGGGCATGCGGGCCCCAAGTCCCCTGAGTAAATATACTGCGCTATTCGCGGCCATCGCCATGATGGGCAGCTCGGTCGCGGCCGCTGCTCCAACGACGGCTCCGCGGACCGTGGACCCTCTCGCGATCGTCAGCATCTTTGGCACGGCCGATTCTGCCGCGGCCATTTGCGCCGGCTCTTCCGCCGCCGCGGTAGCTGGTGCGGCAACGGCCGCAGCCGGTCAGGCTCCAGGCGCAGGCTGCGTCCTTCCGGTCGTCGACACCCCGCCACCTCCGGTTGCCGAGACGGCTCCGCCGCCGGTCGCGCCGGCCGTGGTTCCAGCTAGTGGCATCGGCGCGTTACCCCTTTTGGCCGGGCTGGCTGCGATTGCAGTGATTGCGGCGCTGCTTCTCAACAACAACAATGACAATGGCGAGATCGTTCTTCCGATCAGCCCGTGAACGGGGTTCCCTCGTAGAATACAACAGCGCCCGTGAGCTTTTGGCCCGCGGGCGTTTTCATTTTCTGGAATGGACAAGGCAGCGACGCACCGCCGCCTTCCCGAAGCCTTTTAAGCTAGCCGCGCTCGCCCGCGCCTTGCTGGGTTGGCGGCGCCTGATTCGTTCCCAGCGCGGTCCAGCGTGACGCTGCATTGCAGCTGCTTGTCAGGCTGATCTGCTGGCCGGCCTCAAACGGCCGCGCGTAGGGCCAGCACTCCTGGAGCCCGCCAGCCGAGAGGCAAAGCTGGCCGTTCGCCGCATTCCACGTTCCGGGAACGATCTTGCCGGCGGGCGTCTGGATTCGGGCGGCTCCGCCTGCATCGAAGTAGACGGTATTCGTCACTCCGGCCGTCTCAACTTGGACAGACTGGCCGACAATCTCCGAGCCCGGGGCCCACTGAGCCGCCGCCGCAACGGGCATTCCGAACAGAAGCATCCCAACCATCGATTTCGTGAGCACTTGCGCCACCATACCAGTCTCCCTCGTCGATACGGCGCCAGATTCCCCTAGCGGCTCTCAAGCAGACAACATTCCGAAACGGGTATTGTTGCAAAGGGTATGACGTTCAGTTGATCGGCGCAAGCAAGGCGAACCGGGGGATCGTTACTTCCAGCGATTCTCCATCCTCGTCGACCATATTGTAGCTTCCGCTCATCCACCCATTCGGCGTGTCGAGCGGACAGCCGGAAACGTAGTCGAAGCTTCCATCGGGCGGAATAAGTGGCATTTCTCCGACCACGCCCTCGCCTTGCACTTCATGGACCGTTCCGCGCCCGTCCGTGATCGACCAGCTGCGGGAGAGCAACTGGACCGACTTGTCGGAGCCGTTCTCGATGCGGACATGATAGGACCAGAACCAGCGATTGATCGAGGGGTCGGACTGCTCGGCGAGATAGCTGACCGCCACCCGGACCGTGATTCCACGAGTCGTCGCAACGTTCGGGAAAAGCATTGCGAGCGTGTCGAGACTGGTCACAGCAATGAGCTAAAACAGGCGTGCTGTTCAGACAACGGCTTAGATCGTTCCGCCGGCGCGAAGAAGTCTGTCGACCAGGCGCGAACGCGCCTCACCCAAGGCTGCGGAGCGGCCCGTCAGCACGTCCCGATGAAGAAAATGACCGGTCAGTTCGAGACCCTGATGTACCTCTGGCCAGGAAGCGCTCCCGCCGGCGCGCAAGAAAGCGGGCAGCGCTAGAAGCCTGCCCGAATAAGGCTCGGCTTCCGCTGCGCTGACTGCCCGTCCCGACCGGGGGCTGACGGCTACAAGATCGTCGTTCGATCCGCTCACTGCGCAACGTTCCAGGTCCAGGCCGAATCCCAGCTCGGCAAGGAGGAACAGCTCATAGCGCGCCAAAGGTCCAGCCCAGCCAAGCGCCGACGGTGCCGCTTCGATCAAAGCGAGAAGTGCGTCGAGCGCGGCGTAAAGACGTTCATAGGGCTGCGCTTCGGGAAGAGCCGTCGCAGTCAGCGCCGTTATCCATTCGATAGCGGCAGACGGCAGCGGCTCGGATAACAGCGGCCCGCGGCTGCGGGTCAGTTCGACCTCCGCATGGGCGAGCTGATCTTCCGTTCGAGACCGAAGCCGGGCCTGGACGAGATTGCCCGGCACCAGCACGGGCCGCATGCGCCGCCCGCGAGCTCCTCGGACATAAGCGGCCCGAAGCCCGTCCTTCGGCGTCATGAGCCGGACGACTGCGCCATGCTCCGCATGGTTGCGAAGAGCGCAGACGATGGCGGGCGTTTCGATGTTCAACGGCTCATCCGGCCGGATGGAAGTAATCGTAGAGCTGGCGCGCCATCGTCTTGCTGATCCCGGGCGCGCGCTCCAGATCCTCGAGCGCGGCACCCTTTACTGCGCGGGCCGTGCCGAAGTGCATCAGCAGCGCGCGCTTGCGGTTCGGCCCGATGCCCGGAACGTCGTCCAGAGTTGACGTGGTCAGGCTCTTCGCCCGCTTTGCCCGATGCGTGCCGATGGCGAACCGATGCGCCTCGTCGCGAAGCCGCTGAAGATAGAAGAGCAAGGCCGAGTTCGGCTGCAGGGTGATCTCGCGGCCGCCGGGAAGGTGAAAAACTTCGCGGCCCTCACGGCCGTGATGAGGGCCCTTGGCGACGCCGACGACTGGCACGTCATGGACGCCAGCATCCTCCATGACTTCGCAAACCGCCGAGAGTTGCCCCTTGCCGCCGTCGATCAGCAGCAGGTCGGGCCATTCGCCGCTCTGCCGATCGGGATCGTCCTTCTCTAGCCGGGCAAAGCGGCGCTCCAGCACCTCGCGCATCATCGCGAAATCGTCGCCCGGATTTGTCTCCGGACGCTTGATGTTGAACTTGCGGTAGCTGTTCTTGCGGAAGCCTTCGGGCCCCGCGACGATCATCGCCCCGGTGGCGTTCGTGCCCATGATGTGGCTGTTGTCGTAAACCTCGATGCGCTTGGGCACGTCCGCGAGTTCAAACGTGTCGGCAAGTTCGCGCAAGATCTTGCCCTGCGTCGTCGTCTCTGCCAGCCGACGATCCAGCGCCTCTTCGGCATTGCGCCGGGCCTGGTCGAGTAACTTCCTGCGGTCCCCGCGCTTTGGAACTTCGATGACGACACGACGCCCAGCACGCTCACTCAGGGCCTCTTCGAGCAGCGCCGCGTCGGACAACTCCCGATCGACAAGGATGCGCCTGGGCGGCGGCATGTCCTCATAGAACTGGACAAGGAAGCTCGACAGGACCTCCGCCTCCGGAACGTCGTTGGTATGCGCGGGGAAGAAAGCGCGGTGGCCCCAATTCTGGCCGCCGCGGATGAAGAAGCCCTGGATCGACATCGTCCCCGCCTTGCAGGCGAGCGCGAAGACGTCGGCATCGCCAAGGCCTTCCGCGTGGACCGTCTGCGACCCCTGGATATAGGTCAGCGCGCGGAGACGGTCGCGGTAGACTGCGGCAAGCTCGTAATCCTGCTTCTCGGCCGCAATTGCCATCTGCTTCGACAGGCGAGCTTGAACACCTGTCGATTTGCCCGACAGGAAGTTCTTCGCGTCGTCGACCAGCTCGGCGTAGTCGGTCTCGCTGATACGACCGACGCACGGCGCCGAGCAGCGCTTGATCTGGTAGAGCAAGCAGGGCCGCGAACGGTTCTGGAAATAGCTGTCCGAGCAACTGCGCAGAAGGAACAGCTTCTGTAGCGCGTTGAGCGTTCGAGTCACTGACCCCGCGCTGGCGAACGGCCCGAAGTACTGACCTTTCAACCGCCGCGCTCCGCGATGCTTCTGGACGCGCGGGAAGGCGTGATCCTCGCGAAGAAGGATGAAGGGAAAGCTTTTGTCGTCGCGGAGGAGCACGTTGTAGGCGGGCCGGAAACGCTTGATCAGCTGCGCTTCCAGAAGCAGCGCTTCGGCCTCCGTCCGGGTCGTCACGATCGTCATGGAGCGCGTCTGAGCGACCATCCGCTGCAGCCGCTTCGGCAGCCGTGCGACCTGGGTATAGTTTGTGACGCGGTTCCTTAATGCGCGCGCCTTGCCGACATAGAGTACGTCGCCGCGCACGTCCTGCATTCGATAGACGCCCGGCCGGACGGGAAGAGTCTTCAAAACCTCCCGGATCGCAGCGACGCCCTTCTCCAGGTCCGGCTGGTCTGCCCCGCGCACGGCATAGGTCGCCTGCTCCTCGTTGAAGCGCTCGGACGCTCCAGGATGATTGGGACGATCTGCCTTGCTCACCCGTCCGACTTAGGCACTTACCGGGGTTCTTGCGAGGGTTCAGGCTGCGGCGCGCGCCTCTTCGGGCTGGGCGAGCATCCAGTCCACACATGCGCGAGCGTGGATGGCCGTCGTATCGTAGACCGGCAGGACGTTGGCGCGGACGTCAACGGCCAAAACCAGCTCGGTGCAGCCAAGGACGACCGCCTGGACCTTCTGCTTGGCGAGGTCGGTGACGAGAGTCTTCAGCTTGCGCTGGCTGTCACGGACGACGCGCCCTGCCGCCAGCTCCTCGTAGATGATGCGATCGACCTCGGTCCGCCATTCGGAAGTCAGTTCATGAACGACGATTCCGCGCTGCTCATATGGTTCGCGTGCGAACGGCTCGGTCATCGTGAACCGCGTGCCGAGCAAGGCGATCCGCGTACGCCGATCTGCCATCAGCTGGTTCGCAGCGACTTCGCGGATGTCGATCAGTGGAAGCCCCGTCGCCATCGTCACTTCCGCATGGGCGCGATGCATCGTGTTGGAAGCGAGCACCAGGCCTTCCGCGCCGGCGGCCTTGAGCCGTTTCGCCGATTCCACGATCAACGCATTGCCGCCGGACAGGTCGTTCGCCCGATGAAAAGCGACATAATCCTCAAAGTCGAGGCTTTCGACGAGCAGGCGGGCGCTATGAAGTCCGCCCACACGTTGGGCGATGCCGCGATTGATGTGATCGTAGTAAAGCGCGGTCGACGACCAGGTCGCTCCGCCAATGATGCCCAGCTTGCGCAATCCGCCTGCCCCTTCCCCGCTATCGCACTGTCGTGAACGGAGCAGACGCGACA
>JBKPKE010000197.1:0-9169 GCA_046730955.1 Pseudomonadota bacterium
CGGCGAGCCCGGGCAGTCCCAGCGTCCAGTGCGCTTGCTCGAAGTCGCGCTGGTCGTTTCGCACTCCGCCGGTGAACTGAGCGCTTCCGATCGGCGTCCCGGGCCGGTCCTCCATATCGCCGAATAAACGCTCGGCGAGCTGCAGGACGTCATCCGCATCGACCCTCCCGCTCGCGGACAGGATCAGGCGTGACGGCACGAGCTCACCGCTCATCCATTGGACGCAATCGCTCTTGGTGATCCTGCGCAATCCCGCCTCGCGCCCGAGCACGGAACGCCCCAATGGCTGGTCGGCGAAGGCGGCTTCGAACAGATGGTCGTGAACCACGTCGTCGGGAGAATCGACGGTCTCTCCGATCTCGGAAAGGATGACCTCCTTCTCGCGCTCGAGATGCTCTTCCGACAGGTGCGGCTCGCGCACGAGATCCGCGATCAGTTCCGCAAGCAAGGCCGTGTCGCGAGCGAGAGTGCGTCCGTGAAAGGTCGTCTGGTCGCGCGAGGTCCAGGCGTTCATGAACCCGCCCACGTCCTCAATCGCCTCGGCCAGCTCGCGCGTGTTCCGCTTGCCGGCGCCCTTGAACACCATGTGCTCAACCAGATGCGCGAGCCCGCACAATTGCTCTGGCTCGGACCGCGAGCCCACCATTGCGTACAGGCCGAGTGCGACGCTCTCGGCGCCAGCAATCGGATCGACTGCGACCGTCAGCCCATTGCCCAGCCGGTGCATCGCAGTGTTCAAACCTGCTGTTCCTTCTTCCAGCGCATTCTGAGGGCGGGCACGTAGATGATTGTGGCGATGAGCGCGAACGCGAACCACTGGATTGCGTAGGATTTGTGGTTGTTCGGAACCGAACTCAGAGACGGCGGCGCGACGGTCTCCAGGCCTGGCGGAGCGCTGGCCGCAACGAGGCGCATGCGGGTCTTGTTGTCGGGTGCAATGGTCCCGCTGACGGGCCCGCCCTTCCAATCGATCGCGGCGTTGGGATTCTTTGACCAACCCACCGCGACGCTCATTCCCGGGCCTTCCGCACCGGTGACGCAGTCGACGATGTGGACATAGCCGGGTTCTCCCGAAGCTCCTTCACCCGCAACCGTGCGCCGGCCGACGGGCCGAAGGCAGACTCCTGTGGCGTGCCGGAACAAGGGAAGCTGCTCGTCGGTGAGCGGCCCACTCGGAAAAGCGATCGGCGGCAGGTTGCCGGCCTCGGCATAGCGGTGGAGTAGACCTTCCTTCCACTTCGCTCGCTGGAGCTGCCAGACACCGAGGCTGATCATGGCTGCAACGGCGGCTGTGACGATGATCGACGGAAGGATCGGAAAGCGTCTGGTCACGGCACAATCCTGCCTTCCGCGGCGCGGTGACGATATTCCTGTGCGATCAGCCAGGCCTTCGCGAGGCGCAGCCCCCCGACAGTGAGGCCTAGGCCTATGGGAAGCCAGATCAGATGCACCCACCAGGGTGGAGAAGCAGCCTGATCGAGGATGAGTGCGCCCACCGTAAGAACCGCACCGACGATCAGGATCAGGAATGCGGCCGGGCCGTCGCCGACATTGAAGCTGCTGAAGTCGAGACCGCAAGCCTTGCAGCGCGTCGCAAAGCTCACCCAGCCTGTGAAGAGGCGGCCCTGCCCGCAGCGCGGACAAAGGCCCTTGAGCGTAGCGGTAAGGGGCGAGGGCGCGGTCATCTTGCCGCCGCCCCCGCCGGAATCACCGTCACCCCCCGTGCGGCGCGCCCCAGCCGCCCCACACGTAGATGGAGACGAACAGGAACAGCCATACGACGTCGACGAAGTGCCAGTACCAGGCGGCTGCCTCGAAGCCGAAATGCTGCCGAGGCGTGAAGTCGCCTTTCCATGCGCGGATCAGGCAGACCGTCAGGAAGATGGTGCCGACGATCACGTGGAAGCCGTGGAAGCCGGTCGCCATGAAGAAGGTCGAACCGTAGATGGTGCCGCCGCTCGATTGCTTGAAGGCGAACGGAGCGTGCATGTACTCCCAGGCCTGGATGCTGGTGAACAGCAGGCCCAGCAGCACAGTCAGCAAAAGCCCGAGCTTCAACCCCTCGCGGTTGCCGTGGATCAGTGAGTGGTGCGCCCAGGTCACCGTCGTACCGGAGCAGAGCAGGATGAGGGTGTTAAGCAGCGGGAAGCCGAAGGGATCGAGCACTTCCTGGCCCTTTGGCGGCCAGGTGCCGCCGATGGCCTCCGCTGCCGAGGGGAAGAGCGAAGCGTCGAAGTAAGCCCAGAACCAGGCAAGGAAGAACATCACCTCGGAGGCGATGAACAGGATCATGCCGTAGCGCAGGTGAAGCTGAACGACCGGCGTGTGATAACCCTGATGCGCCTCGCGGATCGTGTTCGACCACCAGCTGAACATGGTGATCAGCACCGCCGCAAGGCCGGCGAAAGTCACGAACGGACCATAGCGGTTGTCGTGCATCCACATGACCGCACCGCCGAACAGGAAAAGCGCGGAAATGGAACCGATCAGCGGCCAGGGATCGGGATCGACGAGATGGTAGTCGTGGTTCTTCGTTGCGGCCATTCGCTGCGCTTCCCTATTCTCTTTGATTTCGGCCTCTAGCGGGTCGTTTCAGGCTTTTCCACCGGGTAAAATGTATAGCTGAGCGTGATCTCGTCGATGGCTTTCGTGTCGGGATCATCCTTTATGCGCGGATCGACGTAGAACACGACGGGCATGTCGGCGGACTGGCCGCCTTTCAGCGTCTGCTCGGTGAAGCAGAAGCATTCGATCTTGTTGAAATAAGGCGCCGCCAGCTGCGGAGAGATATTGAAGACAGCTCGTCCCGTCGTTGTTCGCGCGGTCAGGTTCGTCGCACGATACAGGATCTGGGTCCGGGCACCGGGTGCGATCCGGACGGTCTCCTGCACGGGCTCGAACTTCCAGGGCAAAGCCGCATTGATGTTCGCGTCGAAGCGCACGCCGATCTGGCCGGCGACTGCGCCCGGCGCTTTCTCCGCGCGGAGCGGCGTGCCGTCGAAGCCGGTCAGCTCGCAGAAAGCTCGGTAGAGAGGCACCGATGCGAAGGCGAGCCCGAGCATGGCAAGCGCCAGAAGCGCCATCCGGGTCGCAGTCCGCGCATTGCGGCTCGCGATAGCTGTCATCTGTGAAGACCAATCTTTGCGATGGTGATCAGGAAGAGCAGGACGACGAAGGCGCCCAGCAGCCAGGCCATGATACGCGCCCGCTCTCGCTGACGCTTCAACAATTCGTCTTCGGGGAGAGGGCTCATGCGGCGATCCAGCGGTCGACGACCAGTACGGCGAAGAGGGCGAAGAGGTAGAGGACCGAGAATCCAAACAGGCGCTTCTCGGGCTTCATCTCGCTCGGCTGATCGGCGCGATTGGCGAACACCATCCCGGCAAGTCCGACGAAGATCGCGCTGAGAACGGCCGCCGAGAAGCCGTACAGATAGCCGGTCAGGCTGAGCGCGTAGGGCAGCACGGCCGAGCCGGCCAACGCTAGGCTGTAGAGGAAAATCTGGAGCCGCGTATTTTCGATCCCGGCGACAACCGGGAGCATCGGTACATTGGCCGCCGCATAGTCCGACCGAACGAACAGCGAGAGCGCCCAGAAATGCGGCGGCGTCCACAGGAAGATGATCGCGAAAAGAAGCACCGGCAGCGTGTCTATGCTTCCGGTCGCGGCGACCCAGCCGATCAGCGGCGGGAAAGCTCCCGCGGCTCCCCCGATCACGATGTTCTGGGCGGTCCGGCGCTTCAGCCAGACCGTATAGACCAGGACATAGAAGAGGATCGAGATTGCGAGCAGCAGCGCAGCCAGGTGATTTGTCGCCAGGTCCATCAGGATGACGGAGAAGGCGGAAAGCCCGACGCCGAAGTGCAGCGCCGTCTGCCGGTCCATGCGGCGCGCAGGCAGCGGCCGGTTGGCCGTGCGGCGCATTTTCGCGTCGAGGTCCGCCTCATACCACTGGTTGAGTGCCCCGGCGGCGCCCGCGCCAAGGGCGATGCAAAGGATTGCAGTGAAGGCGAGAACCGGAGGCAGCGTCACAGGCGCAGCCAGCAGGCCGCAGAGGCCGGTGAAGACCACGAGGCTCATGACGCGCGGCTTGGTCAGCGCGACAAGGTCGCGCCAATCGGCGGGCAAGTTGGTTTGCGCGATCGAGGGAGTCATGACTCGTGGTTCGGGCCTATAGAGGCGACACCGCCGGACTGGAACCCTTCGCCGCCGACGCTAGGTTCGCGCCATGATTTACCGATTCGCATTGGCTTTCAGCCTCTTGGCTGCCGCACCGCTCTCCGCTCAGACCACTCCCGCAGCGCCGGCCGCGGCGGGAGATGTGGTGAAGGTTGCGCTCGAAACCGACAAGGGCCGAATCGTCCTTGCACTGGACAAGGCCCATGCGCCGATCACGACCGAGAATTTTCTGAAATATGTCGATAGCGGCCGGTACAACGGCGAGAGCTTCTATCGTTCAATGAAGTTCACAGATGGCGGCGGGATCATCCAGGGCGGCATCAGGAGCGACGCCCGCAAGCTCTATCCGGCCATTGAGCATGAACCGGTGTCGAAGACAGGCATCAAGCATGTCGCCGGCACGATTTCCATGGCGGCCTTCTCTCCCGGGACTGCCAAGGCGGACTTCTTCATCCTGACGAGCGACGTTCCATCGTTCGACGCCAGCTTCGCCGCGTTCGGGCATGTGATCGAAGGCATGGACGTCGTGAAAGCCATCCAGGCATCGCCAACTTCGCCGACAAAGGGCGAAGGCGTCATGCGCGGCCAAATGCTCGAGCCGGTCGTTAAGATCACCAAGGCCACGCGGATCGCGAATTAGCTCATCGCAACCGTCTAGAGGCGCATCATCCCCTTCCGAGGAGCAGGTGTGCCCAGCGTCTCGTCCGTCAGGGGCGCACCTGCGTCGAGGAGCGCCTGGCGCCGTCCCTTGATGTCCACGCTGCGCTGAATGTCCTCGAACGGCTTGGTCGAGGCGAAGGCGTCGTGGGCGAGGGCGCGGCCGACGAAGCCGGCTACCTTCGGCCAGCGCACAGGGTCAGGCTCGAAGTGGGCATAGGCAGCATTGCGGAAGAAGCTGGCGACAGCGATGTCGGCAATGCCGAACTCGCCAAACAGCCAACCGCTCTCCGGCAGCTCGCCCTCAAGGTAATCGATCGCGGCGGGAGCGTCCTCAGCCAGCACCTTGGCGATGCGTTGCTGGTCGCCCGGCTGGCCCCAGACGAGCGGGTGCACGATCTTCTGGTAGAAAAGTCCCCAGATGAAGAGGTCGCCGAGGCGGGTGTCCGCGAATTCCTCGAGCCAACGTGCGCGTGCCCTGTCCTTCGGGTCGGCGGGCAACAGCGATCGTCCGGGATAGGCCTCTTCCAGATACTCGCAGATCACGGATGAATCGCTGGTGCTGAAATCGCCGTCGATCAGTACCGGAATGCGGCAAAGCGGACTCAATCGCCGGAACTCGTCATTGCCGAAGAAAGGCGTGATCGGGTCGATTTCGTAGCTCAGGCTCTTGAGATGGATGCACGCCAGCACCTTGCGGACGTAGGGGCTGACGAAGCTGCCGATGATTTTCATCTAGAGCTTGATCCGGGTGACGTGGCCCATCTTCCGTCCGGGCCTCGCTTCGCCCTTACCATAGAAGTGGACGTGGGCGTGTGGGTCGGTGAGCAGCTGCTCGCAGGCAAGCACTTCGGCGCCGATAAGATTCTCCATCCGCGCCGATGCGCAGGCCAGTTCGGTCGAGCCGGGCGGCAGGCCGCAGATCGCGCGGACGTGCTGCTCAAACTGCGAGGTGAATGCACCTTCAATCGTCCAGTGCCCGCTATTGTGAACGCGCGGCGCGATCTCGTTGACGATTGGCCCGTCCCTCGAAGCGAAGAACTCCACCGTAAGGACGCCGATATGACCGAGCGCTTCGGCAATGCCGGCTGCGGCCTGGCGCGCTTCCGCGACCTGGGGAGCGATGGCCGAGCCGCTTGGAACGGTGGACGTGCGCAATATGCCCTCGCGATGCACATTGTCGGGACTGTCCCAGAAAGTCGTTCTACCATCATCCCAGCGAGCGACGATCACGGAGAATTCGGCGGCGAAGTCGATTCCCGCTTCTGCCACGGCCGGCTCGCCGCGGATCGCATCCCATGCAGCTTCCGCCTGATCGGCCGAACGTATCCAGGCTTGGCCCTTGCCGTCGTACCCATAGCGCCTGGTCTTCAGCACGAGCGGCGCTCCAAGCTCCCGGACGGTGCTTTGGACGCCCTCCAGATTATCCACCGCGCGCCAGGATGCGACACGCGCTCCCGTCTGCTCGATGAACTGCTTTTCCACCGCGCGATCCTGCGCGACGGCGAGCGAGCGCGTTCCAGGACGCAACTTGTCACCCACAACGCGCAGCGGATCGACCGGAAGGTTCTCGAACTCGTAGGTGACGACGTCGACGGATGCCGCGAAGCTCTCCAAGGCGGCGCGGTCGTCGTAATTTGCTCTCGTGAATTCCGCCGCGACGTCAGCGGCACAGGGCCGGCCGTGCGGGTCGAAGATGTGGCATTTGTACCCGAGCTGCGCCGCCGCCACGCTGAGCATTCGGCCGAGCTGACCTCCGCCGACGATGCCGATGGTGGACCCAGGAGCGACGATCATTCGGGAGTTTCGGCCACCGCTTGGGTTTGCTGCTCGCGGTATTGCTCTACGCGGCCTGCAAGCGCCTCGTCATTGGTGGCGAGAATCGATGCGGCGAGAAGCCCCGCATTGACGGCGCCGGCACGTCCGATCGCCAGTGTTCCGACGGGCACGCCCGCCGGCATCTGGACGATCGACAATAGGCTGTCCATGCCCTTCAGCGCCTGGCTTTCCACGGGCACGCCGAGGACGGGCAGGCTAGTCATGGACGCCGCCATGCCGGGCAGGTGCGCCGCCCCGCCAGCCCCGGCGATGATCAGCTTCAATCCGCGATCCTTCGCGGACGAAGCGTAATCGTAGAGTCGTTTAGGTGTGCGGTGGGCGGAAACGATCTTTACCTCGTGCTCGACGCCGAGGGCCTGTAGCGTTTCGGACGCGTGACGCATCGTCTCCCAATCGGAGCTGCTGCCCATGATGATTCCGACCAGCGGCTGCGCCATTCATGTCCCTGTTCATCTGCAATGCAGGAGCTGTGCCGTTTAGGAACATGACGGCGGAGGTGCAACGCTTGGCCAGGCAGCGGGATTTCCCGAATCGGCGATTGAAGTTATGTCTCACGAACAACAGGGAATTTTCAGGGGGCATTCCGAAGCGATGGCCGACTTGGTCATAGACATGACTGATCCCGAAACGCTTCGAGCAGAGGTCAGGCGGCTCCGCGCCGAGATTGTGCACCTGGAGCAGCGCGTCGAGCTGCTGGACCGGCTGGCTCACCAGGACGTCCTCATCGATATGCCCAATCGTCGCGGCTTCCTGCGCCAGCTGGAGGCGGCGATCGATCGGGTCAGCCGCTACGACGATACGGCGGCAATGCTCTTCATCGACCTCGATGGCCTGAAGATGATCAACGACACCTTCGGCCATCAGGCGGGGGATCAGGCGCTCATCCAGGTTGCGGAAGTCCTATTGGACGGTATCCGAAAGAGCGATTGTGTTGCGCGGCTGGGAGGCGACGAGTTCGCCGTACTGCTTGAACGCGCAGACGAGGCGACCGCCGTTGAGACCGCCGAGCGGCTCGTCTCCATGATCACGCATTGCGAGTTCTGCTTTCAGGGCATGTGCCTGCCTCTGAGCGTCGCAATCGGAGTTGCGGTAGTCGAATCTAACGATACGCCGGAAGCGTGCATGGCCCGTGCTGACAAAGCCATGTATCGCGAGAAATCGGTCGCCGCCTAAGCGGGGCGCTCGCTCAGATAATATCGGTCCCTGACGCTGAGATCGTCGTTCAGCTCGTACACCAATGGCTGACCGGTCGGGATCTCTACGCCGACGATCTCCTGATCTCCGATCTCGGACAGATGCTTGATTATCCCGCGGATTGAGTTCCCATGTGCCGCGACGAGCACGCGCTCGTTGCGTTGCAGTGCGGGGACGATCTCCAATTCGTAATAAGGCAGGGCGCGGGCGATCGTGTCTTTCAGGCTTTCGGTGTCGGGGACCGAGACGCCGGAATATCGGCGGTCCTGCGAAACATCATACTCGCTGTCGCTGGGAAGCGGGGGAGGAGGAATGTCATAGGAGCGGCGCCAGATCTTGACCTGCTCGGCTCCGACCTTCTCGATCATCTCCGCTTTGTTGAGACCCGTCAGGCCACCGTAATGGCGCTCGTTGAGGTGCCAGTCCTTCGCGACCGGAAGCCAAAGGCTGTCGAGCTCGTGCAACATCAAATGGAGCGTCCGGATCGCCCGGGTGAGGACACTGGTGAAGCAGCGATCGAACTGGAACCCGCGGTCCTTGAGGAGCTTCCCAGCAGCGCGTGCTTCATTCACCCCCTGATCGGATAGATCGACGTCCCACCAGCCGGTGAAGCGATTCTCGAGGTTCCATTGCGACTGGCCATGACGGACCAGGACGAGCTGAGGCATGGGATCAGAACTTCCTAGGCGTCTACTTTTTCGGTGCGCACGTTGGCCGACTTCGCCTGCTGAAGCTGCGGCAGTAGGCTGTGCAGGGCATCAAGGCAGGCGAAGGCCAAGTACTTCGACCGCTCCGGGCTCCAGCCGTACAGCGGATCGGGCAGGTCGAAATTGTCCTTGAACGGCATTTCGAGCGTCATCGACACGCAGCCGTAGCGTTCGGCCAGCTGGGTAGTCGACATGGACATGTTCGCCTCGCCTGGCGCTGGAATTTCGTAGCCCTGACTGGTCTGGAAGTCGGGCGAGACGCGCTCAAGCGCATCCGAGAACGATTTGAACAAAGCGAGCTGCCTGTCGGTGACCGACGGGATGCCTTCGAAGCCGGCGAGGAAGTTCGCGGGGATCGCCTCGTCGCCGTGCACGTCCATCGCGAAATCCACGCCCGTCTCGTCCATCGCGTTGCGCACGCAGAGCACTTCGGGACTCTTTTCGGCCGACGGAGCGTGCCACTCGCGGTTGAGGTTCACGCCGACGGCATTGGTACGCAGGTGCCCGCGCCGCGATCCGTCGGGATTCATGTTGGGAACGACGTGGAGAGTGCAGTCGCGGCGGAGTACACGAGCAACCGGATCATCGGGATC
>JBKPKE010000198.1:0-3789 GCA_046730955.1 Pseudomonadota bacterium
ACACCGAACTCAAGGTTGAGCTTCATCAGCGCCTGCTCGATCTCATCAACCTCCAGGCGCTAGATCAGATGTCGCGCCAGCAGATCGAAGCCGAAGTCGGCGACATCGTCTACGAGGAGCTGTCGAAGCAGAACCATGCGCTGAACAATGCCGAGCGCAAAGCGCTGGTGAGCGACGTTCTCGACGAGCTTCTCGGCCTGGGGCCTATCGAGCCGTTGCTCAAGGATCCGACGATCACGGACATCCTCATCAACGGCCACGCCAACGTGTTCATTGAGCGCTATGGCGTTCTCGAGCACACCGCGGTTCGCTTCAAGGATGAGCGGCACCTGCTCCGCATCATTCAGAATATCGTGTCCGCCGTCGGCCGCCGCATCGACGAATCCTCGCCGATGGTCGACGCGCGCCTGGCCGACGGCAGCCGCGTCAACGCAATCGTAGCGCCGCTGGCCATCGACGGCGCGTCAATGTCGATCCGCTAGTTCGCCCGAGTGCCGATCAGCATGGACCGGCTGATCGAGATCGGAAGCGTTCCCGCGCCGGTTGCCGAAGTGCTTGCGGCCATCGTCAAGGCGCGTCGCAACGTCCTCATCTCAGGAGGTACGGGCTCCGGTAAGACGACCATGCTCAATGCGATGTCGGCATTCATCGACCATCGCGAGCGCATCGTGACCATCGAGGATTCGGCCGAGCTTCAGCTTCAGCAAGAACATGTCGTCAGGCTCGAGACCCGGCCGAGCAATATCGAGGGCAAGGGCGAGGTGGGCCAGCGCGAGCTCGTCAAGAATGCGCTGCGCATGCGGCCCGATCGCATCATTGTCGGCGAGGTACGCGCCGGCGAAGCCTTCGACATGCTGCAAGCGATGAACACCGGCCACGATGGCTCGATGACCACGGTTCACGCCAACTCGCCGCGCGACGCCTTGTCCCGCATCGAGCAGATGATCGGCATGAGCGGCATCGATATTCCGGCCCGGTCTGCGCGCTCCCAGATCGCGTCCGCGATCAATGTGGTCATGCAAGTCGGGCGTCTGTCCGACGGTCGCCGCAAGCTGCTCAGTCTTTCCGAACTCACCGGGATGGAAGGCGAAGTCGTGACGATGCAGGAAATCTTCCGCTTCCGTCAGACGGGCCTTTCGCCTGAGGGTCAGGTCCTAGGCAAGTTCGAAGCCACGGGAATCCGGCCCAAGTTCATTGAGCAGGTCATGTCACACGGCGTGTCCCTCTCGTCCGATCTCTTCCGACCGGATGCGAGGCTCGAGGGATGAACGAAGCCTGGCTCAAAGCGCTGATCCTCGGCTGCACCTTCGGTGCGGTCCTTCTCGCTGTTGAGGTGCTGGTCAGCTCGTTTGCCACGAACCGCAGCACAGGGCGTGCGATCAACCTTCGGCTGAAGATGATTGCCGAAGGGCGCGACCGTGAGCAGACGATGTCGTTGCTGCGTCGTCGGCAGAGCGCGCTGCCTGCCGGCCTTCCGCCATTCTTGCTGAGTCTGGGTCAGAAGTTCGAGCGGATGCTCATCGCCGCCCAGGTAACGATGCCGACCGGCCGCCTGATGCTCCTCATTCTTCTGGCGCCGGTGATGATCTTCGTGGCCATCGCCCTGTTGATGCTCGCATTCAATCGCGGCCTCGGGGTGGGCCAGATCCTGATGGTCGGCACGTTCGCTGTCGCCGTCGGCTTCTTCCTGCCTCTGTTCTACATGCAGTTTCGTGCGAACCGGACGCGCCGCAAGATGGAGCACCAGTTTCCAGTCGCGCTCGACGTCTTTGTGCGCGGGCTTCGCGCTGGCCATCCCATCGCCGCTGCACTCGACCTGCTGACCGTGGAAATGCCCGATCCGATCGGCAGCCAGTTCGGCGTGGTCGTCGACGAAGTGACTTACGGCGCCGAACTGCGCGATGCCCTCCAGGCGATGGCCGAGCGCTGGGACCTCGACGATATGCGCATGTTCGTGGTGTCGCTTTCGGTGCAGAACGAAACGGGCGGCAATCTCGCCGAGATCCTCGACAATCTATCGAAGGTGATCCGCGAGCGTCATTCCATGATGCTCAAGGTCCGGGCGCTTTCGAGCGAAGGGCGAATGACTGCGCTGATGCTCACCATCTTGCCGATCTTCGCTTTCACCCTTCTGTTTCTCGTGAACTCGAGTTTCTACCTCGACGTCGCGGACGATCCCTACTTCCTGCCCGGCTTCATCACGCTGATCGTCATGTACCTCATCGGCTTCGTGACGATCCGGCGCCTCGTCGATTTGAAGGTGTAGGTCAGTATGCCGCCTGTTGTCGCTGATTATCCTGTCCTGAGATGGGGTATCCTGATCGGCCTTTTCGCGCTGGTCGCGGCGGGCGCCTACTTCGCGACCGTCGCTTTTTCTGCGCGTCAAATGTCTCGGCGACGCCTCGCGGATGGCTCGGACTTTGGAAATCATGCCGCCGTCGGAACGTCCCTTCGAAGCCAGCAACAGGAAACCGCCTGGCTGAAGCTCGTCAACGGGATCGAGAAAGCGGGCCTCTCACTGGTGGACACTCGCGACGCTACCATGCGCAAGAAGCTTGCGGCGGCGGGATATACGGCGCCCTACGCGCCTCGGATGTACACGCTCATCCGGCTGGTCCTTGTGATTGCGCTGCCGCTTCTTCTGTTCGCCATCATGTGGGCGACTGGGTCCGTCCCCAGTCTTCTGAAGGTCTATGGAATCGTCGTCATATCCGCGCTTGCAGGCCTCTATCTTCCGGCAGTCTTCATCGCCGCCAAGGCGGACCGCCGCGAGCGCGAGATCGTCAATGGCTTCCCTGACGCACTCGACCTGATGCTGGTCTGCGTCGAAGCGGGCCTGGCAATGGATGCAGCCTTCGCGCGTGTCGGCATGGAGATGACCACGTCGCATCCGCGGCTTGCGGAGCAGTTCGGAGCCGTTGTCCTGGAGCTCAGGGCGGGCCGCAGCCATGAGGATGCTCTTCGGCGGATGGCCGATCGCGCGGGAGCCGACGAAATCCGCGCATTTGCAACGCTCCTCATTCAATCGTCCAAGCTAGGCTCGTCGATTGCGCAAACTCTGCGAGTCTACGCCTCCGAGATGCGCGAGCGCCGCCGCCTGAGGGCCGAGGAAAAGGCTCACCGGCTGCCGGTGCTTCTGTCCGTGCCGCTTGTCGGGTGCATGCTGCCGGTCATGATCGGCGTGCTCATGCTTCCGGCAATGATACGCATCATTCGAGCAGTTATGCCAAATCTTGGAGGCTAAGATGAAACGGGGGGGGAAATTCCTGGTTTCAACGACCGTACTGGCGGTCGCTGCTTGCGGGGGCGAGCAGGCCAACCTCAAGGTCCGATCGATTCCCACGCCTTTGGCGCAAGGAACTAGGCCGGTTCCGTTCCGCATCGCGGAGGCGCGGGGTCAACTGGCATTAGGCAATGTCGCGCTGGCGTTGGAAGCCTATCGCAAGGCTTTTCGCGAGGATCCCAACAGCACCGATGCCCTCGCGGGAATAGCCAATTGCTACGATTTGATGGGCCGCTACGATCTGTCACGGCGCAACTATGAAGCAGCTCTCGCTCTTGCACCCGCGAATGTGGAGTTGTTGGGAGCGTTTGCCGGGTCGCTTCAGATGCAGGGCAAGGGCGCGGAAGCAGCCGGAGTTCGGGACGAAATTGCCCTTCGGCTGGCCGGATCACAGGTCGCTGAGCGTGCTCCGCAACCCACGCCTACGCCACAGCGCGTAGAGCAGGTTTCACGGGCCTTGCCGACGCCGCAGCTTGCAGAGCGTACTCCGCAGCCTGTGCCGGCTC
>JBKPKE010000199.1:0-33489 GCA_046730955.1 Pseudomonadota bacterium
GGTCCAGGTTGCAACGAGGCTGATGTCTACGTGCGGATTGCGTTTACGAAAGAGGGTGGCGAGGCCCCGCGCGGCGGGAATCGTGTCAGAGACGTCGCCGGGCTTGTCCGGACTGAGCGTACTATACTGCTGAAGAACGACTGCATCCCATCGACGGTCGATGACGGACGGCTTGTTAGCGAGGTGCCAGCCCAGCGTTTGGCCCGCGGCGGTTTCGAGTGACACGCTGTAGCGAAGCCCAGCCTCATCGGCGAAGTGCTTGAACAGTGCAGGCACGCCGCCCATCCCGTCACCGTTCAAATCGCGCACACTGTCCTTGCGGTACGCCATCGCGTTGGAATCGGCACCGAAGGTGAAACTGTTGCCGACGAAAAGGATCGAACGCGACGGCTCACCGGCGGCAAGGGCAGCGGCAGCAACCAGAGCAGCGATCATTGCGGGACCTGCCAAACGCGCACGAAGTCCACCTCCATGCGCTGCGGGAGCGCGGCGTCGTCCATGCCCCTGGCCGCCGCCCAGTCGCCGCCCATTGCAAGGTTGAGGATCATGCGGAACGGCACGTTGAAGGGCCAAGCTCCCTTGCCGCCGGGCTGGTCGTCCCGCACGCGCAGGATGCCCTTGCCGTCCACTCCGATCGTGATCGAGTTGGGGCGCCAATCGAGCTGATAGACATGGAAGGCATCACAACTCGTCGGAACGAGCTTTTGTGCGCTTCGCTGCGTCTTCTTCACATGGTTGAACAAAAGTGTGTGGAGTGAGGCGTAGATCAGATTTGGCTCGGCGCCGACCTGCTCCATGATGTCGATCTCGCCGTCGTCAGGCCACTTCTTCATGTTGACCGGTAGCATCCAGATCGCCGGCCAAGTCCCGCGCGCACAGGGGAGCTTCGCCCGGATCTCGTAAAAACCGTAAGTCCAGCCATTGCCGCGCGAGAGCAACCTCGCTGACGTGTACTTCTGGCCGCCCCAGTCGGAATATTTCGTTGGATCGAGCGTCTCGCGCCGGGCCTCGATCCTAAGGACACCGTTGGCGACACCGATATTCTCCGGACGGCCCGCCGAATAATATTGGAGCTCGCCGTTGAACCAGCCTCTCTTGTTGAAGGCCGTGTCGTACTGCCACTTCGTCAGGTCGAGCCCATTGCCATCGAACTCGTCGCTCCAGACGAGCCGCGCATCGTGCGGCCGCTGAAGCGGACCGCTGTAGGCCCCATTCGTCACGGTGAAGGAGGATTGCAGGGCCAGCATCAATAGGAGGGAGGGGGGCATTGGGACTGGTCTCCAGCATTACGCGATTGGCGAAGCGGTCGCTGGTGCGTCCACTCGTTGATTGGATTGCGAGGAATCGCGGGTGGCGAGTGCGAAGAGGGCAATGAAGCAATAGGCGCCGAACGGAACCAGGAAGGCCGTGCTCAGCCCGAAACTGTCCGCGATCGTTCCGACCGCAATCGGCAATAAAGCACCGCCGAAGATCGCCACGCAGAGAAGGCCGGAGGTCGCGCTTTGCGAGACGCCGGAACGTTCGAGCGTCAGCGTGAAGATTGTCGGGAACATGATGGAATTGAAGAAGCCGATCGCCAGCGCGGCATAACCAGCGACCGGTCCGTTCGATAGGAGTACCGTCACGCAGAGCGCCGCCGCGGTCAGGCCGCAGGTCGCCAGGAGTCTCGTGGCGCGGAAACGCGTAAGCATAATCGTTCCGACGATCCGTCCGGCGAGCGCCCCGCCCCAATAGAAGTTTGCGAGATATCCGCCGGCATCCTCCAGCGACACGCCGAGCACGCTCGGCTGGTTGAGGAAGTTGATCATGATGCTGCCGATCGAAACTTCGGCGCCGACGTAGAGGCCGATCGCGATCGCGCCGAACATTGCCCAGCGGGAACGGAGCGCCTCGAACATCCCGGAGGGAACAGGTACGGAATGAGGTGCGGCGCGGCGCAGGAAACCTCTGAGGAGCACGAAGAACAACAATAGCACGACCAGGAGTCCACCCATGATCAGGAATGCGTGGTCGACCGCGTCGAGAAAGGCCCCGGAGCCAATCCTGGCGGTGGGCCCGCCGAGCATGACGAACGAGCCGAAGTGAACGCCGATCACGACTCCGAGGGAGTTGAATGATTGCGCGAAATTCAGGCGGAAGTGGGTATGTGCGGGCGGACCAAGATTCGCGGCCAGAGGGTTCGCCGCGACCTGAAGCGCGGTGAAGCCGCTCGCGAGAACGAACAAGGCTCCAAGGATCGGCCAGAAGGTGGCGAAGTCCGTGCTCGCCACGACCAGCAGGCAGCCCGCGGCCATTAATCCCAGAGCCCAAAGGATCATGTCGATCGGGCCGATCCGGCTCGTAAGCCACGCTGCCGGCAAAGACAGAAGCCCGTAGGCGACGAAGAAGACGATCTGCGTTAGCAGCGCTTCGGTATAATTGAGGCTGAAGGCCCCGCGCAGTGCGACGATCAGGGGATCGTTGTTCGAGGTGATGAAGCCCCAGGCAAAGAAGAGGGTAGTGACCGCGGCGAAGGCGAGGGCCGTGCGTGTCCTTTGTTGATCGGCCGCCATCACTGGCCGCCGCTTCGCGCTCCCCAGCGCAACGTCGCCACCGAGCCGGCGGGCAGCGCGGCCGAATAGCGCTCCCCGTCCAGCGCGATCGTCACCGGATCATTGCCCGACTTGCGATATAGGATTGCAATGCGGCTGCCGTCCGGATTGACGAAGGATGCGGCCTCGACGCCGTTGCCACTCGTCGTCGTCGACGTGCGAAAGGCGCCCGGCAGAACGAAGCGGCTCGCATGGCCGAGGATGTAATATTCGACGTTGCGAGTGATCTCGCCCGTCGCCGGATCGATGGTGACGACGCCACGGCAGTCGCCGCATCCGCCCTTGTGCGGGCCATGCTTCGGATCGAGCGCGAGATTCCACAACAAGGTCCCGCGCGACCAATTGTTGGACGCGCCGATGATCAGCTTCTCGGTCATCCAGCCGAGGACCTCGGCATAGTTCGGCGACCACTCGCCGCCAGAGCATTCGGTGAACCAGACATCCTTGTCGGGATATGCGTCGCGGACCTGCGATTGGGTCGGAACGTAACCTTCGTAGCAATGCCATGCAACGCCCGCGATGTACTGCCGAGCGATTGGGTCCTTCAGGACGCCAAGCGGCAGCTGCGGATCGTCCCAGTTGTGATCGTAATCGAGGATCTGGGTCTTGAGGCCCCGGGCCTTGAGCGCCGGTCCGACATGACGGCCGATGATCTCGGCGCGCTGCGGCGGATCCACGCGCATGCCGGGATAGTCGGTCGGCTCGAAATCGGGCTCGTTCTGAATCGTAAGCATCGAGACGGGAACGCCTTCGCGACCGAACTCCTCGGCCGTACGCGCGAGGTAATTGGCGAAGGCGGGGTAATATTCAGGAACGAGCTTGCCCTGGTAAAGGCTCTTCGTGGTCTTCATCCACGCCGGCGCGCTCCACGGACTGATCATGACCATGAGGTCGGGGTTGATCGCCAGCGCTTCGCGGACGCGCGGGAGGACGTACTTCCGCGCGGGATCGATCGAGAAATGCTTGAGGTCGGGATCCGGAGCGTTCCCAGGAGAGTCATCGTAGCTGTAGTGCGTCGGTGAGAAGTCCGACGCGCCCACCGTGAGGCGAGTGAAGGAAATGCCCAGGCCGTCGCGCTCGCGGCCAAACAGCTCGCTCATGATCGCCTTGCGCTTGTCCTCTGGAAGCTGGCTGAGGAGTTGCGCCGATGCATCCGTCATCGCCGCGCCGAAGCCTTGCATCTTCTGGAAGTGCTTCGACGTGTCGATCGTGACGATCTCGTCGCCCTTGGCCGCACCGGCGGATTGTGGTGCGGGCCGCGCGGCGAGTTTCTGAGTCTGATCAGCGGTCGTGAGCCACATTCCCGCAGGCGACGGCTTCACGGCGCAGCCGGCCACCAGCAGCCCAGACAAGATAAGAGGAAGGATTCGTCTCATGCGATCGGCTCCGCCGGGCAATATTTCGAAATATATTCGTCGTGGGCGGGCATGACATCGACGCAGCGCTGAATCGTCGCGGCAATATTGCCGAGGAATTGCTCGATCTGCGCATCACTCTTGATTGCGACAAGCGGGTCGTAACTGCGCGGAACAAGGCCTTGGCCGAGCAAGACCTCGATCCAGCTCTCTTCGCTGAACAGCTCATCATCCTCGCGGAAGATTCGGCCATTGGCGCACCAGAGATCGACCTTGCGCTGGAGCGTCGCCGGCAGCTCCATCGTGCGGCAATGCTTCCACAAATCGCCGTCGCGCTCATTCGCCCAGTAATGCAGGATGAGGAAGTCGCGCACACGCTCCCATTCGAAGTCGGTCTGGCGGTTGAACTCGTCGATCGTCGCCTGGTCGGTCGCCCCGTCGGGGAACAAGCGAACGAGACGGATTGCAGACGCCTGGACAAGGTGGATGCTGGTCGACTCGATCGGCTCGAGAAAGCCGCCGGCGAGCCCGATGGCGACGCAATTGCGATTCCATATCTTGCGTCGCTTGCCGGCGCTGAAACGAAGCCTGTTGGGATTGGCGAGCTGCTCGCCGTCAAGATTGGCGAGCAACTGCTTCTCGGCAGTATCGTCGTCGATATGCTTGCTCGAGTAGACGAAGCCGTTGCCGGTGCGATGCTGCAGCGGGATGCGCCACTGCCAGCCTGCATCGCGAGCGGTGGCGCGGGTATATGGCGTGAGCGGTGCGACACGGGCGCAGGGAACCGCGATTGCCCTATCGCAAGGAAGCCAGTGACTCCAGTCTTCCCAACCGGTCTCCAGGGCCTGTTCGATCAACAGGCCCCGGAAGCCCGAGCAGTCGATGAAGAAATCGGCATCGAGGATCCGGCCGTCCTCCAGCGTAACGGAGCCGATATCTCCGCTCTCGTGCAGAGTGACGTCGACAATCTTGCCTTCGGTGCGACGTACGCCGTGCTGCTCCGCCAAGCCGCGTAGGTATTTCGCATAGAGCGCCGCGTCGAATTGGAAGGCATGAGCGATATGCCCGATCGGCGACTCTTGCATGTCCGGTCGAGGGTGCATGAATTTGCCGGCAAGCGCCGCGGCAGTGTTGATCGAATAATCGGCGAAATCCCGCGCCCGGCTGCGCTGGTTCGCGCGTAGCCAATAATGATGGCACCGGAGCCATTCCCAGTCCTGGCCAATGATTCCGAAGCCATGGATGTAGCTGTGTCCCGGCTTCCACCAATCGACGAACTGGACGCCGAGCTTGAACGTCGCCTGCGTGCGGCGCATGAACTCGGGCTCGTCGAGTTGCACCAGCTCATTGTACTTCTTGATCGCCGGGATAGTCGCTTCGCCGACTCCGACAGTACCGATTGCCTCGCTTTCGACGAGCTCGATATCGTACAGGCCCTGGAATAGCTTGCCGAAGAGCGCCGCGGTCATCCATCCCGCAGTGCCGCCGCCAACAATGAGAATCTTGCGCATCGATCTAAAGGCTAACGGCTTTCTGGCGGGCAGACCATTGTCTTGCCTTCGGGGAGGCGGCCGAGGCGTGACGGCCTAGCCAGCGACAGACCGTAGCCCCGCGCGAACAACACTCCGCCCCGCTGCGGAAGGCAGTCACCCGCCGGCCAGTCGAAGGAGAGGCGGCCGGTGAAATCATAGGCGCGGCGGGGGCCCGTCCCGGCGAAGAGCAAGTCAGTTAAACCGAGACCTTCCGAGCCGGGAAGCCAGGCTGCGACGAACGCATTCGACCGGTTGATGAGATCGTTCACCGGAAGCGTGCGCCCGGAGTAGAAGAGGGTCACGACAGGCACGCCCTTGCCGCTGACCCGCTCGAGCGTGCGCAGGTCTTCAGGATGCCGGGCCGTGTGACGCAGAGTGGCGGGGAAGAGGATATCGCCCTTCATTTCTGCATAGGGATCTTCGGCAGCGACATTCACGACGGCGGCGTAGCGGCGAACGTCCACGTTCGATCCATCGGCGCTGAAGTCGACTCTGTTTGCACCCAGCGTCTTGCGCATGGCCGAAAGGAGTGTGTCGGCGTTCGGGTAGTCCGACGTCTTCGTATTGTCGCCCTGCCAGGTGAGCGACCAACCACCCGCCTGCATCGGAAGGCTGTCCGCGCCTTTGCCGACCACGAGGATGCGGCCTTGGCGCTTTAGCGGAAGCACGCCGCCGTCGTTCTTCAACAACACCAGTGACTTGCGCACCGCCTCGCGTGCCAGCTCACGAACAGCCGGTGAATGCATCACCGACGCGTCCGGATGAGTACCACTGGCCGGCGATGCGTTGAACAACCCGGAGCGGAGCTTCACGCGGACGATTCGCGACACGGCATCGTCGATGCGGCTCATCGCAATCCGGCCGGCGCGAACATCCTCGATCGTCGCCGGGATGAACTGCTTCCAGTCGTCGGGGACCATGATGAGGTCGATGCCGGCGTTGATCGCCTGCGGGCAGTGCCACTTGGTGCAGCCCGGGACTTCTTCGATGCCGTTCCAGTCGCTCACGACCAGCCCGTCGAAACCGAGCTTTTGCTTGAGCACGCCGCCGACCAGATGCGCATTGCCGTGCATCTTGCCCCAACGCTTGCCGGTCGCCGTGTCAGTGAAGCTCGAGTAGCTCACCATCACCGTCTGGACGTTGGCGCGGAGAGCTCCATAATATCCCGCGCCATGCGTTCGAGCGAGATTGGCCTCGGTTGTCCGCGTCTCGCCCCGATCGATGCCGCGCCACGTGCCGCCGTCGCCAAGCCAGTGCTTCGCCGTCGCCAGCGTCGATGAAGGGCTTCCAAGCTGGCCCTGCAGCCCGCGCGTCATCGCCTCGCCATAGGCTCGGACGATGTCCGGGTTGGAGCTGTAGCTTTCATATGTCCGGCCCCAGCGCTGGTTCTGAACGACTGCTAGAGTGGGCGCGAACGTCCAGGTGATGCCGGTTGCGCGGACTTGCTCTGCCGTGGCGCTTCCGATGCGCTGGATCAGGGCAGGGTCGTTCGCCGCGCCGAGCCCGATATTATGCGGGAAGAGCGTCGCTCCATAGACGTTGCTGTGCCCATGAACGGCGTCCGTGCCCCAGATGACGGGGACCTTGACCTTCATGTCAGTCGACATGGACGCGCGGTAGAATGCGTCGGAGAGCTTCAGCCAGTCCGCGACGCCGGCGTGCATGTTCATCGACGGCCATGCGCCGCCGCCATTGAGGATCGAGCCGATATAGTAGCGGCGCACGTCGTCGGGCGTGACGGAGCGGATGTCAGGCTGAGTCATCTGCCCAATCTTCTGCTCGAGCGTCATGCCGGCGACGATCGCGTGAACCCGCGCCTCAAGTCCCACATCCCGCGGTGCCGGGTTCACCGGCCTCGGCCAAGTGACCGCGGCCGTCGCTCCTGACCCCAGGACGACAGCCGCAACGCACAGGATCACTGTCGGCCGAAAAGGACCGGCCAAAGCCTTCATTCTAAGTCCGCCTAGCTAGAAGTGATAACTGGCGCCGAGCATCCACTGTCGGCCGTATTTTTCGAACCTCTCCAAGGTCGGAACCCCCGAGATGAAATAATAAGTCCGATAGGGGGAATTCAGCACGTTGCTGACCTGGAGCAAAATACCGAGCCCGTCCAACCTGGAGTTGGGCTGGAACGTGTAGCCTACCTGCGCGTCGACTTGTTCGTCCGGCTGGGTCAAGGGGTGATCAAGGTTCGAGAAGAGCGCGACAACCTCGCCCTCGTACTTCGACCTGTGACGCCAGGAGGCTCGCGCCTGGATGCCGTTCTTCTCGTAATAGCCGGTCAGGTCGTAGACCCACTTGGAGAAGCCAGGCAGCACATTGTTGGTGAGTTGGTCCGTTGCCACCGGGTCCAGCTTGTAATCAGTGTAGGATATGCTGCCGGTCGCGCCGAAGCCGTCGAGTGCGTGCGCGATCCGCCCGAACTCGAAAGCTCCGCTCACTTCGACCCCCGCGACCCAGCCGCCCTTTCCGTTGGCAGGCGCGCTCAAAGAGCCGATCGGACTGATCGTACATCCGTTACAACTGCCCTGTAATGTAGCAAAGTCGTCGCTCGGCGGCGTTACGCCCGTGAAATCGGCCGGAATAACCTGCGTATAGATGTAATTATCCAGCCACATGTAGAAACCGTGGACGGAAAAATAGCTCGCCTTGCCGCCATACCATTCGTAGCCGACGTCCAAGACCTGGGCGCGCCAGGGCTCGAGCTTGGGATTGCCGCCCTCCGCTGACCAGGGGTGAACCACGACGCCGGGCGCACATGGCTGGTTAGGCGGCAGAACGATCGTACAGACTGTCCCGTCGAAGCCAGGAACCAGGTTCGCGCGCATATCGTCCATACGCGGTCGAGCCATGACCTTGGCCAGCGCGAAACGTAAGCGGTGCTGCTGAGTGAGATCGTAGAAAAGGTTCAGGCTGGGCAGGACGTCGGTGTACTTGGCGCTCTGTTCAACAGGGGTGACCTCAATCGGGTCGACTGATGTATCAATGCGCAGGCCCGATGATTTCTGTTTCTGCTGGACGATTTGTATCCCAAGATTCCCGTGCAGGTCCCCGGAATCGATGGTCGCCTTCGCCTTCCACGTCAGGATGTCTTCTTCGATGTCCCACGACTTGTCGTAATGGCCTTGGTCCAACGTCGGGGTGACGTCGTAATAACTGCCGTGATTGACCAGGTCTGAGGCTTGCACGCCCAGCACGTTCATGTTGCCCGAGAATGACAACGAGGTCGGGCCGGTGATGAACCGCGGATCGATCAGAGACTGCAGACGGCCGTTCTTCAAGTCGAGGTCGACCTCATCGACCGTCTTGTCCTTATGCCGATGTGTATAATCCAAGCCCCCTTCGACGCTGCTGAATACATTGCTGAGGCCAGTGCCCTCAAAGTCCTGCCTGACGGTCAGGTCGCCCGAGTAGAGGGTCTCCTTGATATGCGGCGACTTGACGTGCCCGTCGTGCCCGTACCCGTTCCAGGCAGCACGATCGCCAAGCGAAACCTGGCTTGCGTCGGCGTAATCCAGGGTGAAATTGTCGTCTTTCAGGAAATCGTTAGTTGGAACCGTGCGATCGTAGCTGTCGAACACACGGCCGTTTGGGGTCCGTCCGTCCACCGGATCCACCGCGGCGCAGCAGCTGTAGCCGCCAAAAATCTCGGTATCCGTTTCGTCGCGCTTGTTTGACGAATAGGACAAATCGGCAAGTAGGTGTGTGTTCTCCGCCAACCGGAACTCGTTGTTCAGTCCCCCAGAGAAAAGATGATCGGTTCGCTTGTTGGTGTTCCACCTGAGTAGCGGAACGGCATTGTCGATATGGGCGAAGACTTGGAAAGGAACGCCGCCGTGGTCTTCCACCTGGACATCGCTGTAGGTCAGGCCATCGACCCATGATGAGGAAAACCATTCGGCGCCGCGGGTCGTATTGTCCTGCTTGAAGCGCGAATAGTAAAGATCGAGGACGGAATGGACGACGTCGCTGGGCTTCCACTCCACCGTGCCCGTTATACCATCGCGAATATCGCGGGCATTGGAGGCACGGATCTCGTCGCCCATGAGGGTTTGAGCCCCGCCGTCCTCGCCGTAGAACCAGTTCTTGGTCTCATTGATGTGGCTCGGCGCATTGAGGTGCGCATAGCTCATCATCCAACCGAGCGTTCCGTCGTCGTTCTGGTCGATGTAGCTGACGCTTCCCCGCCAGCCGTATTTGGAAAAGTCGTCGTTGCGCCCGCCGCCTTGATCGAGCTGACCGCGCAGGTTCACCGCGATCGCGCGCTTGCCATATTCAAGCGGGCGAATGGTCCGCAGGTCGACCGTTCCGGCGAGTCCCATGCCCGAAATGCTCGCGTCCGGAGTCTTGTAGACCACGACTGCGCCCATCAACTCGGACGGGTATTGATCGAACTCCACTGCCCGGTTGAAGCCCGAACTCGCCTGCTGGCGTCCGTTCAATAGAACGGTCGTAAAGTCGGGCGAGAAGCCGCGGATAGAAACGATCTCCGCGCGGCCCTTCACGCGCTGCGCTGTAATGCCGGGCAGGCGAGCGATGGATTCAGCGATAGAATTGTCGGGCAGCTTGCCGATTTCTTCGGCCGACACGGCCTCGACAACGCTGCGTTCGCGCCGCTTGATCGCAATGGAGTCCTGAAGGCTCCGCCGGAAACCGGTGACGACAATCGCGCCGCTCTGCTGCTGATCGACATCGCCGGGCGCAGCCGCAGCGGCCTGATCGGCTGCTTGGTCCGCCTGGCTGGCCGCTTGGTCGGCCTGACCTTCTGCTTGGTCAGCCTGTTGCTTTGCCTTTTTCGCTTCGGCCGCTGCCTGCGTTGCCGCATCTGAAGCCTGCTGTTCGGCAGTCGTCGAAGCGTCCTGAGCAAAGGCGGTGGCGGATGTTGTCGCGAGCAAGAGCGACGTCCCAGCGAGCAACAAGGCGCGGCGAGTCTTCAGCGACGAATTGACCAAAACTGTTCTCCCCTGTTGCGGGCGTCCCGCAACGCAAACCGTCCCGCGCAGCCATCCCTCTATGGAAGCGCTTCCATTTTGCTGCGGCAAAGGCCGACCCGAGTCAAGCGTCGGGGTGTTGCGCGGGAGCCGCAGTGGATTCGCGAATCACCAGATTGTGGGGCA
This sequence comes from Pseudomonadota bacterium, assembly GCA_046730955.1. Taxonomy (GTDB): domain Bacteria; phylum Pseudomonadota; class Alphaproteobacteria; order Sphingomonadales; family Sphingomonadaceae; genus Sphingomicrobium. Next base: position 10,596 of record JBKPKE010000199.1, read on the forward strand.
AGAGGTTGAGCTCCGCGTCCCCGTCGGGAGCTTGCTCAATCAGAATGCGCACAGCGCGTTCGGCAATTTCCTTGATCGGCTGCCGCACCGTGGTCAGTGGTGGCCAGACGATCTCGGACATAGGCGTGTCGTCAAAGCCCGTCACGGAAATGTCCGATGGAATATCGAGGCCCGCGCGGTGCAGCGCCAACATCGCGCCGGCCGCCATGTCGTCGTTTGCACAAGCGAGGGCGGTCACCTTCTTACCCTCTCCAAGCAACCGCTCAGCGGCTTCGACACCCGATTTGAACGTAAAATCTCCGGTGACAATCCAAGGCGGTTCATTGATGCCCGCGTCGCGCAGGGCATCGACGAATCCATCGTATCGCGACGCAGCGGCAAGGTGGTCTCCTGGCCCTTTCACGAACCCGATCCGACGGTGGCCAAGATGGGCAAGATATTCACCGATTGCGCGGCCCCCCGCGCGTTCGTCCATGCCCGATGAGGTAACAACGGAGCGGCCCTGCTCGCCCGCGGACACGGCCACAACCCGGACCCCCATGCGCTTCATGGCCTGGAGCAGATCGACATCGTCGGACAGGGGCGGCGGCAATACGATTCCCGCAGGCCGCTCCCGCTCGACAAGTGACGAAAGCAGGCGTCTGCGATCGGTGCTCGTGGGATCGACAGATTGAGTGACGAGATCGAAGCCGAGGGCCGAACAGGCTCTAAGCGCTCCGAGTTCGAGACCCGAATGGTAATAGCTGTTCGGCTCCCTATCCGGATCATGCGAGTGGACGAGCAATATGGTGCGACCGGTTCCGCTGGCGAGTGCGCGCGCCTGGTGGTTGACGGAGTATCCAAGAGCCTCGACCGCCCTTCGCACGCGCTCGCGCGTTTCGGGCCTCACGTTCGTGCCGTTGTTGAGCACTCGCGAGACTGTCACGCGTGCTACGCCAGCGGCCTTCGCGACGTCGTCGATAGTGGAGTTTCGCTTCATTGCGCGCGCAAGGTGGCAAGCGTTTCATCTAATCGCAACGTTGATGAACTTGCTTGCCAGCGGCGGAAGCACGCCAGTAACAACGAACAAATGGAAGCGCTTTCATTTCGGGCCCCATCCGTGGTTCGCTTGTTCACCCTCTTGCTGTTTTGCTTGCCCACTGCCGCATTCGCGAAGCCGGCTCTGATTCCGATGCCGACGTCAGTGGAGTGGGGCGACGGCAAGGTAGTGATTGGCCGCGATACGGTCGTTCAAGGCTCCGGCGGGGCTGCATCGATTGCCGCCAAAATGGCACGGGATCTCGGCCTGAAGGACAGCGGATCGAGCGCTTCGCGAATCCGCTTTTCGATTGTCCCGGGCAACACGAACGCTGGCCCGGAGGGTTACCATCTGCGCGCCGCCGGCAGAGAGGTCCTGATCGAAGCGTCCGACCAGCGCGGCCTGTTTTATGGAGCCCAAACTCTTCGCCAGCTTGTCAGCACTGAGGGCGGGTCGCGCAGCGTTCCACGAGTCGAGATCACCGATTTTCCGCGGTTCCGGTGGCGAGGGCTTCTAGTCGATCTGGGCCGCCATTTCTTCGGCAAGCAGGCGCTGTTCAAAATCCTCGATGAAATGGCCTTCTACAAGCTCAACACCCTCAAGCTGCATCTGACGGACTACGAAGGATGGCGGCTGGAAATTCCCGCCTTTCCCAAGCTGACCCAGGTCGGTGCCCTGGTCGACGGCAAGCCGCAGTATCTCACGACGGCGGACGTGCGCGAGATCGTCCGATATGCTGCGGATCGCCACATCATGGTCGTGCCCGAGATCGAGATGCCCGGTCATGCCGGAGCCGCCGCCCGATCCTATCCCGAATTCTTCGATAAGGAGGGCGGTGCGTTCAATCCGGCGAACCCAAAGACCTACGAGTTCGTTCGGGGAGTGCTCACCGAAGTCGCAAGGCTTTTCCCCGGGCCGTACATTGATTTCGCCGGCGATGAGGTCGGTGATGAGACCTGGAAGGGAATGGCGGACGTGGACCGCCTGAAGGCCGAGCGAGGGCTGAAGACGACCAAGGACGTTCAGGCGTATTTCGGACGCAAGGTCGTTGCAATCATCGAAAGCCTGGGCAAGCGGCCGATGGCGTGGGACGAGCAGGTGGAAGCCCAGGCGCCGAAAAGCGTTGTCATTCAATGGTGGAGGAGAGACCGTCCCGACGTTCTAAAGACGGCCGCGCAAAGGGGCCACGACCTCGTGGTTTCACCCGCCGACCAGCTTTACTTCGACTACCACCAAGGCGAAGGCGAGCCGGGAGCGCCGTGGGAAGGGAATAAAGGCGGCCCGCAGTCGATCGGCAAGATGCTTGCGTGGGAGCCCGTGCCCGAAGACTTCACGCCAGAAGAGTCGGCGCGCGTGATCGGTATCGAGGCGTGCGTATGGACAGAATTCATCGCGACGGAGCGCTACCTGCAGTTCATGACTTTTCCCCGCATGCTTGCGCTCGCAGAGATTGCGTGGCGCCCGAAGGGGCCGCGCGACGAAGCAGAATTCTCGAAGCGTCTGGAGCCCCACATCGAAGCGCTTCGGACACGAGGCATCAACGCCCGCCGCGGTGAATGGGACGCTTATGAGTTCATCACGAACTGACGCCCTTGCGCCTATTCCGGAGCGGACGGCGCCGACGCCGGAGCAATTCCGCGCCGAGATCCTTCCCGGCGGGCAGCCCGCCGTCTTGCGAGAAGTCGCGCTCGACTGGCCACTGGTCATCGCGGCACGGCACGGTGCGGACGAAGCCATGACGTTTCTTGCGATGATCGCGAGCGCCAGCCTGACCAGTGTGCTTCGGGCGGACCCGGAACAGGGGGGCCGGTTCCACTACGGAAGGGACGTTCGATCGTTCAATTACATACGCGGGGAGGGCAATGTTGCCGGAGTCATCGCGGGCCTTCGCGAACAGGAGAAGAGCTACCGGCCATTTGCGATCGCGGCCCAGAGCATGGACGCCGAACGCTTCTTCCCGGGATTCAGTCAGGCTCACCCAATGCCGTTCGTTCCTCGCACGGCGGGTCCGCGGGTCTGGATCGGCAATGCAGCGAAAGTGGCGACACACCACGACCCCATCGACAATGTCGCCGTTGTCGCCGCGGGCCGGCGGCGCTTCACGCTCTTCCCGCCATCCGCCGAACCCGATCTTTACATGGGGCCTGATGACCCGACGCCGGCAGGCGCACGAATCAGCATGGTGCATGTGACGGCCCCGGACTTCGAGCGATTCCCGCGCTTTGCGTCGGCTCTCGAAGTCGCCCAGGTGGCCGAGCTTTCACCCGGCGACGCGATCTTCATTCCACGGGACTGGTACCACCATGTCGAAGCGCTCGATCACTTCAATGTGCTGGTCAATTATTGGTGGGATTCGAGCAGGGGGGCCGCATAGGCGCAATGAGGGGTGTGTTCATGAGCAAAGTATTTGGGTTGGCGGCCTCTGTAGCGCTGCTGCTTTGCGTGCCGGTTCAGGCCGCTCAGCCAAACACAGCGCCCGACAGGCTCTGGCTCAACCCAGCGCTCTCTCCGGATGTACGCGCCGATGCAGCCGTCGCTACCATGACACTGGACGAGAAGCTCCGGCTGATCTTCGGCTATTCGGATCAGGCGCTGACCGACCTAGCCAAGGTTCCCGACGACATCGTGCCTGCAGACCTGAAGACATACGTCGTTACGCATCAGGTCAAGGGCTCCGCCGGCTTTGTTCCCGGAGTTCCCCGCCTCGGCATTCCTGATCAGATGCAAACGGACGCGTCGCTGGGCGTTCGCAATAGCTTCATTCCAAGCACGGCCTTGCCATCCTCACTTGCGACCGCTGCCAGTTTCGATCCTGAAGTTCCGCGTGCCGGAGGCGTGATGATCGGCGCGGAAGCTCGAGCGACCGGCCACAACACGATGCTGTCCGGCGGAGTGAACCTCGCGCGCGAGCCGAGGAACGGCCGGAACTTCGAATATACCGGCGAGGACCCGCTGCTTGCCGGAACCATGGCCGGGGCTCTGATCGACGGCATCCAGTCGAACCACATCATCTCGACCGTCAAGCATTTCGCCGTGAATGATCAGGAGACGCTGCGCACCACGCTTGACGTCACCATCTCCGCAGCTGCGATGCGCCAGTCCGATCTGCTCGCGTTTGAGCTCGCGATCGAGAAGGGTTCACCGGGCTCTGTGATGTGCTCCTACAACCTGATCAACGGTCGCTGGGGCTGCGAGAACGACTATCTGCTCAACAAGGTGCTGAAGCACGACTGGGGTTACAAAGGCTTTGTCATGAGCGATTGGGGAGCCGTCCATTCGACCGTGGACGCGGCCAACGATGGGCTCGATCAGTTCACAGGATTCTGCTGCGTTGCCGACAAGCCCTGGTTCGCTCCGCCGGCGATGAAGGCGGCCCTTCAATCCGGCGCGATCTCCGAGAAGCGGCTTAATGATATGGTCAAGCGCATTCTCTGGGCGATGTTCGCCAAGGGGCCGGTCGATGATTCGGTCAAGGTCGCGCCGATTGATTATGCCGCCGACGCGGCGGTGTCCCAGAAGGCGGCCGAAGAGTCGCTGGTGCTGCTGAAGAACGAGGGCAACCTTCTTCCTCTGCACGGCGTGAAGTCGATCGCAGTGATCGGCGGCCATGCTGACCAAGGAGTGCTCGCTGGCGCAGGCTCGTCGGATGTGACGCCGCTTGGCGGAGACAGGAAGATCGGCGGGCACAGCTATTTGCCGTCGCCGCCGCTCGACGCGCTGAGGCGTGAGTTGCCCAAGGCGAAGATCGCATTCGATGCCGGTGGGGACCATGCCGCGGCCGCGACGCTGGCCGCGCAGTCGGACGTCGCCATCGTGTTCGTTACTCGCCACAACAGCGAAGGCTCTGATGCCAGCCTAACGATGGTCGACAATCAGGATGATCTCGTCGCCGCCGTCGCCAAGGCGAATCCGAAGACCATCGTCGTCGCCGAGACCGGCGGAGCGATCTACATGCCATGGGTCAACCAAGTCCCGGCGATCCTTGAAGCCTTCTATCCGGGCATCCGCGGCGGCCCGGCGATCGCGCGGATCCTGACCGGCAAGGTCAACCCCTCGGGCCATCTTCCGATCAGCTTTCCGGCTTCACCAGACCAGCTCGTGCGACCCGACATCGCCGGCCTCGGCGAGCCCGATGGAACACCCGCCGAGGTCATCTACGACGAAGGCGCCGCGATCGGTTACAAATGGTACGACCTGAAGGGCTACAAACCGCTGTTCTGGTTCGGCCATGGCCTTAGCTACACCCGCTTCGCTTTATCCGATCTCGCCGCGCAACCGAACGGCAAGGCGATCAAGGTCAGCTTCGCGATCCGTAATACCGGCAAGCGTGCGGGGAAGGGCGTCGGCCAGGTTTATGTCGCCCCTGCCGATTGGAAAAAAGTCGGCTGGGAAGCGCCCAAGCGCCTCGGCGGCTTCGCCAAGGCCGACCTGAAGCCCGGTAAAAGCAGCCGGCTCGAAGTTACTGTCGATCCGCGCCTGCTCGCGACTTACGAGGCCGCGAACAACAATTGGCACATAAAGGCGGGCGATTATCGCTTGCTGCTGGGCGATGCTGCTGGCGCGGAGATGCAGAGCGCAGTAATGACCCTGCCTGACAGCCGCTGGAGCGCGTCAATTGTCGGCAACTGAAAAACTTTGGGTACGCCATCGTCGGACGATCCGGCCGGCATTCTTGCTGCTGACGCCAGCGTTGGCGAGCTGCGCGCAGCCCAACGCGACCGCGGATGCTGCCTTGAGTCGAGAACTGGCAGTTCGCGCTGCCGGCGCGCCGCAGGCCTGCATTTCGACGGTATCCAATGGTTCTTTGCATGCGATCGATTCCAGCACGCTGGTCTACCGGTCCGGGACCACGATATATATCAATCGCCCAACCGCACCCTGTTCGGCACTCGCGCCGTTCAACACGCTCATCGTCGACGCTCAATCGGGCCACTACTGCCGGGGCGACCGAGTCCGCGGACTCGAATTGGGAGCCACTATCGCCGGCCCGGTCTGTATCCTCGGCGATTGGGTCGGGTACCGGAAGCCGTAGCTCGCTCATCTTATGCTAGGTTCACTCATTAGGACGGCGGCGCGGTTCGCCACGGCCGTCGGCCTCGGGTTCCTCTTATGCCCGCCGGCCGCGGCATCTCATCTGGTCACGGGCAATGGCTTTGGATTCGCCGTTGTCGCGCCTGAAAACGGCATGGCGACAAAGTTCTACTCCCACCCCTACAATTTCCTCCGGCCCGATCCGGCCAACGCTTTGAGCGAAGGGGTCGAGACGCCGAACTTCATCAAGTCGTTGAGCCTGGGAAAACCCGGGCAGCAGGCGACGGCCGAATATGTCGCCGACTCGCAGGTCATCCGGATGCAGGCCGGGGGTGCCATCGGCACGTTCTTCATGCCGTTCGGAATCGATCGGCCCGCCCTGATCATCGACTCCGACGACGGAAAATGGCGAGTCGAATGGAGCAGGCCGGTCCGGTCGAACCGAAACCTGGCTGGCGGGACGAAGCTGCTGCACTTCAGCGGCATCGATGAGCCGCTGTTGCTCATCCCTTTGAGTGCGACTCGAAGAACGTCTGACGACCAACCATTGGCGGGTAGTCCGGCGTGGGCGTTGATCGCTCTCGAAAGAGAGACCGACGCCGGGCCCGCAATCCGCGATTTCAATCGCTGGCGGTACGGATTGACGGCGAAAGCCCTCGTCCGCCGCGAACTCACCCGGTTCGAACAATGGCGCGTGAAGCCGAATGTGCGCTTCACGAATGAGAAAGAGCGCCACTTGTGGCGGCAAAGCGAAACCATGCTTCGCATTGCGCAAAGCCGCGAGCCGAACCGCGCGGACCGTCACGGCAATGGGCTCATTGTCGCCGCCTTGCCCGACGTCTATTCGACACCATGGGTTCGCGACATGGCCTGGTCGACCGTTGCCTTGGCCAGGATGGGGCATCGTGCCGAAGCCCGGGCGGCCCTCCTCGCTTATTTCAATGCGCGACCCACCGGCAAAATGCGTCCGCAAGTGAACGGGGCCGACTACCAGATCTCCGTCGTCCGGTATTTTGGAAATGGCGAAGAGGAGCCCTTCTTCACCCAGGAGGGAAGCACGAACATCGAATTCGACAATTGGGGCGAAGTGCTTTGGGCGCTGGGCGAATATCTCCGCAAATATGACGATCCGGCGTTGCTCAAGTCCGCAACCCATCGCGGTCCGCTCTACGAGAGTGCGCGCGACTTCATCGTAGCGCCTCTGCTCGCCAATACCGAGCCGCACGCGGGCGGACGGATCGTCGCCGCCGACACGTCTATCTGGGAGGAGCGACAGAAGGATGCGAAGCATTTTGCCTTCTCGACGGCGATGGCGATTGTCGGGTTGCGCGAATTTGCACAGGTCGCATCGCGCGCCGGCGACCAGGCCGCCCAAGCGCGAGCGCTTGCTCAGGTCGCGGAACTCGAAAAAGGTTTCACCAAAGCCTTCATCCGCGGCGGCAAGCTGCGCGGAACGCTGGAGGAGGGAATCAAGAACGACATCGACGGTGCGCTGATCCCCATCATCAATTTCGGCATCGTCCAGGACGCGAATATCATCCACGACACCGTGAACCGGATGGAGATGCTGAAGGTCGCGTCAGGCGGCTACCGGCGAGTGCGGGGAACCTACACCGATCCGAAGATCTTCGAATATTGGTACGAGCAGGAGGAGTTCCTGTTCGTCGACCTGACTCTCGCGGAGCTTTACCGGCGGCTCGGAAGGACGCGCGAGGCAGACGCGATGTTGCAGCGGATCGTGGACAAGTCCGCGCGCGACTATAACATCATTCCCGAGATGTATGTGGCGGTGCCATGTGAGCTATTTCCGGGCAAAATCGGCGATTCCACGGGCGCAATCCCAATGGTCGGATACGGCCCTGGCGCTTACGTGCTGCACTTGGTTGAGCGAGAGGCCGCCCGCGGAGCGCCCGGTGAATTTCGCTCGAATTAAACTGGCTGCACTCGTCCTCATTGCAGCATGCCTTGCGCTATCGGCGTCCGTTCCTGCCGCGGCTGCCGGTCCGGGTGCGGAGCGCGCGCGTTCTGTTGATCTTGCTCTCGGCGCCGATGATGTGATCCCTACCGGCAACGATTGGATCGCGCTTCCGGCCATTCGCGCCAGCGACGGCGCACTTCAGAACTTTAACGTCATTTCGATGCGCTATCGCGGATTGCTTGAAGTGGCTGGCGTTGAAGACCGACCTTTAATGTCGCCCTTCATCGAGATCGGAGGGGTGCGCCGGCCACTTTCTCAGCTCAAATGGTCGTTGCGCGATTACTGGATCCCGACCGGCACGATGGAGGCCGACGGCGTGCGTGTTCGGCTTACCTATGTCGCTCCGCGTGACAGCCGCGCAGCCATCGTACGGTTCCAGGTCACCAATCTGCGTAATGCGGCGTTACGCGTCGCGCCAGGAATGGTCCTGGATTGGGGCAAGACCAACCGGGTCACCTATTCGCCTGCACCGCTAAGCGGCAACCGCATCATGTCGCCGACGCCGATCGACACCGACATGGAGATATTCAAATACAGCACCGACGACACGCAGATGGCGTGGGGCTTCGCCTATGTCGGCTCTGAAGGTACGCTCCACACCAGCAGAGAGAACCCGGGCCTCACTGCGTCGCACGAAGCGGAACTGGCGCCCGGCCAGACGCTCGACGTGCATTTCCTGATCGGCGTCGGGCTGGACGAATATAGCGCCGCCTATTCTATGCGCGTGCTCAACAAGAGGATCGATCGCTACGGTCTAGACGGGGTGATCGACGAAGCCGCCGACGACGCGCACGGCCGCACCAGAACGACCGGAAATCCGGATCTCGATCGGATCATGAACCGGAACATACTATTCACGACCTATTATGCCTGGGGCCGGGCCATCGACACCGAGCAGTTCACAGGCATGACATCGCGCAGCAATCGCTACTATGTCTCGGCCGCTTACTGGGATCGCGACGCGCTGTTGTGGAGCTTTCCAGCCCTCCTCGACAGCGACGTAAGCCGAGCGCGCGAGGCGCTTGATTATGCATTGGGGACTCAGGGTCGAAACATCGGCATCCACAGCCGGTTTATCGACGGTGTCGTGCTGGAGGATGGTTTCGAGCTCGACGAATTGGTCGCGCCTATCGTCGCGCTCGCCTCCTACCTCGACAAGACCCACGACACGGCAATGCTCGAGCGACACCGCTCAGTCATAGCCACGCTGCTCGAACGGCTGCGCGCGGAGCGCGATCCGGCGACGGGATTGTTCTCGACCTTCCAGGATGCGCAGGACGAATATCTCCGCAAACCGTTCTCGATTTACGAGAACGTCCTCGCCTGGAAAGCATTCGAAGATATGGCGGCGATCGCTGCCCGGGAGCACCGGACGCGCGAGGCAGCTTTGCTGAAGTCCGAGGCTGCAAAGCTCAAGGCGGCGATCCTCCGTTACGGTGTGCTGGATGGCGCCGCCGGGGCGGGTGGACCGATCTTCGCCGCTAATGTGAACGCGGCCAGCGGCGACTTCGTCGACGTTCCGCCGGGTTCTCTGATGAAGCTGCCCATGCTTGCCTTCATTAGCGAGGATGACCCGCTGTTCCGCCGCACCTATGCGTGGCTCCATTCGGCCAACCACGCCTACAGTTATGCTGACCAACCCTACGGCCTACCGGGAAGCTATCGTCTGCCGTTCACCACGTCATGGCAAGTTGCGGACCATTTGCGCCTGAAGCCCGGCCGCGCCAAGGCGCTGATGATCCTCAAGCACAGTCCGTGGGATGGCGGAATCATCACCGAAGGTATCAAGCCAGATACAGGCATTCCCGACCGCGAGGGCCGCGCCTTCGCGACCGCGGCCGGTTACGTCGCGCACACGATCTGCGAGCAATATTGCATCGACGGAAAATAGCGTTCGTCAGTCTGCAAACCGGTTGGCGAAAGCAGCAGCGGCTCCATGGAGGCCGGGCTCGGCATGCGTGATGAGTTTCACCGGCAATTGTTCCAGGATCGACCTGTATTCGCCCTTGGCGGCGAGCCTTTCGGCGAAGCCCGATGTCTTGAGATGCGGCAGTAGCCGCAGGCCTAGGCCGCCGGCCAGGACCAGCGCATTCGCTCCGTGCGCAAGCGCTATGTTCCCCGCGAACCCGCCGAGACAAAGGCAAAGACGTTCCAGCGCTGCCTCCGCAAGCGGATCGCTGCCTTCAAGCGCCGCCTGCCATAAATCGCGATCCTGGGCATAGGGCGCCTCGGCGTCCGCGATCACGGCATAGATGTCTCGCAAAGCCGGGCCGGAAACGAGCCGCTCCGCCGAGACATGGCCGTATCGTTTTCGCAGTACCGACATCAAGCGATCTTCGAGATCGTCGTGCGACGAGAAATCCATATTCCCGCCCTCGCTGGCGATGACCTGATATTGGTGGTCACCGCGGATCACCAGGCCCACTCCGAGACCGGTTCCGGGGCCGACGATGCTGATCACCCCCCTGGTTGGTAGCGGAACATTCGGCCCAGCAATGTGCTGGAAATGCGCCGGGTCAACCGTTGCGACTGCGTGGCCGATCGCCGCAAAATCATTCAAGATCACGTGCCGCTCGACGCCCAGAGCTTCGGGAATTGTCCGCGCGTCGATCGTCCAGGGCATGTTGGTCAGCTGCGGCAAGTCATTCTCGACCGGATAGGCGAAGGCCAGCGCCGCGGCTGGCGGCAAGGGACGATCCAGATGATCGGCAAAAGCCTGCCAGGCATCGGCCAGATCAGCATAGTCGGCGGTCTTCAGTGTGAGCGGCTCGCCCAATTGGACCACGCGATCGTCATCGACTTGCGCGAGCGCGAAACGGGCATGGGTCCCGCCAATGTCAGCCGCAACGAGTTCGGTGATCATCAGACCGTATGCGTGACTTTTTGCACGTGCCGCGGCTGGTCGGGGTCATGGCCCCGTTCACAAGCCAGCGCATTTGCCATGCGGTAGAAAGCCTGAATCTGGAGAATCGGAGCGAGCGCCGGGTGCTGCGCCCGCGGTATCGGCAAAGTGCCGGGGTCGCCTCCTCCAGCCAGCAGTACGGGTGCGCCCTGTGCAGCGAGCCGCTGCGCCGCATCCAGCACACTCGCATCGCCTGCATCCTCGGAACGAAACAGGAGCACCGGAAAGTGCTTGCCGGCCAGCTCGTTCGGCCCGTGCAAAACCTCTGCGCTGCTGAAGGCTTCGGCGTGAAGCAGGCATGTTTCCTTGAGCTTGTGCGCGGCCTCTTGTGCAACTGCTAAATGCAGGCCACGCCCCACCGTATCCAGATGGTCGGCGGTCCGGCGCATGTCGCGGCAGGGTGACCAATCTTCATCCCACGCCTGAGCCAATGCCGATGGGAGCTGCCGAAGCGCTGCCTGCATCGGTTCGTCGCCCGACCAAAGCGCAACCATCTGCCCGATTGCCGAAAGCGATGCGATGAAGCTCTTGGTTGCGGCGGCGCTTTTCTCGGGCCCGGCGCCCTGGGGCAGCACGACCGAGGCCATCTCAGCGAGCGGGCAGTTGGGATCGTTAACCAACGCGACCACGATCGCTCCGGAGTCCTTCGCGGCCCCGGCGGCCGCGAGCAGGTCCGGACTTCGGCCGGACTGCGATATCGCGAGGCAGAGCGTGTTGCGAAGCGAGAGCGGTGCCTTGAAGACCGAGAAGATCGAAGGCGAAAGCGAGGATGACAAGATGCCGAGCCGGGTTTCCACCAGATAGCGGGCGTAGGTCGCGGCATGATCGGAACTCCCTCGCCCGATCGTCACAAATGCAGCCGGCGGATTTGCGCGGAGCCGGTCTGCGAGGCTTGCAAGCGTGGCCGTATTGCGCTGCAACTGATCCGCAACGCGATCCGGGGCCTCGGCAGCCTCACAATACATGGTGGTTTTCATCGCATCAGTCATGTGGCCAGAAGCTCTAAAAGAGAAATGAATCATGAACCAGAGTAATTACCGGATTATCCTCTACATCATGGCGATCTGGTTCCTGATTTCATTCGTTACCAATATTATTGGTCCGCTGATCCCGATCATCATCAAATGGTATAATATAAACTACGCCTTGGCTGGGTTCTTGCCTTTTTCTTTCTTCCTGGCCTATGGTGTTATTTCTATTCCTGCCGGTTTCTTGCTGGAGAGGCGGGGCCAGAGCGTCACAATGCTCGGTGCCTTCAGCCTCAATACGCTAGGCTGCCTGTTGATCGCCAGTTCAGCTTCCTACCTGGCCGTCGTCGGGGGTTTGTTCGTCATCGGGTTAGGCATGGCGATGTTGCAGGTGGTCATCAATCCGCTCACCCGGTCGACTGTTGGTGAAGGGCATTTCGCATTCTACGCCGTGCTCGGCCAGCTTGTTTTCGGCGCTGCCTCATTCCTCAGCCCGTTCGCGCTCAGCCTGCTCCAAACCCATCAACAGAAATTTTCCGCTTTGGGCCCGCCCTGGGTGCCTTTCTACGCGGGTGCGGGCCTCGTCTTCGCGGGCTTCATCGCGCTAACCGCGATGATGCGCCTGCCCAAGGCAGAGCTTGCAGAGGATGAGCGAGTGGGGTCGTTCGGCACCTATCTCGAATTGCTTCGCAGCAAATATGTGTTGCTCTTCTTCGCCGGGATCGTTGCTTATGTCGGGACCGAGCAAGGCCTCGCCAATTGGATGGGCCAGTTTCTCCTCGACTATCACGGCGTCCCCGCGGAAACGACCGGGGCCTATACCGTGAGCCTCTTCTGGGGTCTCATGGTGATCGGATGCATGCTGGGCCTGGTGCTGCTTCGTTTGCTCGATTCACAGCTGATCCTGCGGCTGTTCGGCTTCGGTGCTGTCTGCTGTGTGCTGGCTGCGCTGCTCGGTTCCACCCAGGTCGCACTGATCGCTTTTCCGCTCTGCGGTTTCGCCCTTTCGGTCATGTGGTCGATCATCTTCGCTCTGGCTCTCAACTCTGTGGCGGAGCACCACGGTTCTTTCACCGGCATCCTGTGCACCGGCATACTGGGGGGAGCGCTGGTGCCGCTCGCGATCGGCTGGCTGGGCGACAATATCGGCCTCCGCGGAGCGATGTTCCTGATCCTGGCGCTGCTAGCTTACATCATTTCGATCAGCTTCTGGGCACGGCCGCTCACCAGAAACGAGACCGTGTGGAACCGCAAAGCGGCTGAAAGTGCGGGACCGCCGGTCACTCGACCAAGTCAAACCTGATCGGTCACGCACTCCATTCGGAACCGTCAGGATCGGCTCAGTGCCTTGAGCAGAAGCTCTCTGACCTGGGCGACCAGCTCCGGCGTGCGCCGCCCGAGGATGCCCCGGGCCTGCTCCGGCAAATGAGCGACCGGATCGCCATCGTCTCCGAAGATGTAATGATTGAACATGTTCCGCCACGCCGCCAGCTCGTTCGGCGGCAGGTCCCTCATCGTGATGACTGCGTGATAGAGCGCGTTGAGCGGGGTGAGCAGCGGCGGCTCGGCATCGCGCCACCAGAAATTGATCAATGACCCGAAATCATCGAGTGAGAGCACGTCGTGCCACCACATGGCCGGAATGTAGAGTGCGTCACCCGGACCGAGTTCCGCCCGCAGTCCGCTCTTCAGCGCTTTGTCGAACCGAGGGTAGGTCTCAAGGTCGGGCGCGTCGATGTCGACAAGACTGGTCGGCTGACCGGCAAGAGTGAATTCCAGCGGCCCGACGTAGAGGTTCTTCAGTTGCTCGGGCGGGAATAGAGTGAATCGCCGTCGGCCCGCGACGACGCAAGCGAGATTCTGCGACTGGTCCCAGTGGGTGGCGGTGTGCGTCCTGTTACCGATCCATAGCGAGATGAGCGTTTCGCGCGTCATATCCAGCATCGACACCGGAATATTCGGAAGTAGGCTGGGAATGTACTTTTGGATCGGGATCCCGCCTGCGTACATTGAGTAAGGCTTGTCGTGTCCACGCTGGCGCAGCAGCAAATCCAGCAGTTGATCGAGCGTCGCCAACTTTCGCTCGAAGTTGAAGCCGCTGAAATCAGCATTGTACTTGAACCGGCCTTCGATCTCAGGCGGCGCAAACCACGCCTGGAAAGGCTCGTCCGTCGCGGCGAAGCGCAGCATTTCAGCGAGGGCTTCGGCTCCGTCCTTGGCGGCCCGGACCACTGGCCAGTCGGCGACTAGCCCGCGGAACACCGCCGGCTCACCCTTGGGAACGATCTCGCGCTCGAAACGCGCGCGATCCATTGGCTCATGCTCGGCGATCGGCCTCATATCGCTCGGTTAGCAGCGTTGCCGCAGCTCCACTACGGACTCGCGCGCGGCATAATGGGGGTCCTGCGGCTAATCCGGAATGCGGGGAAAGCGACACGAGGTTCATGCTTGCAGAGCAACGGACGGGCGCCATCACGGGAAGCCGAACGCAGCCAACCGTCACGCGATTCAATCGCGTGAGGGCTGCTCAACTATCTGAATTGGAAAGACGGTCGGCGAGGCGACGAACGTGCACTCGCTCAATCCGTCGGACGTTCAGGCGTTCGCGGCAATCGTCGTCAGACTTGCACTTCCCAGGCTGGGACCACTGAGGTCCGCGCGCTGTGCGAATTCAGCCGCAAGCTTTGCATGCCAGGCGCGAGCCGATTCCGTAATCGCCCGCTGTGCTGCCATTCGTTCTTCGATTGCCCTTCGACGATAGTAACGCTCGTTCGACTCCATGGTCCACGCCTCCCCGCAGGCAGCCCCTCCCCCAAAGCGCACGATGCTCGATGACCCCTAAGAGTCGGTTAATATCCACAGGCCCCTCCGCAGGCCTGTCCGATACGTCCCGGACTGACACAAGTTGTGGCTCGGCGGCGACAATTCGGCCGCAATTGCAGATTATCTCCGAAACCTAACGACTCATCGCTCGTTAGGCGTTTCGAAGGCTGGGACCGACAGACGCTGGAAGGAAAGACGAATGCTTACTTCGATCGAATCCCGCCGCGACCCATTCAATCCCGCGATGCGGGGCTATCACGCCGTGTATCGCGAGAATGAGGCGAACCACTGCCCGGGTTGCGGTCGGACGCATTGGTATCTTGGCCGCCTGCTGGCGGAATGCGCTTTCTGTGGGACGGCTCTGCCGCTCCAGGAAGGCTATCGTCAGGGCAACGCTGTTAGCGTGGTCGGCTGGAGCTCGCGCTCGAGCTATCACGAGCTCAAGGCGGCCTGAAGTTCAGCCCGCCGCTACTCAACCGTAGCGGCGGGCAGTTTTCCAAAATATAATGTCGGCGATGCGAAGGCTGTTGTCCGCCCTTGTCTTTGCCGCTTCGCTGACGGCCGTCCCCGTACCTGCCACCGCGGGCGCGAGCGGCTTCTCCGTCGTCAACAATACCGGCCTCAACATGACCGGCCTGACGATCCGCCGCTATGGGACGAAGGACTGGAAGGACTTGGGGTCCGCTCCATCGCCCGGCGCTCGCGGCGCCATGTCATTTAGCGATCCCGATTGCGCCTTCGACATTCAGGCGACGCTCCAGGGCGTCGGCACCGTCGTCTGGAGCGGGGTCAATCTTTGCGAAGTGAAAGCGGTGATTCTGAACCGGAATGCGTCAGGCGCGATCTGGGTCGATTACGAATAGGGTGCCGCCGAACCGGCGCTGAATAGGGCCCGACCTTCACCACGGCGGGAGCCGGCTTCACAGAATCGAGCAGTTTCGCCCCGGCGATGAACACGACGCCCGTGCACGCCAAAGCGAGAAGCCAGCCGGAATGCCCCGGATACATCTCGAGATAATGCCGGGCCCGCTCAACCGCTCCAGCAGCGATCGCATAGGTCACCAGCCACGCTTCCGTGCGTGTCTTGATGACGAAGAGGCGTCCGATTTTCTTCAGCATGGCCATTCGTTAACGCGTGAACGACTGACCCGCAGTTTTGAGCCGTTCGCTCCCTAAAGAACAGGGTTACGATTGTGTTAAGAAGTGAAATCGTCCCGTTTCGGGATTTGGTCAGGCGAGCTCCGGCAGGCCGAGTGCCTCGAGCAGTGCGGAGCGCGCCTCTTCCACCATCTGGATGAGAGCTGGCGACTGAAGATCCGAGCCGGCAATCTCGACGGGCCAGTGCGTGCGAACAACTTCGGCCAGGGCGTCCAGCTTCCGATCGTCGACGAGGAAGCGCGGGTCGACGGTGTTCGGGTCGGCTACGACCCGGAGCCTTAGACAAGCGGGTCCGCCACCGTTGGCCATCGACTGGCGCACATCGACCACCTCGACGCGACGGATTGGACCATTGCCCGCCACATGGCGCTCAAGCCAGGTCCAGACGGAAGGGGTCTCACGCGCCTCGGTCGGCACGATGAGCGTCATCTCGCCGTCGGACGGCGTCACCAGCTGCGCGTTGAACAGATAGGAGCGGATCGCGTCCTCGAGCGGGACCTCGGCGGCCGGCACTTCAACCAGCTCGAAGCCGGCAACGAGCCGCTCGCAGGAGACGACGACGCTGTCGCGGTCCTGGAAAGCCAGCTCGTGCGCGAAAAGCACGCGCTCGTTCGCGACGGCGACTACGTCATTGTGGAACGCGCCGGCGGCAATCGCTTCTTCCGACTGCTCGACGAAAACGGCTCGCTCCGGGTCCAGTCGATGCCGGCGCGCGACTGCCTTCGACGCTTCGACATGCTGGCGGGCAGGGAAGGCCCCACCGCTCACGCCGTAAACGAAAAGCTCCACGCCGGGCTCGCCGTGTGCAGGAGCCAGACGCATATGGTTCGCCGCGCCTTCATCGCCGAATGCGGGCGGGACAGGAGCGTGGACCTTGAACGCGCTCTCATCGGCGAAGGCGAGCCGCAGCTGCGCCAGCGTTCCCGGCCATTCATGGCTTCGGTGCGGCATGGTGCGGAGGTTCGCGACGGTCAGGTGGCACTTTCCGTCCGCCGTATCCGGTGCGGGGGAGATAGTTGCGGCATTCGCAGCCCACATGGCCGATGCCGACAATGCGTTCGCGGCCAAAGCCGGCTCGCACCGCTCAATGTCCGTTCCGAGATCAGCAAGCCATGCGCGGTTCGGCCGCGCGTGAGGCAGGAAGATGCCCTGCGCCAATCCGAGCGCAAGGTTGGCGCGCATCTTGTCGATGCCCTGCAAGGCCGCGGCGCGCGGCTGCGAGATCTGCCCACCATGCTTCATCGATGCGACATTGCCGAAGCTCAGCGCCGCATAATTGTGCGAGGGCCCGATGATCCCGTCGAAGTTGATCTCCTGGAGCGGCATCAGCGGGAGACCGCGAGAACCTGGTCGCCGACCTTCACCTCGAGCAGCTCCGCGGCCTCCGTGTCAATGCAGATTCCCTTCTTCGCCGCGCGCTTGGTGCACGCGAAGCAGGCACGGAAGTCCTTGAGGCGGCCCGCGGCGAGGAGCGTCTTGGTGCGCCCGCCTTCACCGATCTCGCAGACCGTCTCGACCGAAGATTCCCGCACCGTTCGGATTTGATCCGTCTGCGCAGTCACCGTCGGCCCGCCATCGAAGATGTCGACGTAGCGGTCGTAGTGAAAGCCTTCTTCCTCGAGCATCCGGAGCGCAGCCTTCCCGCTCGGGTGAGGCTGGCCGATCACCGCGCGCGCGGCATCGGTCAGCAGGGCTACGTAGACCGGTGAACGCGGCATCAGGTCGGCGATGAACTGCGTCCCATGCACGGCATTGAACTCGTCCGCTTCAGGGAAAGTCATTCCGAAGAACTTGCCGGCGAGCGCATCCCAGAAAGGCGCGTTACCCGCCTCGTCCATCACTCCGCGGAGCTCGGCCAGGACGCGCGGCCCGAAGCGGGCACGGTGCTGTTTGATAAAGAGATAGCGGCTCCGTGCGAGCAGCGAACCGAGCCCACCGGCGCGCGATGCCGGGTGAAGGAATAGACCTCCGACCTCTGACGACCCTTCAAGGTCCGTGGTCAGCGACAGACGCTGGTTGCGGAAGGTTTTGCCAAGCTCCGGGCTGGTCTGGGTCAGGGTGCTCAGGTGATAGGAATAGAAAGGCTGGATCACGCCGACCTGGCCGAACACCTGGCACGTGCCGCGGATCAGCTTCGCCTTGGGGTCTTCAAGGACGAACATGTACATGTCGCCCTCTTGCGCGTCGTCCTCTCGCTCGAAGCTCTTCGCCGAGCGGGCGAGCTTGGCGACAAGCGTCCCGCGGTCCGGCGGAAGGTTGGTGAAGCCGCCGCCAGTGAGCTTGGCCATTTCGTAGATGGCGGCGAAATCCTCGGCGGTCGCGGGACGGATGCGGAAGCTCAAGCAGCGTCTCCGGCCAGGCGGAGGATGGTGAGCGCTGACAATGCCGCGCGTTCCTTCAGGCTTTCGACGATCAGAAATTCCTCCATGCTGTGGATCTTGCCGCCGCGCACACCCATGGTGTCGACAACGGGCACGCCGCAGGCAGCGATATTGTTTCCGTCGCATACGCCGCCGGTCGGCTGCCAGCCGATCGTCTGTCCGAGATCGGCTCCTGCCTGGCGGACCAGGCCGAACAGGGCTTCCATGTCGGGCGTCATCGGCTTCGGCGGACGAGCAAAGCCGCCGCTGAGCTCGATCGTGACGTCGCGCTCGGCCGAGACTTCGCCGACGGCCCGCGCAATCATTTGGCCAGCCTCCGCTTCAAGCTCCGGCGTCGCTGGCCGCAGGTTGACGCGAAGCACGGCGAGATCGGGAACGACGTTCGAAGGAGAGCCGCCGTCGATCTTCGCCGGGTTTACGGTAAGGCCCGGCTTGCGCATGGCTTCGAACCGCAATGCGAGATCGGCCGCGGCGAGCAGTGCGTTTCGGCCATCGTCCGGATTGCGACCTGCATGCGCGGAGCGGCCCTTGATTACGAAGCTGAAATTCCCACTCCCCGGCCGTGCGCCAGCAAGCGTTCCGTCGGGAAGCGCCGAGGGTTCGTAGGTGAGCGCCGCTCTCTTGCCGCGCGCGGCCTCCGCGATCAGCGCCGCGGAGCCGAGCGAACCGACTTCCTCGTCGCTGTTGATGACGACCTCATAGCCAATCGTTCCGGCGATATTGCTCGCCTCGATCGCCTTGAGCGCGGCAAGCATCACGGCGACGCCGCCCTTCATGTCCGCAGTGCCGGGGCCGTTGATGACTTCATCGTTGAGCCAGCGTGTCTCCTGGAACGGGTGATCGACGGCGAACACGGTGTCCATGTGGCCGGTGAAGAGGAGCTGCAACGCCGCTTCGGGCCGCACGATCAGACGCAGATTCCGGCCGTGCTGAAGTTCGATCGTCTTGCCGGCAGCATCGACTGCCTCGACCCTGGCCGGATCTAGCAGCTCCAGCTCGCCCGGGAGGCCGGCGAACGCGTCCCCGAGAAGCCCGGCCATTGCGGCAAGCCCCGAAAGATTGCGCGAGCCGCTGTTGATCGCAGACCAGGCAAGGA
Source organism: Pseudomonadota bacterium (assembly GCA_046730955.1). Classification (GTDB taxonomy): domain Bacteria; phylum Pseudomonadota; class Alphaproteobacteria; order Sphingomonadales; family Sphingomonadaceae; genus Sphingomicrobium. Next base: position 29,951 of record JBKPKE010000199.1, read on the forward strand.
CCTGGTCGAGCATCGGCTCAGACTGGGCCCGCTCGATCGCGGCCTGTTCGGTGGACGACAATCCCCCCATGGGAGCCCTCTAGCGAGGGGCACTGCGGAAGGCCACACCGGCTGCTTGCTACAATGCGGCGACAACCTCGGGTCGAAGCTCCAGCGCCTCCGCGAGCCGCTGCAGCCTTCGCCGCACAGCGTCGCCGGCCAGCGATTCCTCGGCTGGGGGAACGTGGAGACGCAAAGCGCCTTCATTGCGTGACAGGCTCGTCCGCTCGAGCACCGAGGTGACTCCGCCGCTAAGACGCTGGCCAAGGCGCATCGCCAGTCCCCAGCAATGAGCGCGCTGCAAATGCTCGGGCTTGACCAATTCCTGCAAGCGAATGTCCGGCAAACCGTCCCGGCCGAAGTTCGAAGTGAGGGCCTGGGCCATGATGATACGACCGGGTGCATCCACAGCAGTCCAGTCGCCGTGCAGCGCCATCTCGACTCCGCGGTCCGCACGGAACATCGGTGCTGCCTGCCAGGCCACGTCGGCCAGAAGAGAGGAAGCAAGCCGAAGGCGATCCATGCCGGGCCTGTCCTCGAACAAAGGCGAAATCCAGCGATGGAGCAGGTCGCCATGTTGGCCGAAGCGATGCTCGCCGCCCCCGGACTCGCGCGCAGCTTCGATCAGCGGGTCCTTCCGGCGCGTGGCGGGCCGAAGCGCGGAATAGAGCAGACCTTCGCGTAGACCGAAGGCCGAGACAATCAGCTCGCTCGGTTCCAGCTCTTCCGCAATATGCTGAAGGAGCATGGCAGCGATCGGAGCAGTGGCCTGGCGGGCGGCCGCCACTGTCTTCATCCAATCGCCTGGAATTTCGGCCAGGCGCTTCAATTCGGCGGCTTGGCTCGGCTTCATCCGATAATGGTGGGTGGCGGGCAGCGGAAAATCGGTGACTGTCATGTGGATCTGCGCCAGCGCGCGCCACGATCCGCCAACCATATAGAAGGGTCTGCCGCGGCCCTTCTTCCCCAACCCGCTCTTCTTGAGACCCGCTTTGAGGATCTCGAGCGCGGCCTTCGACCCTGACTTGCCGCGTTCCACACGAAGGACGCCGAGCGGAAGCGAAATCCCGCCAATGGCTTCGCCGTTGGCCACTTCGATCAGCTCCAGGCTTCCGCCCCCGAGGTCTCCCACGATCCCGTCGGCGCCCGGGAATGCCGAGACGACGCCGAGCCCCGAAAAGTAGGCTTCGTCGGCCGCACTGATGACCTCGCACGGCAGGCCGATCTTTTCGACCTCGCGCACGAATTGCGGACCGTTGCGCGCATCGCGCACGGCAGCCGTGGCGACGACCTGTACCTGGCGCACGCGCATATGCTTCAGCAGAAGCCGGTATCGTTCGAGCGCGGCGAGCGCTCGCTCCTGGCTGGCGTCGTTGAGCCTCCCCGTCTCGCCAAGTCCCGCGCCGAGGCCGGCCATGACCTTTTCGTTGAAGATGGGCGAAGGCGCGCGATGGCGGCCCGAATAAATGACGAGGCGGACTGAGTTGGAGCCGATGTCGATGATGCCGACAGGCTGGCGTTGCGGCACTCGGCTGCGCCCTTAGCGTCCGCGCTGGAACCGAAGCTTCGGTACCCGACGGCCCTTTTTCAGCGATTGGCCTCGTCCCGAAAGCGACGGGTTGTCCATGAAATATTCGTGCAGGTTGAACGCGTCATTCGCTTTCGGCTGGAGCCTTTCATACGTGCCGTCCGGCAGCAGGCGCCAGCTCTGCTCATTATCGATGAGATTGGCGACCATCGACTGATCGAGCAGCTGCGCGTGCACGGTCGGATTCTCAATGGGCAGCATATATTCGATCCGCCTGTCCAAATTACGCGGCATCCAGTCAGCGGAGCTGATGTACACCCTGGCGCCCGGGTGCGGCAGCTCATGTCCGTTGGCAAAGCACCACATGCGCGCATGTTCCAGGAAACGGCCGACGATCGACTTGACGAAGATATTTTCGGACATGCCGGGCACGCCTGGCCTGAGGCAGCAGATGCCACGCACGACGAGGTCGATCGGCACGCCCGCCTGGCTTGCCTCGTACAGCTTGTCGATGAGAATGGGGTCGACGAGGGAATTGAGCTTCGCCCAAAGGCCGGATGGCTTTCCTGCCTTGGCCGAGGCAATTTCGACGTCGATCAGCCTGGTGAGCTCGGCACGCATCCCGAGCGGCGAGATCACGAGCTGCCGTAGGTTCTTCGGCTCGAGGTAGCCGGTGATGTAGTTGAACAGTTTCGCAGCATCGCGGCCGATCCGCGGGTCCGCCGTGAAATAGCTGTAATCGGTGTAGATGCGCGCCGTGACCGGATGATAATTGCCCGTTCCGAAGTGGCAGTAGGTGCGATAGCCCTTGGCTTCGCGCCTTACGACCATCGACACCTTGGCGTGCGTTTTCCAGTCGACGAAGCCGTACACGACCTGGACGCCGGCGCGTTCCAGAGCGTTCGCCCACAGGATGTTCTGCTCCTCGTCGAAGCGCGCCTTCAGCTCGACGACGGCGGTGACGGACTTGCCCGCGTCGGCGGCGTCGATCAGCGCTTTTATGATCGCCGACTGCTTGCCTGCACGGTAAAGCGTCTGCTTGATCGCGACGACCTCCGGGTCGGCGGCGGCCTGCCGGACGAACTCCACCACCACCTCGAAGCTTTCGTAGGGGTGATGGACGATCAGGTCCTTTTCGCGGATCGCGGCGAAACAGTCCCCGCCATGTTCGCGGATGCGCTCCGGGAAACGCGGGTCGAACGGGCGGAACTTGAGATCGGGCCGACCCTCATCGACGATGATCGAAAGGTCGTTCAGTCCGAGCAGTGAGAATTCGTCGGAGATGATCGCATTGCCGGCATCGAGACCCTGCTTGATCCCGCGCACAAGCGAGTCCGGCATCTCCGGTTCGATCTCCAGGCGGACGACCCGTCCGCGGCGCCGGCGCTTGATGGCCGTTCGGAAGTAACGGACCAGGTCCTCGGCCTCTTCCTCGACCTCGATGTCGCTGTCCCGGATGACGCGGAAGGCTCCGCCGCCGACCACCGTATATTTGGGGAACAGATAATCGGTCTTTCTCCGGATCAGCGTTTCCAGCGAGATGTAGCGCGCCTTCTTGCCCGGAATGCGGATGAAGCGCGGAACCGCGGTCGGCAGCATGATCAGCTCGCGAATGGCCGCTGCGCGTCCCCGGCGAAGCTCGAAGATCAGGGTGAAGCCCTTGTTCGGAATGAATGGGAAGGGGTGGGCGGGATCGATCGCCTGCGGGGTCAGGATAGGGAAGATCTGCTCCCGGAAATGCTGGTCGAGCCAGGCTTCCGCATCGTCGTCGAGCTTTTCGAACCCGATCGTGCTGACGCCGACCTGCGTGAGCGATTCCTGCAGTTGGGACAGGACCGTCAGCTGACTGGCGACGAGGCGGTCCGTTTCCTCGTCGATCGCCTGCAGCTGTTGAGCGGTCGTGAGACCGTCCGCGGAATGCTCCTCGATTCCGAGCGCCTGCCGCGCGGCCTCGGCGATCGCGGACCGGCTG
>JBKPKE010000200.1:0-5923 GCA_046730955.1 Pseudomonadota bacterium
CAGGCATCCCGAATGTTCCCAATGTTCGTGGTTGTGAGCCCTTCGGCCGGCTGCCGAAAAGTCACAAAAGTCGCACTCCTACGCGTGCGCGTGCGCGCGCTATCCCAGATACGTTCGCGCAAGCGTCAGGTTTCGCACAAGAAGGAGAAAGCCGAAGCGACAGCATACGGTCGCATCTCTGCCGCTCTCCTACATTGCAATGCGCAGTTAGCGTGGACCAACCTTGTAACCATCAGCTTCGCTAATCCAGCGAACGGGCTTTCCCGGTAGCTTGATGTCTACACGTTCGGCTTGGCCATATTTCATCAAACGGCCTTCCTCGACCCTGATTTCTTCACAAACCTGGCGACCGAACATCGGCTTCAGTTTCTCAACGAGTTTTCCCAAGGCTGCGGCATTCTGCGCCGGCGGCAGGGGCGAGCCGTCGATACGGACGCGGCCCTTCCGGAGATCTGCCTCTCCCATCACTCCGCAAATTACGGAACCCTTGATTTGAGCCGGCAGACGAAGCTCCAGCGTAATCGGCCGCGCGGCCGGGAGAAGCACTTCCGAGGTCTCGACGAAAGTTCCGTTCTTTCCGGAGACGTACGAAGAGATTGCGGAGCAAGTCTTTGTCGCAGCGTCGGGATTTGAGCAGAGCAATTTGCCCGCGGTCGACTGATCATAAATCGCTGTGTCAGCCGCGGCTGGAGCAGTTGCGGCGAGCATCAAGGCAGCAACGATCACGACCAGCTCCCAACTTTGTCAGCGGCCTAACGAGGATAATATTCTCGCGGCTCTTCGCAATGGGTACAAAGCGGGATGCGTTCGGTCGTCTCGCTGCAGTTTTGCTAGAAGCCGGCCCCTTTTGGAATGAGAGAGCAATGCCGGAAACGACATATTTGGGCGGATGTCTTTGTGGCCGGCTGCGATACAAGGCGGTTGGCGCGCCGATTTATGCCGGCTTTTGCTATTGCTCCGACTGCCGAAGGATCTCCGGTTCCGGATGCATCCCGTTCATCGGCTTCAAGAGCGAAAACGTCAGCATCTCAGGCGACTCACGAGAGTTTCGAACGACGTCCTTCAATGGCAGTGAAGCGGTGCGAAACTCATGCGGTTTCTGCGGAAGTCTCGTCTTCGGTGGCGCTCGCAAGAGTTCGGACTGGCATACGATCTACGCGGGGTCTCTCGACGAAAGCTCTCTTTTCGAACCCCGGATGGCGATCTTTGTGAAGGATCGAGTGCCATGGGCCCATGTTCCGGACAATCTTCCTTGCTACGCCACGCTCCCCCGGGAAGGCGAGGAAACGCAAACGTAGAGATTCCCTTAGGACAGTCTCAGCCAGGGAACGCACCCGTCGCTTCGACCCATTTGTCGACGAGCTTCTGATAGTCCTCCGTCCGCATTTCCTTCAGACCCTCGGTGTTGAGCCAGGCGCGGTGGATGCTCTCGGCGCCGAAATGATGCTTCGGCTTGAAACGTGACGGATCGTCGAAGCTTGCGACGGTAAGGTCCATGTTTCCGCTGCCTTCCTTGAAGGCGAAACCGAGCGACGTACCGCATTCACGGCAGTAAGGGCGGACGGCGATTGGCGAGCTGTCGAACCAGTCCGGCTCGCCGTCCCACTGCACTTCTGCCTGCTTTACATTCTTGAATGCGATGGAGACGGAACCGGTTGCTCGCTGGCACATCCGGCAGTGACAAAGATAGGCTTCGTCATCGTGAACCGTCGCTGTGTAGCGCACGCGCCCACAGGCGCACCCGCCCCGCATTTGATCAGCCATTCATCCTCTCCCTTGGAGCATGGCCATTTGCGCGGCTAAGGGGCAGCATGTCCAGCACTCCGACCGCAGACGAGATTTGGAACGACGCGCGCTGGGTTGCGCAAGCGGTCGACCCGAATGCCGGCCTGGTCCGCTTCGTCCAGCTAACCTCCGAGGACTATCGGCAGGAGAGCTTCCTCGACGACCGCATCCTCGGGCCTTCGCGAACTTCTTACCTGTTGACGTGGATCGAGGTCGCTGAGGCCAAGCCTCCACAGGCGCGCAGCGATGCTAGATGGATCTTTCATATCGGACATGTCGGATCGACGCTGGTCTCCCGCTTGCTCGGTGAACTGGATGGTGTCTTGGCGGTCCGCGAACCACGAGCCCTTCGCGACCTGACATTCTTCCCACCGGAAGTTCGCAACAAGTTCATCCCCGTCATGCGCGCTTTGATGTCCCGCAGTTTCGGCTCGGGCCAGACCGCGATCGTGAAGACGACCAGCATGGTGAGCGCAATCGCCGATGAGCTCGCCGGCGAGCAGGGCCGCGCGCTGCTCCTCTACGCGTCGCCCCGCGCTTATTTGCAAACGATCCTGGCGGGCGACCGGTCGCAGGCAGAGCTGCATACGCTCGCATCCTATTACCTGGCTCGTGCACGGGCTCTCGGGATCAACTGGCCCGAGCAGCCAAGCCCGGCCAACGTCGCGGGGCTGGTGTGGGCGTGCGAAATGACGGCGTTGGAAGTTGCGGCCGCAGCGCTCCCTCCCGAATCTGTACTCTGGCAAGACTTCGACGACTTCCTCGAAAACCCCGAAGCTGGGTTGAACAACGTCGCAAGCTTCTTCGGCCTGACGGCCGGCGACCGCGAGATCCGCGAAATCGCCCGTGGGCCTCTCATGCGGCGCTATTCCAAGTCGTTGGATCACGAATTCGGCCCTGAAACTCGCCGCCAAATACTGAACGAGGCTGCTGCGAAGTACGGCGCTGCGATTGAGCAAGCCCTTGCCATGCTCCGACAAGCGGCGGACAAGACCCCGGCGCTCGCGCGCGCTCTCGACCGCTCAACTTCGGACCGATGATGTATCGAATTTTGCCGCTTCTTACGCCTCAAGAGATTGCCGAGTGCAGACGCATTTCCGCGTCGGCCTCGTTCGTCGACGGGCGCATCACCAATCCGCACAACACGGCCAAGCAAAACGAGCAGCTTCATGAGGTCCAGGACTTCCAGAAAAGCTCACAATTGCTTTCCCGGGCGTTCGCGCGGAGCGAGGAATTCCGCGAATTCGCCTTTCCAGCGATGATCGCTCCGCCCCTGATGACCCGTTACCGGCCCGGGATGAAATATGGCGCGCACTCGGACTCCGCCTTCATGCGCACGCCGGGCGGGGAGCTACGATCGGACCTCAGCTGCACGATCTTCCTGAACGATCCCGCCGACTACGAAGGTGGGTCGCTACACGTCCAGCTCGGCGACGCTGACATTCGCTTCAAGCTGCGCGCAGGCGAGGCGATCGTCTATCCGTCGGATACGCTGCATCAGGTCGAGCCAGTCACGAAAGGTGAAAGACTCGTCGCAATCACCTTCATCCAGAGCCGGATCCCGGACCCCTTCCGCCGCAACCTGCTTTTCAACCTGAACGAAGTGGCAGCGCTTGAGGGACTTAAGATGAGCCACGAGAACTTCACGCGCCTGCAACTCGTTCAGTCGCAGCTTCTCAGATACTGGGCCGATAAGCCTTAACCTCAGGCGGCCTTTTGCAGGTGCTTTCTGCCGAGAAGCTCTGCAATCTGCACCGCGTTCAGCGCCGCGCCCTTGCGGAGGTTGTCACTAACGACCCAGAGGGAAAGGCCATTCTCGACCGTCGGGTCCTCGCGGATGCGTGAGACGTAGGTCGCATATTCGCCGACGGCTTCTATCGGTGTGACGTAGCCACCGGGCTCGCGCTTATCGACGACCATCAGGCCGGGCGCCTCACGAAGGATATCGCGAGCCTCGTCGGCCGAGATCTCATTCTCGAACTCGATGTTCACCGCTTCCGAATGGCTGACAAAGACGGGGACGCGAACACAAGTGGCGGTCAGCTTGATGGCGGGATCGAGGATCTTCTTGGTTTCGACGACCATCTTCCATTCCTCGGTCGTCGAGCCGTCGTCGAGGAAATCGCCCGCATGCGGGATGACGTTAAAGGCGATCTGCTTGGGATAGACCCTGGGTTCGTTCGAATCGCCGACGAAGATGTTGCGGCTCTGCTCGAAGAGCTCGTCCATCCCCGCCTTCCCAGTGCCCGAAACGGACTGGTAGGTCGCGACGACCACCCGCTTGATCGTGGCTGCGTCATGAAGCGGCTTGAGCGCGACCACCAACTGCGCAGTCGAGCAGTTCGGGTTCGCAATGATATTCTTCTTCCGGTAGCCGGAGATTGCCTCCGCGTTCACCTCGGGTACGATCAGCGGAACGTCGGGATCCATCCGGTAAAGCGAGCTGTTGTCGATCACCGTGCACCCGGCTTCCGCGGCTCGTGGCGCATGGATCTTGGTCGGGCCCGAGCCGGCCGCGAAGAGAGCGATGTCATAGCCAGTGAAGTCGAAATGCTCGAGGTTCTTGACCTTCAGCTCCTCGCCGGAATCGCCGAAATCGATGATGTTGCCGGTGGAGCGCGCCGAAGCGACCGCAGCGACTTCGTCCAGCGGGAATTGCCGCTCCGCGAGAATGTTCAGCATTTCGCGACCGACATTGCCCGTCGCACCGACGACCGCGACCCGATAACCCATCTTGAAATTCCTCCGTTTCGCGGACGCACCTAGTGCACCATGGCTCTTTTACCAAGGTCGGCAGGTCCCGGGCCGGTCGAATCTGCGGTGAAACTTTGATATTGTACTCCGGTTCAGCGACGCGCCCCGCGCCGGTCGCGAGACGCGCCCTTGCGTGAAGGGAGGTTCTCGTGCCTGCAACTACAGTATCCGCGTCCCCGTCGCGTTCCTCTGCCACGATCCCCGTCCGGAAGATCACCCATGCCGACGCCGATGCCGCGCTTCGCGAAGGCTGGGCCGACTTCATGGAGATGCGGGGCGACCTGATCTTCGTGGGACTGCTCTATCCTCTTATCGGTGTCGTCGCGGCGGCCGTCATCCTGGGCGCGCCGCTGTTGCCGCTTCTATTTCCGGTCGTAGCCGGCATCGGCTTGCTCGGGCCCGTCGCAGCGATCGGCTTTTACGAGATGGCAAGGCGGCGGGAGCAGGGACTAAGCTCGAACTGGCAGCATTTCCTGGACGTCAGGAAGCGTCCTGCGGCCGATGAAATCGTCGCGGTTGGCGGACTTCTGCTCGCCATCTTCGCGCTTTGGCTCGCCGCCGCCGGCTCGCTCTATGTCCTACTGTGGGGCTGGTGGAACCCGCCCTGGGTGTCGAACTTCGTCTGGTACGATTTCCATTCGACCGGCGATTTCATAACTCGTCTTTTCACGACGAAGGAAGGCTGGGCGCTGATCGTGCTCGGCAATCTGGTTGGGCTGGCGTTCGCCGCACTCGTCGTCGGCATGAGCGTGGTCTCGCTGCCGATGCTGGTCGACTGCGACATCAGCGCGTCGGAGGCGGTGTCCACGTCATGGCGCGCCGCCCGGGAAAACCCGGGCGTGCTGTTCCGCTGGGGTGTGATCGTCGCGGCCCTGCTGGTGCTGGGCTCCATCCCGCTGTTCATCGGGCTGGCGGTCGTGCTGCCATGGCTCGGCTACGCGACCTGGCACTTGTACACCAAGCTGGTCGATCGCAGCGCGATAAGACCGCGCCGCGACTGAACCTCAGGCCTCGGTGCTTTCGGCCTTCTTTGCCTCGTCGCGGCGCGTGTCGCGACGCTCGGCGATACGAGCCGACTTACCGCGGCGGCCGCGGAGGTAGTAGAGCTTCGCGCGGCGAACTGCACCGCGGCGCACCACCTCGATCGAATCGATCGCGGGCGAGTAAAGCGGGAAGACGCGCTCGACGCCCTCTCCGAAGCTGATCTTGCGGACGGTGAAGCTGGAGCCGACGCCCTTGTTCGAACGGGCGATGCAAACGCCTTCGAACGCCTGGACGCGGGTGCGGTCGCCTTCGATGACCTTCACGCCGACGCGCAGCGTGTCGCCGGGGCGGAATTCGGGGACCTTCTTGTCGGCGGTCAGCGCTTCGATGGCTTCGCGCT
>JBKPKE010000201.1:0-17823 GCA_046730955.1 Pseudomonadota bacterium
CGACCAGCCATGCTCGTCGTCGCCGATCAATGTGCGGCTGGCGTCAGCCGAAAGCGTGGTCTTGCCGGTACCGGACAGGCCGAAGAAAATCGCGCTTTTGCCGTCCGCGCCGATGTTGGCCGAGCAATGCATCGGCATCACGCCCTGCGCCGGGAGCAGGAAATTCAGGAGGCCGAACACGCCCTTCTTCATTTCCCCCGAATATTCGGTGTTGCCGATCAGGATCATCTTCTCGGTCAGGTTGACCGCGATCACCGTGTCGCTGCGGCTGCCGTGACGCGCCGGATCGGCCTTAAAGCTCGGCAGGTTGATGATCGTATATTCGGGCGTGAAGCCGGCGAGTTCTTCGGCCTTTGGTCGGACCAGCAGAGTGCGCACGAACAGATTGTGCCAAGCCAACTGCGTGATCACGCGCACGTTGACGCGATATTCCGGCTGGCTGCCGCCGAACAGGTCCGCGACGTAGAGCTCCTTCTGCTCCTTCAGCGCCGCCATGAAATCGGCTTTCAGGTTGCCCCAATGCTCAGTCGTCATCGGCTGGTTGATTGGGCCCCAGTTGATCGTGTCCTCGGTCGTGGCGTCGCGAACGACGAATTTGTCCTTCACGCTTCGACCGGTGAACTTGCCGGTGTCGACCAGCAGCGCGCCGTCCTTCGTCAGCCGCCCCTCGCCGCGCTGAATAGCCGCTTCCACCAACGGCGCAGTTTCGAGGTTCCAATGGAGCTCTGCACTGGTCGCGATGCCCTGGTCATCCAGGCCGAACTGCGGCACCCGGTCGGTCAACGTGAAATCCCCTTCTTCCAATACATTAAGCGGCGGCGACCGGGCTGGCCTGCCGCCGCATACGTATGCGCTAAGCGCCTATAACCCCGAAGAAGTTGCCGCGTCAAAGCTACCCACCGCCTCCTTGTGTCACTCCGGCACGGTGCTAATCCAGCCGCACAAAGGCACTCAGGGGCACGAAATCGCCGATGAATCATGAAATCGCGCTCGTCGACGACGACCGGAATATACTCACGTCCGTTTCGATCGCTCTCCAGGCGGAAGGATTCGTGACTCGCGTCTACACAGATCCTGTCGCTGCCCTCAAAGCCTTTACGGAAAAGCAGCCTGATCTTGGCGTCTTCGATATCAAGATGCCGCACATGGACGGCATCGAGCTTCTCCGCCGCCTGCGCGAGTTCAGCAACATCCCGGTGATCTTCCTTACCTCGAAGGACGATGAGCTCGACGAGGCCCTTGGGCTTGCCATGGGCGCGGACGATTACATTTCGAAGCCATTCTCACAGCGCCTGCTCATCGCCCGCATCCGGGCTCTCCTGCGGCGCCAGGAGCTAGCAAAGGGGTCTTCGAGCGCCGCTGAGGACGAGCCGGAACCGGTGCTCCTGGAGCGTGGGCGGCTGGTCATGGACCCGGCGCGCCACAAGGTGCTGTGGGACGGGAAGGATGTAACTCTCACCGTCACGGAGTTCCTCATCCTCGAAGCGCTTGCACAGCGGCCAGGCGTCGTGAAGACCCGAAACCAGCTCCTCGACGTGGCTTATCAGGACGACGTGTATGTCGATGACCGGACCATCGACAGCCACATCAAGCGGATGCGGCGTAAATTCCGGGCATCGGATCCGCAATTCGACGCCATCGAGACCCTCTACGGCGCAGGATACAAGTTTCAGGATGAATAAGCCGCGCAGGCCCTGGTTCGGACAATGGACGCTTGCTCACCGCATTCTCGCGGTGAACTTGCTGACCATCGTGCTTCTCGCCTTCGGGGTGCTCTATCTGGACGCCTTCCGGAATCAGCTGAGCGAAGAGCGGCTGAACCTCATACGTCGCGAAGCGGACATTGCTGCGAGCGTCCTTGCCGTTCCGTCGCCATCGCAGGAGGCGGTAATCGAACGCCTGGCAAGGTCGAGCGACAGCCGCGTCCGCTTCTACGGATCCGACGGTGCGCTCCAGTTCGACAGTTGGCGGCTGACGGGACCCACGTATGAACTCCGCGACCCCAACGCTCAAAAGTGGACCAAGGATGCGGCTCGGGCAGCGGATCGCGCGTTCAACGCCTTGGTTGGGGCGAAGCCGCTGGACGACTTCATCGAGCCTGCAAAGGACCGAGTCCAGGCCTGGCCCGAAGCGGTCCGCGCCAAGGACACGGGCAAGTCGGTAACGAGGGCCCGCAACGCCCCCGACCTGACACCGGTCTTCTCCGCTGCTTCGCCCTCGGGAGACGGCGTCGTCCTGCTGACGACCAACGATCTAAACTTCACTCGGACCGTGCGCAGTCAGAGACGCTCGCTCTTCCTCGCGATGGGACTCGCTCTGCTCCTCTCGGTGCTCCTTTCGCTGTTCCTGGCGCGCACGATCGTCCGTCCGTTGCGGCGGCTGGCGCTTGCAGCACACCGCGTGCGGTTGGGGCGCGCTCGAGAGGTGAAGGTACCGCGCCTGCCATCTCGTGCCGATGAGATAGGATTCCTCGCCCGCGCCGTGTCGGACATGAGCCAATCGCTTCGTCACCGCATGGACAATATCGAGCATTTCGCAGCGGACGTGACGCACGAACTCAAGAACCCGCTGGCCTCGCTGCGCTCCGCCGTCGACGGCGCGGAGCGGGTAGATGACCCCGCTCTGAGGCAAAAGCTTCTGGAAGTTGCTCGGGCGGATGTCATCCGCCTCGATCGCCTGATCGGGGACATCAGTGAAGCGGCAAGGACCGACGCCGAGTTGGCTCGTGCAAAGTTTGAGCCGGTGGATCTCGGTCCACTGATCGAGCAGATCGTCGGGTCTTGGGAAAATCGGCGCGAGAAAGGCGACGCGCGCCTCGCGTTCGCCAGACCCCGCAAGGACACAGCGGTAGTCATGGGTGATCCCGGCCGGCTCGCCCGGGCCATCGACAACATCATCGACAATGCGATCAGCTTTTCACCATCGGGCGGACTCGTCGAGATCGCCGCGGCCCGGGTCGACGATGCGGTCCGTATCCGGATCGACGACGAAGGACCGGGTGTCCCGGAAGAAGCTCGAGAAGCGATTTTTAACCGCTTCCACTCAGTAAGGCCTGAACATGAGGACTTCGGCAGGCACTCGGGTCTGGGACTGGCCATCGCCCGAGCCATTGTCGAAGGTCATGACGGAGAAATCGATGTGCAGGACCGCGATGACGCCCCTTCGGGTGCACGTTTCACCATCCGCCTGCCGGTAGCGGAGCTGGCATGAGCAGCAGATTCCTTTCATCCGAGACTCATCACGCGAGCACGGTTGCCGCCGACGGCCGAGCCGTACTGATCACGGGCCCTTCGGGCTCCGGAAAGTCGGACTTGGCGCTGCGCCTTATCGATCGCGGTTTCACTTTGGTGAGCGACGACCAGACAATCGTCCGCCGGGAGGGCGACCGCCTGGTCGCGAGCGCACCGCCGACGATCGCCGGCAAGCTGGAGATTCGAGGCGTCGGCATCGTCGACATGGAAACGGTGAAGGACGTGCCGGTTGCTCTGGTCGTCCAGCTCACCAGTGAGATCGAACGACTGCCCGACGAGCGACGGGAACGTCCAGTGCTTGGCGTCAGCCTCCCTTTGGTTAGCGTTGATGCCCTCACCGCATCCGCTGCTTCGAAGGTTTCGCTCGCTCTCGACCGGCTCGGTCTCAAGCTCTAACAACGGAGGCGGTGCCAGACCGCCTTGCGTCCCCTCCTCGCCTGCTTCTCGTCACCGGAATGTCCGGTGCGGGCAAGTCGACCGTCCTCGACGCACTGGAGGACATGGGCTGGGATTGCGTGGACAATCTGCCGACAGCGCTACTCAGGAGCTTCGTCCACGGCGATGCGAAGGAATGCCGGCTGGTTCCCGCCGCAGTAGGAATGGACGTCCGCAGCCGCGGGTTCGAAGCGGTCGCCGTTCCAGCACTGCTGAAGTCAATTGAAGGGGTAAGGCCGGAAATCCTCTTTCTCGACTGCGCAGGCAGCGAGCTCATGCGAAGGTACAATGAGACGCGCCGGCTTCACCCGCTGGCGCCCGATCGTCCCGCGGAGGACGGCATCGCCCGGGAACGGGCGCTCATGGCGCCGCTGAGAGAGGTCGCTGACAGCGTCATCGAGACAACCGACCTAACTCCGCCGGAGCTGCGTGAGGAGCTACGACGGCGTTACGGCGACCACACCGACCAACCGGTGCTGACGATTGTCTCATTTGGATACGCGCGAGGCGTTTCGCGCACTGCGGATTTGATGTTCGACATGAGGTTTTTGGATAATCCTCACTGGGTGCAGGAGCTTCGTCCTCTCACCGGCTTGGACCAGTCCGTCCGCAATCATCTCGCGGGTGACCCTGCGTGGAGTGACGCCATGGCGCGATTGGAGGCGCTTCTCACCGACTGGATTCCCCGCTACTGGGCGGCGGGCAAAAGCTATGTCACCGTGGCATTCGGCTGCACGGGGGGACGGCATCGATCAGTCTGTGCCGCGGAGGAAATTGCGGATCGGTTGCGAAGTGCGGGGTTTTCTCCAATCGTTCGACACCGTGACCTGGCCTCCCAGCCGAGCGACACGATCGAAAGTTCCGGGCACGCCGATGACGGGGATTCTGGTGGTGAGTTGAACGGATGATCGGATTGGTTTTGGTGACCCACGGCCGGCTTGCGGCCGAGTTCGTGGTTGCCATGGAACATGTCGTCGGGCCGCAGGAAGCGATCGAAGCCATCTGCATCGGGCCCGATGACGACATGGAGGCTCGGCGCCAGGACATTGCCGATGCGATCGGCAAGGTCGATCGCGGCAAGGGCGTCATTATCCTTACGGACTTGTTCGGCGGTACTCCGTCGAACCTCGCCATCTCGCTGATGAAGACCGAGAATATCGAGGTGATCGCCGGCGTGAACCTGCCGATGCTGATCCGTCTCGAGGGCGCTCGCAAGGTGATGCCTGTACATGCCGCCGTCGCGGCGGCGCGCGAAGCTGGTCGCAAGTACATTTCGGTCGCCTCCGAAATTCTCGGGGAAGCAGCCGCTTGAACGCGCTCACGCGCGAGGTTCCGATCACAAACCAGCGGGGCCTCCACGCGAGGGCCAGCGCGAAGTTCGTCAATCTCGCAAGCAGCCTCGATGCCACCGTCGAGGTTGAGAAAGACGGCAACAAGGTCTGCGGCACGTCCATCATGGGCCTCATGATGCTCGGCGCCGCCAAAGGTGATTCGATCGTCATCCACGTATCCGGCACGAATGCCGAGGACGCGCTCGAGAAGCTCGCGACTCTTGTCGAGGAACGCTTTGGCGAGGATTAAGGCGGCCTGATGCCCCGGCTCGTCACCGCTTTCTCCAACGAGACCGTCAAGCGCTTGCGCTCGCTCCGCGACAAGAAGGCGCGGCGAGAGGAAGGCCTGTTCCTTGCAGAAGGCCTGAGGATCATCACGGAGGCCCGCGACAGCGGCCGGCTGCCCGAGATCGTCATGTTCTCCGCCGAGGGAGCCAAGCATCCACTCGCGGCCGAGATCATCGACGCGACCGAGGCGGCCGGCGGCGAGGCAATTGAAACGACCGCCGACATTCTCACCAAGGCGTCCGGCAAGGACAATGCGCAGATGCTCATCGCCGCGTATCGGCAGCAGGTCACCGAACTCGACGCGATCGACCGTTCTTCGGCACCTCTCTGGTTCGTTGCGCAGGCCCTGCGCGATCCCGGCAATATCGGCACGATCCTGCGCACCGGCGACGCCGTCGGCGCAGGTGGCTTGATCCTCATCGACGATAGCGCCGATCCCTATTCGGTCGAGGCAGTGCGGGCGTCGATGGGCGCCATTTTCACTCAACAGGTAGCCAAGGCGCGCTGGAGCGAGTTCGTCGCCTGGCTGCGCTCCGGCGCGGGACAGCTGGTCGGGACCAGCCTCAAGGCGACCGACGACTATCTAGACGTTCGCTACGAGAGGCCCTGCTTCCTTCTCATCGGCAACGAGCAGCAAGGCCTTCCGCCGGACTATGAAGCCGAGTGCGACCAGCTCGTGAAAATTCCCATGGCGGGCCGCGCGGACAGCCTCAACGCAGCGATGGCTGCGGCAATCATGGCTTTCCAAGTGAAGGCGAGTTGGCGGTCCGGAACCCGCTGATCAAGCGAAAGGTTGTTTTTCGAATGAAACGCTTTGTGATCGTTGCGCTTGGATTGTCGTTGGGCGCCTGCCTGTCGACCCCGCCACCCTCGCCGCCCCCCTACCGTGCTGTCGGCCAGGGAGCAGATTGGACGCTGATCATCGACGATCGCTACCTGACCTTTATTCCGAGGCCTGGTCAGCAGCCCATCCTTCAGCCGGCGGTCGAGCCCATCATCGGTTTCGCCGGCGAGATCTTCCAGACGGGGCGGATCAACGTGAACATCGTGCATGGACAATGCAGCGACGGACGCACGGACCGCGCGTACCCGGACAAAGTGCAGGTCACGGTCGACGGACGGCACTACGAAGGCTGCGGCGGGCTGTGATCGCCCGCCGCGAATGTTCCCAATGTTCGCACTGACGGCGAGGTTTCTGCCGTTCGATTCAGCAATTCAAAGAGCCTGCCGACCATTGCGAGCAGGCTAAGTCCTATTTTGCAACCACCACCTTATTCCGCAGCGATCTGAGGCGGCTCGTCCGTGTCCACGCTCAGGGTCAGCTCGTCGTCCGCATAGCGCGGCAGGGCTTCGACCGGCGTCAGCACCTCGATGTCACGGCGTCCGGGTTCAATGTTCAGTTCCCGGAACTTGCGCGCCGTGACCAGAGATCTGGTCTCAAAGCTTGAGACGAAGCTATTGTAATTATTGACCGCTGTAGAAAGACCGCTTCCAACCTTCCGAAGATCATCGGCGGCCTTCGCAAGCCGCTCGTAGAGCTCTTTTCCAAGCTCGCCGATCTGGCGGGCCTCTTTGGCCAGTTTCTCCTGCCGCCAGACGGCAGCGACGGTTCGCGCAATGGCAATCAAATTGGTCGGAGTGGCCAGCAGAACCTTTTTATCGAAGGCATAATCCCACAGGCCCGCATCTTGCTCCAGCGCTGCCGTCAGGAAATGCTCTCCAGGGATGAACATCACGACGTAATCGGGCGCGTCCTCGAACTGCGACCAGTATGCCTTTGCACCCAGCGTGTTCACGTGAGCCCGGATCGCGGACGCATGAGCCGTCAGGTGCGTCGCCCGGTCGGCCTCGTCGACCGCGCCGAACGCATCCTGATAGTCGTTCAACGACACCTTGGCATCGATGACGAGAGATTGCCCGCCCGGGACCCGAACGATGACGTCGGGACGAAGCCGTGCTCCGTCCCCATCCACTACGCTGACCTCGGTCGCGAAGTCGCAATGTTCTGAAAGGCCGCAGCTTTCGAGGACGTTGCGAAGCTGCTGTTCGCCCCAGCGGCCGCGGGCCTTCGGCGCGTTTCGAAGTGCGTTAACCAGCTTTGCGGCCTCCGCTGAAACGCGTTCCGTCCCGGTTCGCATGGCATCGATCTGGCCGGAAAGCAGGCCGAAGGCGTCACGGCGCTCTGCTTCGACCTTCTGCACGGTGGTTTCGTAGCGCTCCAACCGATCGTGAACCGGCTGAAGGAGTGCCTTCAATGTCTGGCCGCTGGTCTCTTCTGACTGCCGGAAACGCTGATCGGCACGCTTGAGAAAGCTTTCCTGGGCCTCGGCGAGTAGCTTGTTGCTGATCTCGGCAAACTGCGCGGACAGCGCCTCCTTGGCCTCGACGAGCTCCTTGATGCGGGCTTCAAAGCCCTTTTCGCGCTCCAACTGTGAGGCTTCGAGCGCCGCAAGCCTGGTTGCGGAATCACGGTTGGCGTCTCTCTCTTTCACCACCTCGTCGAGCTGAAGGCGCAGGTTTTCGACCGTGAGTTTGGCACCGGCGCCGGCGCGGCTGCCCAATAGCCAACCCACGAGTGCTCCCATCGCCAACGCGATGACGAAAACTGCGATGACGGTCCCACCCATGACCGTGACTCCCAAGGAACAGAACGGGAACCTTAAAGCGATTTCGGTTCACCGACAATAGGAACCGCGCTAGGTCCTGCCGGTTCTCCACAGGAATCTAGGGGAGTCATCAATGTCCATCCGCAAGATGATCGGCCTGCACCCCGACGTGCAAGGCCATGTGAACCAGCCGCTGGGCGATGCCGCGCATCACCTGATGTATTGCGCGAGAATGTGCCTCAGCTGCGCCGACGCCTGCGCGGCCGAAAAGATGGACATGAGGCAGTGCGTTCGCACTTGCCTGGACTGCGCGGATGTCTGTGATGCGACCGGAAAGCTTGCGGTTCGCCGCACGGGCTCAAACGAAGCGGTTCTCCGCGAAGTGCTGGAGCTCTGCGCCCGCGTTTGCGATGTCTGCGGGGCCGAATGCGAGAAGCACGACCACGAGCATTGCAGGCTCTGCGCGCAAATGTGCCGTGAATGTGCCGAAGACTGCAGGAACGCTGCGGCGTCGGTTACGCCTGCGCTGATGGCCTAGGCGGCCTTTTTATCCTGGTCTTTCCGAAGCTTCGCGAGTCTTTTTAAGATCATGTCGCGCTTCAGGCGTGACAGATGGTCGATGAACAGCACGCCGTTCAAATGATCCATTTCGTGCTGGAGGCACACCGCTAGCAGGCCGTCGATATCCTCTTCCTGCTGCTTGCCGTCGAGGTCGAGCCAGCGAGCGCGGATGCGGTCTGGCCGATCGACCTCGGCGAACTGATCGGGGACGGAGAGGCAGCCTTCTGTGTAAGGCACCTCCTGGTCGGAGTGCCGAAGGATCTCCGGGTTGATGAAGACATGCGGATCCTTGACAGGTTCGCCGTCCTCTTCCTCCGGCTCCTGCAGGTCAATCACGAGAATGCGCTTCGCAACGCCCACCTGGATCGCTGCAAGGCCGATACCCGGAGCAGCGTACATCGTCTCGAACATGTCCGAGACGAGCTCGCGAGTCTCGTCGGTGACCTCTTCGACGGGCGAGGAGATTTGTCGTAGGCGCGGATCGGGAACTTCGACGATTTCACGAATTGCCATGGCTCTGATTTAGTCTTTCGAAGATGTATCTTCAACAACAGGACGGCGCGCGCGAAGGGGACTTCAGGAAACTGGACGCCTTGCGCGCAAGGCTTGGGCAAGCGTCCCTTCGTCAAGATAATCGAGCTCGCCGCCGACCGGGAGACCATGGGCCAGCTGGGTGAGCCGGATCGGGAATTTCTCCAGCCGCTCGGCAAGGTAATGCGCCGTCGTCTGGCCTTCTAGCGTCGCGTTCATGGCGAGAACGACCTCCTCGATGCCGCCTGCCGCGATACGCTGGATCAGGCTGTCGATAGCAAGGTCTTCCGGCCGGACGCCCTCGAGCGCCGAAAGACGGCCGCCAAGGACGTGATAGCGGCCTGGGAAAAGCCTTGAGCGGTCGAGCGCCCAGAGGTCCGCCACCTCCTCCACCACGCAGAGACTCTTCTCGTCGCGTCGCGGGTCTCGACAAATAGCGCAGGGATCCGACGTATCGATGTTCCCGCAGGTAGAGCAGGTCGACAGGCGCTCAGAGACCTTTTGAAGAGCGGCTAGAAGCGGCTCCAGCGCCGTCTGCCGCTTCTTCATCAGGTGCAGCACGGCGCGGCGAGCGGACCGAGGTCCGAGCCCCGGTAGCCTTGCCAGTGCGCCTGCAAGCGCTTCAATCTCCTCTGACGCCATGACGGCAGATCAATAGGGACCTTGGCCAAGGGGACAAGTGTCGGCCATAGGGCGCCTCATATGCGGATCATCTTCATGGGATCGCCGGAATTCGCGTTGCCGGCTCTGAATGCGCTGGTCGAGGCGGGGCACGAGATCGTGGCTGTCTACTGTCAGCCCCCACGCCCCGCTGGGCGTGGCAAGGCGGACCGCAAGACGGCAGTGCAAGAGCGGGCGGAGCAGCTCGGGCTTGAGGTGCGGACGCCGAGAACCCTGCGCGACCCCGAAGAGCAGGCGAGATTTGCCGCACTGGACGCGGATCTGGCGGTGGTCGCTGCCTACGGCCTGATCCTGCCCAAGCCGATTCTCGATGCCCCGAAAATGGGCTGCGTGAACATCCACGCATCGCTGCTGCCGCGGTGGAGAGGCGCCGCGCCGATCCAGCGAGCCATCCTGGCGGGCGACACGGTCTCAGGCGTGACGATCATGCAGATGGACGAGGGGCTGGATACAGGGCCGATGCTCCACACCCGAAAGCTCTCGCTCGAACGTAAGAACGCCGGACAAATTACTGAAGAATTGGCGCAGATCGGCGCGGATGCCCTGATCGAGTGGCTGTCCGACCCGACTAGTTATCGCGCCCAAGCTCAGACGGATGGTGGGGCCACTTATGCGCCGAAGATGGACAAGGCCGAGGCTCGTATTCATTGGACCCAGACCGCTGCGGAGATCGAACGCCAGGTACGAGCCTTCGCGCCTTCCCCTGGCGCCTGGTTCGAGGCCGATGGAGAACGCATTAAATTGCTGGATGCCCTGGCAGCCGAGGATGCTTCAGGTGCGCCGGGTCAAGTGCTCGATGACTGCCTGAGCATCGCGACCGGGACCGGCTACGTTCGTCCGATCAAGGTCCAGCGGGCTGGAAAAAGCTCGATGACACCGGGTGAGCTTCTTCGTGGCTTCGCAATTCCGAAAGGCACGATCCTGCCGTGACCCGCTGGCGGCTCACGATCGAATATGACGGGCGGCCGTTCATGGGTTGGCAGCGGCAGGAGCATGGCCCTTCCGTCCAGCAAAGCCTCGAAGAGGCAGTTCACCGCATGACCGGCGAAATGACTGCGGTTCACGCGGCCGGACGCACTGACGCAGGAGTTCATGCGCTTGCCATGGCGGCCCATGTCGAGATCGAGAAGAGCGTTACGAAGCACCGGCTCCGCGAGGGAATCAACGCGCTCGTCCGGCCAGACCCGATTTCCGTGACTGCAGTCGAGAAAGTAGCGGACGACTGGCACGCCCGCTTCTCATGTATCGGCCGCAAATATCTGTACCGAATACTGAATCGCCGCGCGCCTCCGGCTCTCGACCGTGGCCGCGTGTGGCATGTTGCAGTCCCGCTGGACGTCGACGCGATGGCGGCAGGCGCTGCCTTCCTGGTCGGCCGACACGATTTCACCACCTTTCGTTCGGTCCAGTGTCAGTCGGACAGTCCGGTGAAGACACTCGATCGGCTGGATGTGCGGCGCGTCGGCGACGAAGTTCACATCAAGGCCGCAGCCCGCAGCTTCCTTCACCATCAGGTTCGCTCCATGGTCGGCTGCCTCGGCCTCGTTGGCCGTGGGCAATGGTCGCCGCAAGACATGCGAAGGGCATTGGAAGCGCGGGACAGAGCCGAGCTGGGACTGAACGCCCCTGCAGAAGGTCTTTATTTTGTAGAGGCTGTCTATCCGTAGATTGTGCACTGCAGCATTGAATTCTGGCGTTCGAGAACAAATCTGCTAGTGCGCGCCGCTTTGGAGCCGCTTGAGAAGGACTAGCGCCCACAATGATGCGGGTGATGATGAAGTCGAAGATCCACCGCGCGACGGTGACCCAGGCCGACCTCGACTATGTCGGCTCGGTGGCGATCGACGTTGACCTGATGGAGGCGGCTGACCTGCTCGAGGGCGAGCAGGTGACCATCGCCGACATCACCAACGGTGCGCGGCTCGAAACCTATGTGATCCCCGCTCCGCGCGGCAGCCGGACGATCACCATCAACGGCGCTGCGGCGCACTTGGTGCACGCAGGCGATCTCGTCATCATCATGAGCTATTGCCTACTGGGCGATGCTGAGGCGCGGACGCTGAAGCCTAGAGTCGTCCACGTCGACGAAGGCAATAACGTCGTCAGCCTGGGCGAGGATTTGTCGGAGCCGGTCCCGGGGCAGCCGGGCCAGAAGAAAGTCGCCGACGAAGTCCTCTAGCTATTCGGCGGCGAGAGCCTCGAATTCCTGCGCGGCAAGATATTTCTCGGCGTCGAGAGCAGCCATGCAGCCCGTGCCCGCAGCCGTGACAGCCTGCCGGTAGATCTTATCCATGACGTCGCCGCAGGCAAAAACGCCAGGGATGCTGGTCTTCGTCGTACCCGTTTCGACTTCCAGATAGCCGTCACCATCGAGCTTGAGCTGACCGTCGAACAATTCCGTCGCCGGCTTGTGACCGATCGCGACGAACGCGCCTTCGACGTCAATCCGGCTGACCTCACCCGTCAATCTGTTCCTGATATCCAGTCCGACCAGGGCCTCTGGCTCGCCGCCGGCGACGAACTCGGCCACTTCCGAATCCCAGATGATCTTGATGTGCGGGTTGGCGAAGAGACGGTCCTGCAGGATCTTTTCGGCGCGCAGGCTGTCGCGCCGGTGGATCAAGGTGACGTCATGGCTGTGATTAGTAAGGTAGAGCGCTTCCTCGACCGCCGTATTGCCGCCGCCGATCACGGCGACGCGCTTGCCCCTATAAAAGAAGCCGTCGCAGGTCGCGCAGGCTGACGCGCCTCTCCCCTTCATATGCTCTTCCGACGGAAGGTTAAGCCACTTCGCCTGGGCTCCAGTGGCGATGATGAGCGAGTCCGCAAAATATTGCGTGCCGCTGTCGCCCGTCAGGCGGATCGGTCTACTCTTCAGGTCCACTGCCGAGATATGGTCCCATATCATCCGCGTCCCGACATGTTCGGCCTGCGCCTGCATCTCCTCCATCAGCCAGGGACCCTGGATGACGTCACGGAAGCCCGGATAATTCTCCACATCTGTCGTGGTCGTCAGCTGACCGCCGGGTTGGATGCCCTGGATCACGATCGGCGAAAGCCCTGCGCGAGCGGCGTAAATCGCCGCGGTAAGGCCGGCGGGCCCGGAACCGAGAATCGCGACACGCGTGGAGACGGTATTAGTCATTGCCGGCATTTAGGGGCGCAGTTTCCCGCCCGCAACGGCTGAAACTAGACGCTCCGGCGGCCACGCACGAAGTGCAGCACCAGCATGATTACGCCGATGACCAGCAGGATGTGAATCAGCACACCGGCCGTTTTGAAGACGAGCAGGCCGGCAAGCCACAGGACGATCAGGATGATGGCGATTGTCGCGAGCATGGAAAGCTTCCTTTCGCCGCCCAAACCAACGCCGCTCTGCCCTGTTCCTTAGAACAGCCTCGACTGCTTCACGGCCGCCTCGATGAAGCCTGCGAACAAGGGGTGTGGCTCGAACGGACGGCTCTTGAGTTCCGGATGAAACTGGACGCCGATGAACCAGGGGTGGTCCGGCCGCTCGACAATCTCCGGAAGCCGACCGTCAGGACTCATTCCAGAGAAGACGAGGCCCTCCTTCTCCAGCGCATCCTTGTAGTGGATATTCACTTCGTAACGGTGGCGGTGTCGCTCGCTGATCTCGTCCTGACCATACAGGCCGCGGACGACGCTGTTGCCGTCGAGCCTAGCCGGATAAGCGCCGAGCCGCATGGTACCGCCAAGGTCTCCGTCTGCGGCGCGCTCCTGCAACCCTTCAGGGCTCATCCATTCAGTGATGAGACCGACGACGGGCTCCGAAGTCTCGCCGAACTCCGTCGTGGACGCCTCCCTGATGCCCGCCTGGTTACGTGCGGCTTCAATGCAGGCCATCTGCATGCCGAGGCAGATGCCGAAGAACGGAACCTTGCGCTCCCTCGCGAACCTGACCGAGGCAATCTTACCCTCGCTGCCACGCTCGCCGAAGCCGCCAGGAACCAGAATGCCGTGGAGCGGCTCCAGCTCCGCGGCGAGATTGGCGTCCGGATGCTCGAACATTTCGGCATCGAGCCACTGGATGGTGACCTTCGTACGATTGGCGATCCCGCCGTGAACGAGCGCCTCGCGCAAGCTCTTGTAGGCGTCGGGAAGCCCGACATATTTGCCAACCACCCCAATCGTGACTTCGCTGTCGTGATGGTCGATCCGATCCATCACTTCGTTCCAGCGCGTCAGATCTGGCGCAGGCGAATCCTCGATTCCGAAGGCATAGAGCACTTCATCGTCGAGTCCGGCTTGGTGATACTGGAGGGGGACGTCGTAGATGTTCCGTGCGTCGAGCGCCGGGATGACGGCGGTCTTACGAACATTGCAGAACAATGCGATCTTCTCGCGTTCCGCCTCGGGCAGAGGCCGGTCGCATCGGCACAGGAGCACTTCGGGCTGCACTCCGAGGCTGGCGATCTCGCGCACGGATTGCTGGGTCGGCTTGGTCTTCAACTCGCCGGCGGCTGCGATCCACGGCACGAGCGTAGTGTGAACACTCACTGAGTTGCCGCGGCCGAGGTCGTTCCTGAGTTGCCGGATCGATTCGATGAATGGCAGGCTTTCAATGTCGCCGACGGTGCCCCCGATCTCGCAAATCACGAAGTCGCAATCGCTCGTGTCGGCGAGGGCGAATTCCTTGATTGCATTGGTGACGTGCGGGATCACCTGCACGGTGGCTCCGAGATAATCGCCGCGGCGCTCCTTCGCGATGATGTCGCGATAAATGCGCCCGGTGGTGATGTTATCCGACTGCCGTGAGGAGACGCCCGTGAACCGCTCGTAATGGCCGAGATCGAGGTCGGTCTCGGCGCCGTCGTCGGTCACATAGACCTCACCGTGCTGGTACGGCGACATCGTTCCCGGATCTACGTTGAGATACGGGTCGAACTTGCGAATGCGGACCTTGTAGCCACGCGCCTGGAGGAGCGCCCCAAGAGAGGCTGAGAGAAGACCCTTACCAAGCGAGGAGACCACGCCGCCGGTGACAAATATGAACCGCGCCATGGGAGTCGGGGCTTAGGGGCGAAGGACGCGACCGCGCAACCCGGCGTAAGAAAAAAATCTGGTTTCGGGGACGCTATTGAGCGAGCGGGACCGGCGCGTTCTGGTTCTGCGCAGGCGCAGCCGGCTGCTGGCCGGGCTGGGTCGCGGGAGCGCCGGGAACTGGTGCACCCTGCTGCTGAGGAGCAACGGGCGCCATTTGATTGGCGAGCGACGTGTCTACCTTCACCGGCTCACGCGATGCGCCGGCAATGGCCGCCAGCAAGATCGAAAGCACGATGAACAGGCCGCCCAGGACCGCCGTCGAGCGCGTGAGGAAGTCCGCTGCGCCACGCGCGGTCATGAATCCGGAGGAGCTGCCGCCGACCCCGAGCCCGCCGCCTTCCGAGCGCTGCATCAGGATGACGCTGACGAGCGACGCGGCGATGAGCGTCTGAACGATCAGAAGGAACTTGAACATGACGGCCTTTCAGGGATTTCGCCGGCCATCTAGGGGATGAACGCCGCGGCTTCAACCACGGGAAGCGGCTTCAACGATCGGAATGAATTTTTCGGCACTGAGGCTCGCACCGCCGACGAGGGCCCCGTCCACATCGGCGACCGCGAGGATTTCCGCTGCATTGCCGGCGTTAACAGACCCGCCATAAAGGATTCGTACGGCCTCTCCGGCATCTCCGTAAGAGGCGCGCAATCGTTCCCGGATCGCCGAATGCATCTCAGCTATGTCCTGGGGTGACGCGACCTTGCCCGTACCAATGGCCCAGATGGGCTCGTAGGCAACGGCAAACCGGTCCGGCACGCCGTGTGCCGCCCCTTCGCCGTGCGGCAATGACGCATCGAGCTGGTCGGAGACGGTAGCTACCGCAGACCCTTCCTCGCGGACATCCAGCGATTCGCCGACGCAGAGGATGACGGAGAGATCGGCCAGGAGCGCCGCTTCGGCCTTCGCCCTGACTTCATCGTTCGTCTCGTGCTGAGCTTCACGCCTTTCGGAATGGCCAACAATGGTGAGCTGGGCCCCGGCATCCTTCAGCATCGGCGAAGACGTGCAGCCTGTATGCGCGCCCTTCTCTGCGAAATGCACATCCTGCGCACCAATGGGGAAGCCGGGAACGCTTCGCGCCGCGCGCTCAATTAGAATCACGGGAACGCACAAGGCCGTGTCCACCGCCGGATAGGCTCGAGACTGTTCTGCAATGAGTCCGATTTCCGCGAGGTCTGCAGAGAGCCCATGCATCTTCCAATTCCCGACGACATACATCCGGCGCGCCATGATCTTCCCCGCTTGAGTGACGAGCGCGGCCCTAGCCATCCTGAATGACGGTTGGAAGCGACGCTTGATGGCTGGCGAAGCCGCACCTAAAGCGGCGCTTTCCCTTCGGCCTCACACGCGAGACCTCAATGCTAGCTTCATTCCGCCGCCTTTCGACCTCGAAGGTCGGCACGTCCATCATGGTGATCATCCTTCTGCTCATCCTCGTCGGCTTCGCCATGGGGGACATCCAAAGCGTCATTCGCGGCGGCGGATTCGGAGTGAGCGCCGACACCATGGCGAAGGTCGGCTCGCAACGCGTCAGCGACCGCGACATGCAACGTGCGATGGAGCGGCGACTGTCTCAGGTGCGGCAGCAGAACCCTGAGGCTGACTATGCCGCCATCGCAGGGGATTTCGATCAGCTTCTCTCGGCCTTGATCGATGCCCGTGCGCTGGAAGCCTTCGCGTCGAAATTCGGCTTCAACCTTTCGAAGCGCCTTGTGGACGGTCAGATCGCCACCTTGCCCGGCACGAAGGGACTGAACGGTCAATTCAGCGAGCAGGCTTATGCCCAGTTCCTGGCCCAACAGCGAATGACCGATGAAGAGGTTCGCATAATCATCCGCAACGGATTGCTACAGCAGCTGCTCATCGCTCCCGCAGCGGTAAACGCGCGCGTTCCGATCGGGATGGCGACTCCCTATGCATCGGTGCTTCTCGAAGGTCGGCAGGGTGAAGTCGCCTTCATTCCTCTCGAAGCCTTCAAGGCGGGCCTGAACCCGACCCAGGCGGACCTCGATCGTTTCTACGCCGCGAATCGCCAGCGCTATGTGGTTCCCGAGCAGCGCGTGCTCCGCATCGCTAAGATCGGCCCGGACCAGGTTTCCGCAGTCGAGGCGACCGACAAGGAGATCGCGGACTATTACAATCAGAACCGCGCGCTTTACGCACCGAAAGAGACGCGGGTCATCAGTCAGGCCGTGGTTTCCGACAAAGCCGCAGCGCAAGCAATTGCCGACCGTGCGCGCGGCGGACAAGCATTCGCGGCTGCCGCAGCTCCTGCCGGTCTTAGCGCTGCCGATATTTCGGTCGGGCCACAGACCCGCGAGCAGTTCAATGAGCTCGCTGGCCAGCAAGTAGCAGCGGCCGCCTTCGGTGCGCAGGACGGCGCGATCGTCGGCCCGCTCCAGTCCGACATCGGATGGCACGTAGTGAAGATCGACGGCATCAGGCGCGAGGGCGGCAAGCCGCTCGAAGCCGTGCGGTCCGAAATCGCAACGAAGATCACCGCTCAAAAGCGCAAGGCAGCGATCGAGGATCTCATGAGCAAGGTTCAGGACTCGCTGGATGACGGATCGAGCTTCAGCGAGGCTGCGGCCGCTGCGAAGCTTACCCCAATCGAGACTCCGCCGATCACCGCCGATGGCCGGTCCAGGACCGATCCGAACTTCAAGCTTGCTCCCGAGCTGGCACCGGTTCTCAAGAGTGGATTCGAGCTTGCAGAGAACGACGAGCCGGTCATCGAGACGCTTCAGAACGACGCCGGCTTCGCCATGGTCGCTCCGGCAAGGGTCATCGCCGCGGCCCCTGCCCCGCTTGCCAGCATCCGGGACCAGGTCGTTCAGGACTGGATCAAGGATCAGGCTTCACAGCGTGCAAAACAGCTTGCCGACTCAATCGCGGCAAAGGCCGCGAGCGCCTCGCTCGCCGATGCGTCGAAAGGCGCGAGCGTTCCTGTTCGCGTCGAGCCGATCAGTGCACGCCGAATCCAGTTGGCGCAGTTCCGTGGGCAAGTGCCTCCTCCTCTCGCCGTGCTGTTCAGCATGAGCCAGGGGAAGATCCGGACGATCGCGAGCGGCCAGGGA
>JBKPKE010000202.1:0-7736 GCA_046730955.1 Pseudomonadota bacterium
ACGCTTTCCTCGGCATTCAAGAGCAGGAAGCGCAGTGGTGGCGCGATGCTTCAGTCGCTTATTTCCAGAGCAAGTCGAGGCACCCTTTACCGATTGGCGCCAGACCTCCGGCGCATGACATCGACTATTACAAGGCGCTGAGCTTCCCTTACGTGCCCGGTCATTAGCTCAAAAAAAGAGCCCCTCCGCGAAAGGAGGAGCTCAAGGGTAATTCAATATTTCTCTTATCCGCGCTCTGGCGCCGGTGGCGGCGGCGGAGGCGGAGGCGGCGGAGCCGGGCAGGCTTCGGTCGCCAGGATCACCGACCCATCCGCGCAAGTCTGCGTGGCCGGAGCCGCGGGCGGAGGCGGCGCGGGCGCTTCAGGCGGCGGAGGCGCGACCGCCGGCTTCGGCGCAAAGCTTCCACGAACGATGAACGAGAAGCGACGATCGTTCATGAAGTAGGACCGCGGCCCGAGCTTCCCATCCAGCGTAAATTGCTGAAGCGTCTTCGTGACCTCGTTCGTCAGGTTCTGCGCCTGGACGCCGACTTTCAGCCAATCAGCGAAGGAATAGAATGCCGAGGCATCCAGCGTACCGCCCTTGTCATTGTAGATCGGCATGTACGGGAAGATGACGTCGGACTCTGTCAGCAGGAACTTCGACCGCCAGTTGTACGCAACCCGGATCGACACCGGTCCTTTCTCGAAGAAGGGCTGGATGTTGATGTTGTGCTTCGACAACTGCGCGAGTGGCAGGTTACCAGCAATACCGATTGGCGAGTTCGTTACCGGTGCCCCGTTGTTGAGGAACGAGTTCGGAATGCCTGAGCTGTCCAGGTAAGTGTAGTTCGCGCTGAGACCCAAGCCGCTCAAGATGCCCGGCAGGAAGTCGTACACCTGCTGATATCCGACCTCGAAGCCTTTAACCTTGCCCGTCCCCGTGAAGTTTTGCGGCCCACGGATAAGGACGTTTTCAGTGATGCCGTTGCTCGTGATGGCTTCTTCAGTGACGTCGTTGAAAATGTAATTGTGAATTCTCTTCGCGAAGACGTCGAAGGTAAGCGACCCGACGTGATTCCCCCCGAAGTACCATTCGAGGGTCGCGTCGAAATTCTGCGATGTGATCGCTTTCAGGTTCGGGTTGCCCGAATTGGCATTGATCTGGCCCGTGCTCGAGATCGAGAAAGTCCGGAAATTCCGAACATCGCCAATCGATGGCCGCGCCAAATTCTTGCTGTAGGCCAGACGGAAGATCAGGTCGCGGTTCAACCCGAACTTCAGGTTCAAGCTCGGCAACCAATGCGTGTCGTTGTTGTGGGCGATATCCACGGGCGTGTCGCCCGTGGCCCAGAGCTGAAGGTCCTCATAACCCTGCTGGCCAAGTGCGCATGCACCGCCCGGTGACGTCGAGGTTCCCGGAGGCGCCCCTGCTGGCGGCACACGGGGGGCGCAGGTGACGGCGTAATCACCGGTGATGCCGAGTGCTTGCTGAGACGGGACGCCGATCGCGCCTTCCGAATCCATTTTATCATGAACCCAGCGGACGCCGATATTCCCATCGAGCCGAACGTCGCCAAAAATGGGCTCATCCTGTCCGAAGCGAAGCATTGCGTAAGCGTTCTTCGTGACCTGCTCGACGTTCTGGATCTCGCTTGCCAGGAAGCCGTCGGAATCCGCACCGGCCCGCTCCGCGATCGGAAGCCATTGCGGACTGGAAACGGAACCGCGGTTCGCTGAAAAGTCTTGTATATCCTGGATGAAACCGACGGCCTGGGAATAATCCCCAATCAGATCGCCAGTGTAGAAGTTGGCGGCTGGCGGAGCATTCGTATCGCCACGGAAGAAATTGCCCCAGTCTTGCAGGGCGATTCCGCTGGTGCCCGCCTCATCCATGAAGACAGCGCCATTGCCGGCCCAAACCTCACTGATCGAGCCCCAGTTATAGGTGGTGTATCGGATATTCTGGTCGCGATCGGCATAGCGTGCGCCGAACTTTGCCTGCTTCAGGAAGCTGTCGTTCAGGAAGTCATAGGCAACGTCGCCACGGAACGCCCATTCATGACCACGGCTGCGCTCCCGGTGATCCATCGCCGAGCGCCAGAAAGTATAGCGCGGGTTGCTGAAATATTCCTCATCCGACGCGCTCTGCAGCTCGGGCGTGACTCCGGTCCAAAGACCAAGCGTCAGCGGCTTGTGTGGCGTAATAACCGGGTATTGCCCGGTTAGATCCAGCTCCTGGTCGGCAAAAGTGGACCCATGGATGCCCATGGAGAAATTGTCGTGCTTCGCCTTCACATACTGGCCGTCAAGATTGATGTGCCAGTGGTCGTCCGGGCTGTACTTGAAGTTGACAGCCTGGTCCTGAACTACGTTGGAATCATTATCCTGCCGCTTGTTGAGCGTGTGCTGCATGCCACCTGCAGCGGCACGGTCGCCGACCTGCTGGCTGCCGAATCCCGCATTGATCGGGCTGCCCCGCCAACCGCCAGTCGGCTGCGTGATATAGCCGCTCTCGAACACGCCATCGTCGTCGTACGAGTAGTTCGGATAATCGACGCCATCCGGACCATGAATCGTGCCGTTGGGACCGACCGCGCACAGGGCAATCGGCTGACGACCCTGGTTCGGAAATGCATTGCCGATCGGGCCATTCGTGTTCGGCTGGCAACCGGCTGGAAACGTATTGTACTCGTTGAGGTCAGAACCGGCTTCGAACGTATATTCCGTCTGTTTCTGAGTAGCCTTCGAATGAAGGAATTGTGCCGTCAAAAGCGCGCGACGGTCGATACTCTCCCATTGCGCCGCGGCGGCGAAGCCCTTGCGAGTGCGGTCGTAGGTCTGGGTGCGAAACTGACCGCCGAGCGGCGCATAACGAGCGCCCGCGAAATCGTAGAACCCGTCGGGACCGCCAGTGGCAGTGCCGAAGCAGGGACCTCCGATCACGCCGGGCCCGGGAATCGCACCGCCGCCTAAACCATCATTGTTTGCACCACCCTGCCAGGCGTCGATGTTCGGCGGAAACCCGGTCTGGTCCACCGTTCCCGGCAGCGGCGTACGGCAGATGACGTTCCTTGGGTCTGTCTGGTTCGAACCCAGAGCGTAAGTTCCGTCACGCGTCTGGAAGTTCGACACCTGAACGCCGTCCGCGCGGCTGTACAATTTTGAGTAGGACACGGCGCCGAGAAGACCGATACGGCCGATGTCCGAGTCCCAGGTGTTGCTGACAAGCAAAGAGCCGACCGGCGACCACTTCTTGCGGAAGTCGCCGTAGTTCGCTTCCACGTCATAACCGAGATGGAAGCCCTTGCTGTCGAACGGCAGGCGCAGGTTCATGTTGATCGTGCCGGAGAGGCCGCCCTCGATCAGGTCCGCGGTGCTGTTCTTGTAGACTTCGACCGATCCTAGAAGCTCGGCCGGGACGTCCGCAAAGTTAATGGCCTGGCCGTAGACGCCCGTGGAGAAGGTATCACGACCGTTGAACTCCGAACGGACGAAGGTCAGTCCGCGAACGACAACGCCAGATCCTTCAACAGAGAAGTGATCAGGATCGCTCGATCCGGCAAAGCGGTTGATCGCCACGCCCGGGACGCGCTGCAAAGCTTCCGTCACCGACCGGTCGGGAAGAGCGCCAATGTCCTGGGCGGTGATCGCGTCCACCACAGTGTCCGCGTTGCGCTTGATGTTCTGCGCGTTCTGGAGGCTCTGACGGATACCGGTAACGATAATCGCGCCGCTGTTCGTCGTGTCGTCCTGCGGATCGGTTGAGGAAGAATCGGTCCCCGGAGTCGCTTGACCGCCACCGACGCCCTGAACCTGATCGACGGCCGGATCACTTCCGGGCTGGCCTGCGCTGGGATCCGCGGCCTGCGCGTAAGCAGGCGTCACGCCCATGATGCAGATCGCGAGCGCCGAAACGCCCGACCTCAACGAGGCACCAAGGGCAAATTGCGGACGGGCTCCGCCGGACTCCGGTGACGCCATACTCTCCCCTTTCGTGTTAGCGCTAACAGCCCCTAGCGCTATCTCTCTCCGGTTCGGACGATAATCCGGACGTCGGCCGTCACGCAAGAGGGCATCTTACACATGCGCCGATTCCTGTGGCGGAGCGGCAACAACACGTTCAAGCCATTGTTTTCTAGCCGATTTCTGGAACCCGTAGGTGAGAGAAATCCCAAATTGACCCACGGGGAAGGTGCTGCGTACAACGGAACGCGGGAGAGAAATGTTAGCGCAACCAAGACTCGACGTTGTGATTGTCGGCGGCGGCACTGCGGGCTGGATGACCGCCGCAGCGCTCGCCAAGCTGCTTCCGCACGCGTGCAACGTGCATCTGATCGAATCCGAAGAAATCGGAATCGTCGGTGTCGGCGAAGCCACCCTGCCCCACATTCGAAGCTTCAATGAACGGCTGGGAATCAACGAGGCGGAATTCATGGCCCGCACTCGCGCGACCTTTAAGCTTGGTATCGAATTCGAGAACTGGGCCCGGATCGGTGACCGGTACATCCACCCATTCGGAACCTTCGGCCGAGGTCAGGGTGACGTCGGCTTTCACCAATATTGGCTGCGAATGCTGCACAACGGCCAGGCCGCTGCCGAACTCGACGATTACTCGCTCGCCTGCACCATGGCCCGGATGGGGCGGTTCGCGTTGCCTTCGCAAGACCCACGGGACATCGATTCAACCTTCAATTACGCTTATCAATTCGACGCGACGCTGTTCGCGCCGTTCCTTCGCTCGATCGCCGAGCAACTCGGGGCAAAGCGCACCGAAGGACGGATCGTCGATGTCGACGTCGATGGCTTGAGCGGCGACGTCCGCAAGGTTGTGCTTGCGAGCGGCGCACGGATTGCCGGGGACCTCTTCATCGACTGCTCCGGATTCGTATCATTGCTCGTCGGCAAGAAGCTCGAGGAGCCTTTCCAGGACTGGTCGAGATGGCTCCCCTGCGATCGGGCCGTCGCAATGCCCTGCCGCACCAAGACCGCGGTCACGCCTTACACGAGCGCGATAGCAATGGACGCCGGGTGGCGGTGGCGCATCCCCCTGCAGCACAGGACCGGAAACGGCTACGTGCATTCGAGCGCCTTCATTGACGAACAGGACGCGATGGACGCGCTGGTATCTGCGGTCGAAGGAGATCCGCTGGCCGACCCCCGTGTGCTCCGCTTCAAAGCGGGTCGCCGGGATCGCAGCTGGGTCCGGAATTGCATTGCGATCGGCCTGTCCGGCGGCTTTCTGGAGCCGCTCGAATCAACAAGCATCTATCTCATCCAGGCCGCCATCACGGCCCTTGTGGAGCTCTTTCCGGAAAAGGAAATTGCGTCTTCCGACCGCGAGGAATTCAATCGGATCGTTGATCTCGAATATGACAGGGTTCGCGACTTCCTGATCCTTCACTATCACGCGACCGAGCGCTCAGACACGCCCTTTTGGGATTACGTGCGAACAATGGAAATTCCAGATTCGCTCTCTGAAAAGCTGGAGCTTTTCCGCCGGCGCGGGCGCGTCGCGAAATACCGCGAAGGCGCGTTCCTCGAACCGAGCTGGGTCGCCGTTTACCTCGGGCAACGAGTCATGCCGGAGGGTCACGACCTGCGCGCGGATGTTCCGCGCACGGACTCGCTTGCAAACGGCTTCGAGGAGTTGATGGCTGAAATCCTGAAGACCGCGCAGTCCATGCCGGACCATCTCGCGATGATCGCGCAATATTGTCCGATGGCCGCATGAGCGCGCGCGCTATCTCGAGCATTGCAATTGCCGGCGGCGGTATCGTCGCCTGGTCGGCGGCAGCAGCCCTTCGCCGGCACCTTCCAGCAATACGCGTTACCCTCGTCGATCTTCCCGTGCCCGAGAATGCGCTGGCCGACAGGTTGGCCTGCACCCTGCCCTCTATTGTAGACTTTCATCACGATCTTGGCCTCCGCGACGCTGACACCGTTGTCCGAGCAGGCAGCGGCTTCCGCCTGGGCACCAGCTTCGATGGCTGGTCGGCGGATGAGTCCGAATACGTTCACGCATACGGCGAATACGGTCGCGCTCTGGCCGGCTCGGCGTTCCATCAACATTGGCTTCGCGCGCGAGATCACGGCGAGGCAGGGCCTTTGGATAATTATTCGTCCGGCGCAGCCATCGCTCGTGCTGGTCATTTCCTGCCTTCCGAACTTACGCGCGCCTTCCGTGTCGCTAATTACGCGTACGGATTGCACATTGAACCGTCGCGCTATCGCGAAATGATGCGTGCTTTCGCGCTACATCTGGGCGCGGAAGAGCGATCCGGGCCGATTTCCGAGGTCATCATTCGGAACGACGGTTTTGTCGACTCGATCGCATTGGCGGATGAAAACAGGATCGCTGCAGACCTCTTCATAGACGCGAGCGGACCGGCGGCGTCGATCCGAAAGCAGGTCGAAGGGACACGCGAGGACTGGACGAAGCATCTCATCGTCGATCGCCTGATCATGGCCGACCAAGCACGGCCGCCAGCGGAGACATCCGCACTCGATAGAGTACGGGCACTTGATCGAGCTTGGACCTGGGAAGCCTCATCGCCAGCACGATTATCGCAAGGACTGGCCTACTCTTCGGCGCACGTGGACGAGGAGGAGGCCGGCAATTTCATGGGCAGTGGCCAACAGATAATTCTGGATCAGGGCCGGCTATCGGATCCCTGGGTCCGCAACTGCGTGGCGATTGGCGATGCGGCAGTTGCCATCGAGCCTCTCGAATGGACGAACCTCCACCTCGCGCACAGTGCCATCGACCGAATGATCGCGATGATGCCGGACACGGACTGCGACCCGGTCGAGTTGCGCGATTACAACCGGCAGGCGAACGCAGAGTCGGACCGCGTTCGCGATTTCGTGCTGCTTCACTATGCCGTGTCGAACCGTCCTGAACCATTTTGGCGCGACGCATCTTCCCGACCCCAGCCCGCGTCACTTGAACACACGCTTCTCCAGTGGCGCGAGCGAGGGCGCTTGCCCTTCTATGAAGAGGAGACCTTTTCGCGGGACAGTTGGGCGGCCATTTTGATTGGTCAGGCTGTGTATCCGCGACGTTTGGATCCACTTGTCGAAGCGGTTCCGGAGAAAGAATCCCGACGCGCAATGGAGCAGCTTCGAGCAGCGATCCAATCAATTGTCGCGGAGACTCCGACCCAGAGCCATTACCTGCGTGACCTCGCGCTGCAGGAGCCCCGATGAACGAGCATTCCATTGAGCGAGTCGTGATTGTTGGGGGAGGAACCGCGGGCTGGATGGCCGCCGCGGCGCTGTCGAGATACCTCGACAACGGATATACCAAGACGATCCTCATCGAGTCCGAAGAGATCGGGACGATCGGCGTTGGCGAGGCCACAATTCCTCCGCTGATCAATTTCAACTCGATGCTTGGATTGAATGAGAATGAGTTCGTGGCCGCAACGAAAGCGACGTTCAAGCTAGGCATCGAGTTTGTGAACTGGGGCGATGTCGGCGAGCGCTATTTCCATCCGTTCGGAAGGTATGGCCAGGACCTCCAGGGCGTGCACTTTCATCAACTCTACCTTCGTGAACGTAGCCGGCGTAAGATCGACGATATTTCAGCTTGGGCAATGAGTGCGGTGGCCGCATCGCTCGGTCGCTATGCTCGCCCCGGAATTGAAGCCCGACCTCCATTATCGGGACTGACATATGCCTTCCATTTCGACGCTGGCCTCTATGCCACATTCCTCCGCAGCTATGCGGAGCGCGGGGGTGTGGAACGTATAGAGG
>JBKPKE010000203.1:0-13627 GCA_046730955.1 Pseudomonadota bacterium
CTCGGCACGAAAGAACCAGCCTTGGCCAACTTTGGGAAGCCAACTGGCCTTTAGGGCGTCTGCGAGTTTACCACCCCCGGCTTCGGTAGATTCGTCAAAGTCTACCGCAGTAATCCCGCGTCCACCGCCACCTTCCTCGAAACCAGCGAGCACGGCGATGCCTTCGAGTAGAGTCGATTTGCCCGTTCCATTTTCGCCAACGATGATCGTCACGGGCTTGTCGAATTGCAGCTCGAAGTTCGGCTCACGGAATATGGGAAGGCAAAAAGGGTATGCTTCCCGGTCGGAGACCTCGTCGTCATCGATCCAGACCCGCTTGAGATAAGGCGGCGGAAGCTTCGTGTGACGGTTGCTGCGAGCCATCGATGCAGAATGGCCGCGAATGGATTCGGCGCAACCCATCGAGTCCGTTTGGGCCGGAATTCAGGTTTTGGCGCTAGTAGCCCAACTTCAAAATGACTCGCTCCGTGAACGCTGCGCAGTCGGCCCCGGCGAATGGGAAGGTGCCGGTCAGGGCATCATGCACGTCCGGCGCGAGGGCTTCCTGCAGGCGTCTCTTTGCCCGCAGCAGCCGCGTCTTCACGGTTGCCGAGGGCAGGTCGAGCACCTGAGCGGTTTCGTCGACCGAGAGGCCATCAATCTCCCGCAGCACGAACACCGTGCGAAAAATGTCGGGGAGGGCTGCAACCGCCCGCTCAAGCAGCCGGCGAAGCTGCTCGCGAGCCACTGCCGCATCGGGCGGCGGATTTTCGGAGCCGGCCATGAGCTTCTCCCGATAGGCGTCGAGAACCGACACACCTTCCGCTTCCAGACGATCGCGGCGCCGGCGCTGAGATCGTAACCGGCCGAGCGCTTCGTTGATCACGATCCTCATCAGCCATGTCGTCAGCGATGAACGTCCCTCGAAGCGGTCGATCGAAGAGAAAGCCGACACATAGGCTGCCTGCAGCGCCTCCTCCGCTTCCCCACGATCCTTGAGGATGCTCCACGCCGCGCGGAACAGGCGCTGATTGTTCGCGGTGAGCACGCGCCGGACAGCATCGGGATTATGCCGGGCGCACAAAGCGGCAAGCTCGGTATCGCCAAGCGCCCGGTAATCGAGTTTGGGCTGTGCCGTCACTTCGCCACCTTTAGCACGCCCTGCATGCCGGGATGATATTTGCAGGCGAAGGCGAAGGTTCCTGGCTTTGCCACGACGGTCTTCGCCTTGGCACCCGCCGGGAGATCGACATTGAAGCTGCCGTCCTTTGCGGTCGCCGAGTGCCGGAAGATGTCGCGGTTCTCCCAGATCACCGCATCGCCTGCCTTCAGACCGGAGGGAAGCGGGCCGAACTTCATCTTGTCGATCACGACGACGTAGGTACGTGATGCAGCTGCCGCCGGGGCCGGCACGGACAGCAGCAACGCTAGCCCTGCTGCAAATGCGACCCCGTGGCGCACCATTACTTCAGGCTCGCCGAAAGATGCTCGGCGTGCTTCTGGTGCTCGCTGAAAAGCGTGAGGCCAGTCTCCAGGAGGGACTTCAGCTCGCCATTGTTGGCGGAGGGAATCAACGTCGACTTCAGCGCTCCGTTGACCGTCTTGTGATAGGCTACTTCATTGGCCGCATAGGCCTGGTCGAACGCCTTCCCGTTGAGCTTCTCGAGCTTCGCCTTCGTCGCCGCGGCCTGCTTGGTGAGCCCTTCGCTGGTGGCGTTCTGCTCCGGCGTGACATGAAGCTTCTTCACCAGCGCAAGGGCCTTCTCGTTCACGGCCTGGTGGTCGCGAACCATCTCCGACGCGAAGTCGCGTACGGCCTTCGTCTTTGATTTCTGCAGTGCAAGCTTGGCCGCCTCGATGTCGATCGATCCCGCCGTGTAGGCAATGTTTGCGATCTGCGGATCCGTGGGCCCACTACCGGCGGCATTGGCCGATCCGGCCAGAAGCGAGGCAGCGACGATAATGCTTAGCTTGGCAGTCATTTCATCCTCCCATCGGAATTCGTTCCATTGGATGCCGCGGTTTGCTGGAGGTTCCCGGTCTCGCTAGAGTTTGGCGATGCGTTTGCGTTTCTGGCTGATCGCCGCCTCCGCCTTTCTTCTCATGACTCCTGCTTCGGCGGAGCTTTCCGCGCCGGAGCAAAAGATCATCACCGCAGTCGACGCCGAGCAGGAGCGCACCGTCGACGTGCTGGCCAAGTGGGTTAACCAGAACAGCGGCAGCCTGAACGCGCCGGGCGTAGTCGAGGTGGGCAACTTGCTACGCTCGGAGCTCGAACCGCTCGGCTTCAAGGTTGAATGGCTCGACATGAAGGCGGCCGGACGCGCGGGCCACATTGTCGCGCGCCACAAGGGCAACGGCCGCGGCAAGCGGATGCTTCTGATCGGTCATCTCGACACGGTGTTCGAGCCCGACTCCTCTTTCCAGCGCTGGGAGCGCCAGGGCAATCGCGGGATCGGGCCTGGATCCGGCGACGACAAGGGCGGCATGGCGGTGATGGTCTCGGCCCTCCGCGCAATGCAGCAGGCAGGGACCCTCAAACGGGCCGACATCACGGTGGTCTTGACCGGCGACGAGGAAGATGCGGGCGACCCCATCGAGGTCACTCGCGGCCCGCTGATCGCGGCGGGCAAGTGGGCCGACGTCGCGCTCGACTTCGAAGCGTTGGCGAGGAAGGACGGCAAGGACATGGGCTCGATCGCCCGCCGGAGCTCCGATAGCTGGACGCTCATCGCGAGCGGCCGCACGGGCCATTCGAGCGGCGTCGGACGTCCGGACTATGGCGCGATCTATGAGCTGGCGCGGATCGTCGACACGTTCCGCCGGGAGATCGGCGAGGACAAATTGACTTACAATATCGGCTTGGTCGGCGGCGGCGCTACGGCCGAGATGGACGCTGACCGCATAAGGCTGAATGCGACCGGAAAGACGAACATCATCGCGGCGACGGCCATCGCCCGGGGCGATTTGCGTGCGATCAGCCAGGATCAGATCGATCGCACCAAGGCGAAGATGCAGGCGATCGTCGCCCAGTCTCTGCCGGGGACCACCGCGCAGATCACGTTCGACAAGGGCGGATATCCACCGATGGCTCCGACCCAAGGCAATCGCGCGCTGCTCAGCCGGCTAAACCGGGTCAACGCCGACATGGGGCTCGAGCCCATGGCCGAGCTCGATCCGATGGACCGAGGCGCGGGCGACATCAGCTTCGTCGCCAAGGACACGGACGGGCTCGTCGGCCTAGGCCCGGCCGGCGCGGGAAGCCACGCCCCTGGCGAATGGGTCGATATCGGCTCGATCTTCAGGCAGGCGAAGCGCGCTGCGATCCTGATGAGCCGCCTTGCGAAGGAACGGCGCTAGACGGCGACAGCGTCGGACTCGCCGTCAAGACGTCGCTTCGCCAGCCTTCTGCAAACGACGGCCCAGCTCCAGTTGAGCAATGAAGTCCTGCATCATTTCGGCCACCTCGTTTTGCGGCCCCAGCAGCACGGGAGAGGTTTGTCCGTACCAACTCGCCCAAGCCTGGCCGTTCTCCAGGCTGAAGACGATGTCGCCTTCGCTCGACCCGATCCTTGCGAGGCGGCGTTGGATCAGGCGGCGAAGTCCGTGCACGAGACCGATCAAGAGCGCGGAACCGCCGGCAAAAACGCTCAGACTGTAGACCGAGCATGGACTCAATATCGAGTGATGCCCAAGGACGACGGTTTCGGCGAGCAATGCAGACAGTAGCGCGGTAGCGACTGCATGCCTCCAGCACATGAAGATCGCGGCAAGCACGACGAACGGTAGGTAGATCGTCAGCTCACACCCCGAGACGAAACCATCCACCGCAGCCCGGATGAGGCTGGGAACGCCGGCAGTGAGAATGACGCAAAGGACCGCCGGGAGGCCCGTGATGGAGGGTGCTACGAGTAGATCGGTCAGATGGTCGCGGGTCATTCGAGGGACTCCGTCCGCCAGCAAATGATCAGTGGATTATCGCGGCCGAATTCGATCGTCCATCACCGTTCACACCTAGGTGATTCTCAGGATTTGCACGGGGCTAGACGTACATGCCCTCACGCAGGTTGATGCCATGCTCGATCCAGGCCTTCAGCGCGGCCAGCATCTGCGCCCACCCCTGGCAATTGCCATAGCTTGCCTTCAGCGCCCCCTCCGTCTCGCGCCAGCCCTTCTCCTCGATCTCCACCATCGTTCGAGTGTCGTTGTCGAGGGGCGTGAAGGTCATGGTGACGGTCGTGTTGTAGTTCGACCCGGTCATCTCTCCGCCTTCGAGGTTCGGCGGCTCGCCTTCATTGGCCTTCCATTCGAGGATGATCTTCCTGTCGGGCTCGACCTCGATGACCTGGACGGGAAAGGCGCCGGGGAAGTCGGCGAAATCCCACATGACCGTCGCGCCGGTCTCGAGCCGGCCCTTTGCGCCGCCGGTGGTGAAATAGTTCGAGAGCCTGTCCGGATCGGCCACTGCTTCGAACACTTCATGCACCGGGCGCGCAATGCGCGCCGCGACCCTGAATTTCAGGTCCATGATTCGCTCCTTCGGCTTGAATGGTGCGCCTATATGTTATACTTCTATAACA
Source organism: Pseudomonadota bacterium (assembly GCA_046730955.1). Taxonomy (GTDB): domain Bacteria; phylum Pseudomonadota; class Alphaproteobacteria; order Sphingomonadales; family Sphingomonadaceae; genus Sphingomicrobium. The sequence continues at coordinate 4,560 of JBKPKE010000203.1, forward strand.
TGTCAATCACGGACCAATTCGACCGCATCTTTAAGGCGCTCGGCCACCATGTACGTCGTCAGATGCTCGACGATCTGCGCGATCAGCCGCGAACGACCGGAACGCTCGTCGCGCATTTCCCCGAGCTCGACCGCTGCACGGTGATGCAGCATCTGAAGGTACTGGAGGATGCGGACCTGGTGATCCCGGTCCGCAAGGGCCGTGAACGGTGGAATCACTTGAACCCGCTGCCGATCCACGAAATCCACGAGCGTTGGATCGGCCCGTACGCGGCTCATGCCACGGCGAAGCTCACCAGGTTAAAGCGGGATTTGGAGCGGTCGCGCTAGGGGTTGAAGGCCGCGACCTGCTGCTGTCCGTCATCGAAATAGCGGGCAAGCAGCGCCGGATCGCGGTTGTAGGGATCGCGGCGGAACTTGGCTCCGTCCGGCCCGGCCTCGGCAGTCAGGTAGGTGACGTAGACCGGCACCGGTTGGGGCAGATCCACATTCTCCTCTGTCGGCCCGCGGGCGTGCGGAAGCTCGCCGAACAGCCACTTCGCGAGCCGGTGCGCGTCCTGCAGCCGGATGCAGCCGTTGCTGATCCAGCGATCGTCCTTGTCGAAGAGGTTCTTCTCCATGTCGGGCACGTCGTGCAGGTAGATGCCGAAGTCGTTGGGCATATTGAACTTCATGTCGCCCATGGAATTCCACGGGCCGGGGCCGCGGCGCATGCGTACTTCTTCCTTGCCGTCGGCCACCGCCTGCCAGTTCACGGTAGTAGGATCGAGCTCCTTCGGGTTCTCGGACCAGTCGGACAGGACCTCGTAATCGCGGTCGGTGAGATACTGCAGCCCCTCCTTGAGCACGCCTGGTGCGACCGACTTCTGCACAAGCTCCGGCGGCGTGTTCCACCACGGATTGAGGCTCAGATATTTGAGCTGCGCCGCCATCATCGGCGTCTCGGTCGCATGGCTTCCGACGATCACGCGCATGCTGTCGACAGGCCGGCCGTTCTCATACATCCACAGCTTGGCCGAGCCCGCATCGACGAGAATATAGCGGCCGCTCTCGGTCGTGCGCGGCAGGCGCCTTGCGCGCTCGAGGTTCAACAGGAGCACATTCTCATAATGCTTGTAGCCGAGATTGAGGCTGTCGATCGTCCCCGCGCCGGCAATGCCGTCGGCCTTGAATCCGTGCACGCCCTGGTACTTCTTCACCGCCGCGGCGAGCGGAGCGTCGAACTTGGTGCCCTCAGGCAATCCCAGTCGCTGTCGAAGCAGCGCCACCCGGTCGCCGGTCGAGTTGAGCTTCAGCGCGGGTCCGGCAGGAATTTTCACCTGCGGCAAATTGCCGTAGTCCATCTCGTAGCGGACGAGCCCGCGACGCAGGTCCGTGTAGAGCGGATGGACGGGCAGGAACATGTCGATCGGCGCGGCGCGGCCAGCCTCGAAACCGAGGTCGTGCAGCTGCGCATCGCGCGCTTCCATGGAAGGCGCGATGTCGCGATCGATGTACACCATGTCGAGGCCCTGCTCGACGCTCGGCGGCACATCGATCGGCTCAATGGGCTGCTGGTTCACCGCGGCAAGCGCCGGCGATGACAGGCTCAGGCCCGCGAGGATCAACGTCAAACGATGCATTCTAACCCCTTCACACCCGCGACCCTTATGTAGCATCCGAAAATGAACCGCTCCAGAATCGGCAGGTGAGCCGAGCCGTTACCGGGATGAATCCATCCATCTGTTTTTCGCGCCTGTTGCCGCCACGCCACTTGTAGTGACCGCCATTGCTTGATCATAATCAATAAGTTGGCGGCGCTTGCTTGCCGCTCGGGGGAGGATCTCATGAAAGCTCGTCGACTGCTCAGCCGAGGACTGTTTTGCGCAAGCGCGCTTGCCGCAATCGCCGGCGCGGCACCAGCCGCGGCTCAGCACATCGACAGCATCGTCGCGTTCGGCGACAGCTACGCCGACGACGGCAACGCGATCGCAATCCTGCTGGCGAGCCCATTCGTACCGCCGGCCACCAAGCTCCAGCTTCAGCAAGTTTACGGAACCGGTCGATTTTCCGGCGGCACGAACTATATCGACACGCTTTCGCAGCTGCTCAATGTGCCCGTCGACAATTTCGCGCTGGGCGGAGCGCTCACGAACGATGCCAATACCTTCGGACCGATCGTTCCGGGCTTCACGACGGAATGGAACGCTTTTTTTAGTGGCAACACCCTCGGCGGCGTCTTCCCGGCCGGCGGCGGAACCTTCGACGAAAATGACCTCGTCGCCATTTCGATTGGCGGAAACGACGCCCGAGTCTTCCAGCAGGCGGGTGGCACGATCGCGCTCGCTCCAGCTGCAGCAACGGCCGCTGCCGCCGACGCTTCCGCAGGGATCGATGCCCTCGTTGATGCCGGCGCCCGCAACATCAGTTTCCTCGCGGGAAACACTGCAATCCTGCCCGAAGTCTTCCTTGATCCAAATCCCGTTGCCGCCGCTGCTGTCCGAAACGCCTTCTCGACCACGTTCAATCAGGCCATCCAGGCGAACCTGGCCGGTCATGCTGCTGATGGCGTGATGGTCCATTACCTCGACCTGACGACCATCGGCGAAAGAATCACCGCGAACCCCGAGGCTTACGGCTTCACGAGCACGGGTCCCTGCGCTCCTGTGCAACAATGCGTCACCAGCAGCGCCTACGCCGACCAGTTCCTGTTCTACGTGGACGGATTGCACCTCACATCGGCGGGTTTCGCCGTCGTCGCGAAATATATTGCTACGCAGCTCCAGGCCCCTCTGACGCTGGAAGCGCCGAGCGAGCTCGGCCTCGACACGGCCCGCCAATTCGGCAGGACGCTTTCAAGCCGCGTGGATCTCGGATCGCCGCGCGACGGCGAAGTGGCAGAGGGTGTCCACTTGTTCTTCGTAGGTGATACTTTCTCCCGCGATCTGAAGGCGAACGAGGGCCGCGATCACTTCGATGTCGACGGCACGGGCGGCACTCTTGGACTAAGCTACGGCTTCGCCAACGGCGTCGTGGGCGTCGCCGCAAATTATACTCGCCCGAAGGCGAAGTTCATCGGCGATCCTGCCCGGACCGAAACGAAGAGCTGGCAGCTCGGAGGCTTTGCCGGCTATGCGATCGCCGGAGCGTTTGCGCAGGGCTACTTCGGCTACGGTCATGACAATCACGACCTTACTCGCATGGGCGTCATCGATTCCCTGAGCGCCGATGCCGACGGCAATCATTGGCTTGCTGGTGCCAAGGCCGGATATCTGATGCCGCTCGGCATCTTCCGCGCCGGGCCCGTCGTCGCGATCGATTATGCCAAGGCGAAGGTGGACGGCTACACCGAAGAGGGCGACGCCGCCCTCGCGCTGAACGTGGATTCGGTCTCGGCGAAGTCGCTGACGGGAAGCGTCGGCGCAGAGCTTCGCACCGATTTCGACAACAGCGGAATCGCTTTGCGTCCCTTCGTCTCCGCAGTCGTGGAAAAGGAACTGTCCGACGGGTATCGGACGATCCACTTCGCACAGACCTCCGCACCGGTGATCGTCAACAGCTGGGTCGTCGGCGACGGCTCAAAGGGCGTCTACGGACGCATTTCGGGCGGCGGCAGTGCGACGATCGCCAAGGGCGTCAGCCTGAACCTGTTGGCCTCCACAACGATCGGCCGGGACGGTGGCAACGACGTTTCCGGACAGCTGGGGGTGGACGTCGGCCTCTAAGCCGAAGGCTTGCTGTCTGTCCCCTCGGCCACCTGAGGGCCGAACATCTGCGGCATGGCCAACGCGTCCCAACCGTAGCGGTCGGGCCTGAACACGACGCCATTGTTGCTCGGCTCGACGGTCAGATAAGTCAGGTAGATCGGGACGGGCCGGGGAAGATCGAACTTCTGCTCACGTGTGGTGGTGGCCTGCGGCACATAGCCGAAGACCCAGCTGGCGAAGCGGCGGTAGTCCTGCAGACGCACGCAGCCGTTGCTGACCCAGCGGTCGTTCTGGGAGAACAGTTCCGTGTGAGGCGTGTCGTGCAGGTAGATGCCGTAGTCGTTCGGCATCTCAAACTTCATGTGGCGCATTGAATTCCACGGCCCCGGAAGCTGGCGAACGAGGATCGTCGGCTCCTGCTTGCCGGACGCAATGGCTTTCCAATTGACCGTCTTCGGGTCGATGATGTCGGCATTGCCGGACCAGTCAGACAGCACCTCGTAGTGGAAGTTCTTGAGGTAAGAGAGGCCCTGCTCCTGAATTCGCTTCGCAGTCAGGCTGCGGATCAGCTCAGGCGGCACATTCCAGTACGGATTGACCTTCGCATTGCGCATGATGACGGCGATCATCGGCGTCTTGGTCTTGGGTGCGCCAACGACGACCTTCATCCCGTCGGCAACGCGGTCGCGGTCGAACAGATAGGCTTCGGCGGCCCCTGAATCGACGACGACGTAGCGGTCGAAGGTGCGCGTTTGCGGCAAGCGGTAGGCGCGCTCGACGTTGATCGCGAGCCGCTTCAGATAATGGTCGGCCCCCAGGTTAAGGGAGGCAATCGTTCCCTTGCCCGCGACGCCGTCCGCCCGACCCAGGCCGTGGACCGTCTGGTAGGTCGCGACCGCCTGGAAAAGCCCCTCGTCGTAACTGCCGTTCGCCGGCAGGCCGAGACGCTGGCGAAGCAGCTGGACGCGTTTGCCCGTCGAGCCGCGCTTGAGGACCGGACCGGCCGGAATCTTGACCTGAGGCAGTCGGCCATAGGTCATCTGATATTGCTGCATGCCGCGCGCCAACTGTGCGAAGAGCGGGTTCGGAGCCGTCCTGCTGCCGCCTCCTAAATTTCCGCTGAAAAGACGCGCGAACCAGTTCTGCGGCCGCTGGTGCCTCCTCGCGACGGTGCTCATCGCCGGATCGACGTAGACGAAGTCGACGCCCTGCTTGATCGAACGCGGGACTGCGACCGGCTCGTCGCCCCGAGGCACACCAGACGAAACCGCAGGAGTTGCGATCGCAAGCATCGCAGCGCCAAAGATGTAGCAGACTGTCTTCTTCATAAAATATGCGCCGCGTTTGCGGCGCATTCCCCGACTAGCGTTTTCGACAAACTCATTGCCGATGATTGGGTTGCGCGCACCTGAACCAGCGTACCGCGACGGGAAGAAAATGCTAGCGGCGGCCTCCGAAACGCGTGCGCGACTGTTTGCCGAAGCGCCCCTTGCGCGTTCCCGGCTTGCCTTCGCTCGAGTTGCCGGGCGGGCGCGGAGCAACCCTTTGGTCGTGGGGGATTCCGAGGTCGTCTTCCTCCAGCCGCCGGATTTCGTCGCGCAAGCGCCCGGCTTCCTCGAACTCCAGGTCGGCGGCAGCCTTGCGCATTCGTTGCTCGAGGTCGGCGATGTACGCCTTGAGGTTATGGCCGACGAGGTGCGGACGATCCTCGTCGCCGGTATCGACCACGACCCCATCGCGGGTCGAGACATGGGCGATGATGTCGCTGATGTTCTTGCGGATGCTTTCCGGAGTGATTCCGTGGAGCTGGTTGTACTCGAGCTGCTTCTCGCGGCGCCGGTCCGTCTCGGCGAGAGCGCGCTCGATCGATCCTGTCTTGGTGTCGGCGTAGAGTATCACCCGGCCGTCGACGTTGCGGGCCGCCCGCCCGATCGTCTGGATCAGCGAGGTCTCGGAACGCAGGAAGCCTTCCTTGTCCGCATCGAGGATCGCGACAAGTCCGCACTCCGGAATGTCCAGGCCCTCGCGCAGCAGGTTGATACCGACCAGGACGTCGTAGACGCCGAGACGCAGCTCGCGGATCAGCTCGATGCGCTCCAGCGTCTCGACGTCCGAGTGCATGTACCGGACGCGAAGCCCAGCCTCGTGCAGGTACTCGGTCAAGTCCTCGGCCATGCGCTTGGTCAAAGTAGTGACGAGCGTCCGATAGCCCTTGCGCGCCGTCTCCTTCGCCTCGTGGACGAGGTCGTCGACCTGGTCCTCGACCGGCTTGATTTCGACCGGCGGGTCGATGAGGCCTGTCGGGCGGATGACCTGCTCGGAGAAGACGCCGCCGGTCTCGTTCATTTCCCACGGGCCGGGCGTTGCCGAGACGAAGGTCGTCTGCGGGCGCATCGCGTCCCATTCGTTGAAGCGCAGCGGGCGGTTGTCGATGCAGCTCGGCAGGCGGAATCCATACTCCGCGAGCGTGATCTTCCGCCGATGGTCGCCCCGCGCCATCGCGCCGATCTGCGGCACTGTCTGGTGGCTCTCGTCAATGAACAGAAGCGCGTTGTCGGGGAGATATTCGAAGAGGGTCGGCGGCGGCTCGCCGGGCAGGCGGCCGGTCAAGAAGCGCGAGTAATTCTCGATGCCGGCGCAGCTGCCGGTCGCCGCGATCATCTCCAGGTCGAAGTTGGTGCGCTGCTCCAGCCGCTGCGCTTCCAGCAGCCGCCCTTCCGCGACGAGCTCGTTCAGCCGCTCCTCGAGCTCATGCTTGATCGCCTCCATCGCCTGCTTGAGCGTCGGGCCGGGCGTCACATAGTGCGAGTTGGCGTAGACCTTCACGCTGTCGAGGCTCGCCGCCTTCTGGCCGGTCAGCGGGTCGAACTCGACGATGTCCTCGATCTCGTCTCCAAAGAAGGACACGCGCCACGCCGTATCCTCATAGTGCGACGGGAATATCTCCAGATTGTCGCCGCGCACCCGGAAGTTGCCGCGCGCGAAGCCCTGGTCGTTGCGCTTGTACTGAAGCGCGACGAGCTTGCGGATGACCTCGCGCTGGTCCTCACTCGCCCCCTTCTTCAGGCTGAAGGTCATTGCCGAGTAGGTCTCGACCGAGCCGATGCCGTAGAGGCAGCTGACCGATGCGACGATGATCACGTCGTCCCGCTCCAGCAGCGAACGCGTCGCCGAGTGGCGCATGCGGTCGATCGCCTCGTTCACGCTCGACTCCTTCTCGATGTAGGTGTCGGTGCGCGGGACGTAGGCTTCGGGCTGATAGTAGTCGTAGTAGCTGACGAAATATTCGACGGCGTTGTCAGGGAAGAAGCTCTTGAACTCCCCGTAGAGCTGCGCCGCGAGGATCTTGTTCGGCGCGATGACCAGTGCCGGCCGCTGCAGTGTCTCGATCACCTTCGCCATGGTGAAGGTCTTGCCAGACCCGGTGACGCCTAGGAGCACCTGGCTTCGCTCGCCTTCCGCCGCCGCCTCGGTCAGCTCCTTGATCGCCAGCGGCTGGTCGCCCGACGGTTCGAATTCCGACGAGATCCTGAACGCCTTGCCGCCCTCATGCTTCTCGGGGCGCGCTGGCCGGTGCGGAACGAAGCCTTCGGCCGGTTCCGGTTCGGCAAGATTTGTGCGGATTTGAATCGCCATCGCAAATCATATGGGAGCAACGGCCGCTCCGGGCAATTCGTGGGATCGGCTTATGTCTGCTTTGGGTGGAAAGCAGTCATCAGATCGTGAAAAGTTGATCTTCCGGGATCGGAAAACGGCACAGCGTAAGAGGCGCGTGCTGGCGCACTTGCGCTGTGCCGTTGATTGCTTTTCTGAAGATCAGGCCGCTGGCGCTAGCGCGACGTCTTGATCAAGAAATGCTCGCCCAGGCATGTTGAGTGGCATTTCAGCGCTGGTGCCCGTTACGAAAAAACCCGCAACAGGGAGAACAACAAGCGCACCGACAACGCCGGCGGTACCCGTTTCACCTCGGGTGTCCATATCGCCTTTGAGGCGTATGTTGACGCCGTTGATGTTCACCGAATTGATATGCAGTCGGATCGCGCCCGACTTACCCCACATCCCCTTATTGCGCACCTCAGTCAGGACGCCTTCAACGGGACTCCGCGCGGGAATTACAACCTGGCCGTTGAGCAACACGTCTTGTGCCACTTCCAACGCTACCCGCCGACCAACCTTGAGGTTTTTGCCTTTCGTGGTCAGGGCTTCGGAAAGTACCACAGGGACGGGCGCACCCACGCGCAATATGTTCCCAGCAACTTGCTGTGGGATGATCGCAACATTCTGGCTTTGCACTGGTGTAGGGCTTACCAACGTCTGAGCAGACACTGGAGCCGAGAACGCGAACAATAACGCGGTAACAACCTTGTAAGACATTGTATTCCCCCCTTGAACTCGAGCAAAGCCTGCTCGTGAGTAGACGTAACGGGCAACCTTTAAAGGTCAATCTTGAGGATCAGGCCTCGGGACCCAGCCCCTCGCCCAAACGCTCACCGTATCACCCGCACAATTCCGAGATTGTTAGAAGGCGACAGCGATTTGCTGCCGTGCGCCGCGCTCCGCTAATGCCGGAACGGGTCGAAAGCAGACATTTCGACACGATCCATTATGGACGGCTCGTGCCCGGATTTGCGGCAAGGGGTAGGAGAGGCACATGCGGTTCGGAATCCTGGCTCACAGCTCAGAAGGCGCGGCACTCTGCTTCCTCGAATTCTGCCGCAACGGCTTTCGCGAAGAAGCGCACATGCATCCGGACGTCATGCTCGATTGCGAGGCGATGGGACGGATCATGCCGGCATGGGACGCGGACGATCATGCGGCCGTCCGCGCTTTCCTCGCTCAGTCGATCCAGCGCCTGTCGGACGGCGGCTGCGATTTCTTCGCCTGTCCCGACAATACGGCCCATATCGCCCTGGAAACCGCCGGACCGGACCTGCCGCTGCCGGGCCTCAACATCGGCGACGTGGTTGCCGAGCAGGCGGCCGCCCTGGGAATGACTCGCGTCGCCATACTCGGAACGCGCTTTACCATGTCCGGCCCCGTCTACCGACGCTCGCTTCCCGCAGTCGGGATCGAACCGGTCTTCGCGAACGAGCAGGAACGAGCCGACGTCGACCGCATCATCTTCGATGAGCTTGTCGAAGGCGTGTTCACCGAAGCGTCGCGCAGCCGCTACGTCGAGATCATCGATCGGCTGAAGCGCGACGAAGGCTGCGACGGCGTCGCGCTCGTCTGCACCGAGATTCCGCTGCTGGTGACCGCTGACGCGTCGCCGCTGCCGATCCTGGACTCGACGCGGCTCCTGGCCCGCGCGGCATTCGAAGTGTGCACTGGAAAGCGGGATTCCCCCGCCTGGCGCGGAGGGCCCATTTGAGCAACCGTGGCG
>JBKPKE010000204.1:0-7794 GCA_046730955.1 Pseudomonadota bacterium
GGTCTGCAGCTGCGTCGTCTGAAGCTTCGCGGCCGCGAGCTGTGCCTCCGCCTGCTCGAGCGCGACGCGATAGGTGTCGGGATCTATTGTGAAAAGCAGGTCACCTCGCTTGATCCGGTCACCGTTCTTGACGCGAACGTCGACGACCGGACCGTTCACCTGAGCGCTTACCGACACGATGTCCTGCTTGACCGCAGCATTGTCGGTCGAGACCGACCCCGCACCGGCGAAGAAATAATAGAGGATGCCGCCGAGGACGAGGAGCGGCACGATAAGCATCACGCCGATGCGGCGGATGGAACGGGGCGCCTTTTCGACGATCGTCGCCTCATCGACCGCGGCTGACGCATCCGCCGGAGCTTCGATCTGCGTGCCTTCGAGCTTTTCGGATTTGACCTGGTTCATTGATTAGCCGCTTTCCTGCAGCCCTCGGCGGCCGCCAAATTATCGCGGATCCGCGCCAGATTGCCGCGCATCACCTCGAGTTCCTCTTCGTTCAGGCCCTTGAACGCATCATCGATCAGTCCATCCGCCAATTTCCGCAGTTTCGCGATGAGCGGCTGTGCCGTCTCGGTGACCTGAAGGCGCCATGCACGCCGGTCCGCCGGATCGGGCGTCCGTTCGACGAGGCCGGCTTCGGCAAGGCGATCGATAATGCGGCTCAGCGTAATCGGTTCGACGTCAAGTTTGTCCGCGAGCTCGACCTGCCGCAGACCCGGCTGCCGGCTCAGTCGAAAGAGCACCTTCCACTGGGCGCGGGTAACGCCAAGCGTCGCCGCGCGGCGGTCAAAGGAGCGCCGAAGCGCGTGCGCCGTTTCTGCGATTTCAAAGGGAATCGTTTCCATGGGCCTGCATATAATAAGCGTGCTTACTATTTCAACGCTTTTTGCGGGCTAGCGTTCCTTGAGCGAACTTAAGCCGTTCAGGGTCTGAGGCGCTCGATGATCATCTGGAAGATCGATGGGTAGATGGGCCGAGCGAACTCAACGCCCACAGAGTGTCCTTCGACCCAGCAAACTGTCGACTGGATCGCGTCGTAGCCCTCGAACTTCACCCAGACGGTCTCGTCCAGACGCGGACGCTCGACGAACTCCATCTTGCACCCCTCGGGGGAGATGTCGAAGACGGTCACGACATAGTGATGATGACCGCTCCGTCGCAGTTGAACCTCTGCCTGGAGCATGACGCGCGCGCTCTTCCGTTGTCGCGGCTGCGGGCTTGCGTCCAGATCCTTCTCCACGCGGCGGCACCCTCTGATAGGAGATTATGCGTGAACAACAGGCGGTACGCCGAGCGGACTTACTATAGCTGAGCGCGAAACGGAGTGAAGTCCGTTACGGTGTCGAAAACGTCGACTCCCTCACGCCGCTTGAGAAAACCCACGGCGATGTAGGTAACGGGCGTGAGTAATGCCTCCCAACTGACCTTCAACACCCACTGGGTGACGAGAACCTGAAGGACGAGGTTGTTGGTCCACCCGGCTGCCCCCCAGAAAGCCAGGGGGTAGAAGATCAAGCTGTCGACTCCCTGCCCCACCACCGTGCTGCCGATGGTTCGCGTCCAGAGATATTTGCCGGACGTCCAGATCTTCATCTTCGCCAGGACCAGGCTGTTGGCGAACTCCCCGGCCCAGAAGGCCAGGATGGATGCAAAGACGATGCGCGGGACTTGTCCGAACACCTGATCGTAAGCGGACTGGCCGGTCCAATCGTGGGCCGGAGGCAGAGCTACGACCACGGTTGCCATGAACGCCATGAACAGCAGGGCGGCCGTCCCGACCCAGATGCATCTCCTTGCGCGGGCATAGCCGTAGACCTCGGTGAGAACGTCTCCGATGACGTACGAGATGGGAAAGAAGAGGATGCCCGCGCCGAACGGCCAGTCGCCGATACCGAGCAGGTGGATGACCGCCACCTTCCCTGCCCCGATGACATTCGACAGAAGAAGAATGGTGACGAAGGCCGCCATCACCAAGTCGTAATAGCGGAGGGGGCGCGCGTGCAGTGCCTGCGCTTCGACCCTTACCGGCTGATGTTCCTGATCCCCCACGGTCCCCCGGCAACGAAGGCGGCTTGGAGCGGGTAACGGGAATCGAACCCGTGCGTTCAGCTTGGGAAGCTGACAGGCTACCATTACATCATACCCGCGGAGCCGCTTTCCACTTAAGTTTGCCGCCTTGAGGCGTCAACGCGGTCAGATGCCTCCGGGGAAAGGCTCGATCCCAGCCTCGGCAAGCCTTCTCGCCAGATCTGCTGCAGTGCGCTCGACGAGTGCGCCATCCTCCGATCGCATTACGAAATTCGCCCCGTAGCGGCCGTCCTTGAAGAACGGATAGCTGCCGATCGCGACGCCCGCGTGCGCGTCTTCGGTGGCTCGAAGCAGGTCGGCCACTTCGCTTTCGGGCGCGTAGGCGCCGACGGTCATCGATACGACGGGGCTGCCTCCTTCAAGGGTCCCGTCGAGTGCTTCGAGCATGCGCGCGGCGATACTCGGCACGCCTGCCATCATGTACACGTTGCCGATCTTCACGCCGGGCGCGCCTGACTCGCGGTTCTGGATCAGATCGGCGCCTTCGGGCACGCGAGCCATGCGAAGGCGCGCATCGTTGAGCCCACCGCGCGTCGCGTAATAGTCCTCCAGGATCTGCCGGGCCGTCGGATGAACGACGACAGGCACGCCGAATGCTGCGGCAATCGAATCGACGGTGATATCGTCGTGCGTCGGGCCGATCCCGCCCGTCGTGAAGAGATAGTCATACGCCGCGCGCAGCTCGTTCACCGCGATTGCGATCTGCGCTTCCACGTCGGGGACGATCCGGACTTCGGCGAGGCGAATACCCTGCCCGTTCAGCCAGGTCGCGACCTGCGCGACATTCTTGTCTTGTGTCCGCCCGGACAGGATTTCGTCGCCGATCACCAGGAGCGCAGCCATCCAGACCCGTTTGCCTTGCATTGCCGCCACATACGCGCGGAGGCGGACTCGGTTCAAAGCGACTTTTTCAGCTCCCCTCCGGTGCAATCTGCGGCGGGAGGGCCTATGTCATCGACATGGCCGAATACATCACCGTCGATGCAGACGATCGAGTCGAAGCCCGCAATGGCGTTATCAAGCTGCACGGACCCGAGGGGTTCGATGGCATGCGCCGTGCCGGTCGGCTCGCAGCCGAAATCCTCGACGCGCTCGTTCCGCATGTCGTGCCCGGAGTCACCACTGGCGAGCTCGACGACATCGTTCGCGAACACATGCTTCGTGACGGCGCGATTCCGGCAACGCTGAACTACCGCGGCTACACCAAGAGCTGCTGCACCTCGATCAATCATGTCGTGTGCCATGGAATTCCGGCAGACCGTCCCCTGAAGGACGGCGACATCATCAATATCGACGTGACGCCCATCGTCGATGGCTGGCACGGAGACACGAGCCGGATGTATCTGGTCGGCGACGTGCCGCTGAAGGCGCGACGGCTCGTCGACATCACTTACGAATGCCTGATGATAGGCATTGACCAGGCGAAGCCGGGCAATCGCCTTGGCGATATCGCAGCAGCAATCCAGCGTCATGCGGAGGCGAGCCGCTACACCGTCGTCCGCGATTTCTGCGGTCACGGCCTTGGACGGCTTTTCCATGACAGCCCGGAAGTCGTTCACGCCGGCCGTCCCGGCACTGGTCCGGAACTGAGGCCCGGCATGTTCTTCACCGTCGAGCCGATGATCAACATCGGACGTCCGGATGTGAAGCTTCTCGACGACGGCTGGACAGCCGTTACGCGCGACCGTTCCCTGTCTGCGCAGTTCGAGCATTCGATCGGCATCACCGAAGACGGCTGCGAGATTTTCACGAAGAGCCCCGCAGGTTACGACAAGCCGCCCTACTGAGCCCTTCACGGACGCTTGCTCGCAGAATCATTACTGATACCATCGTCATGGGGGGTGCCTCATGGACGATCGCGATCTGGCGCGTGATGCGCTGTCGAAGGTCCCGGCGGTCACGCTGGGCTTCTGGATCATCAAAATCCTTGCAACGACGCTCGGAGAGACCGGCGGCGACAGCGTCAGCATGAGCTGGCTCGGAGAGACGACGCCCGATGCCGGCGCGGGCGGCCTTAACGGCTATCTCGTTGGAACCGCGATCTTCGGAGCGCTGCTGATCATCCTTGTCTGGGCGCAGATCAAGGCCAAGCGGTTCAACCCGTGGCTCTTCTGGGCGACGATCGCGGCATCGACGACGGCCGGAACGACGCTTGCAGACTTTAGCACCCGGTCCCTCGGGATCGGTTATCCGGGCGGATCCCTGCTTCTGCTGGCCTGCGTGCTGCTGTCACTGTTCGCCTGGCATCGCTCGCTGGGCAGCATCGACATCAACACCGTCACAACTCCCCGGGCCGAGCTCTTCTACTGGGTGACGATCACTTTCTCACAGACGCTTGGAACAGCGCTTGGCGACTGGATTGCCGATTCCACCCTCGGTTACGGCGGCGGTGCGCTCTTCTTCGGGACTTTGCTGCTGGTCCTCGCGGGGCTCTACTTCTTCACGAAGATCTCGCACGTCCTCCTGTTCTGGGCGGCCTTCATTCTGACGCGACCGCTCGGAGCGACTGTCGGAGACTTCCTCGACAAGCCGCTCGAAGACGGCGGGCTTGCACTCAGCCGGCCGCTTGCCACCGCCGCTCTGGCGGTCGCCATGATCGTGCTGATCCTGGTGTTACCGCAACGGCCTGGCCAGCACCCCGGCGCCAGGGAGGCGACGACATAGTCCGGCGCCTCCTCGCGACAGCTTTTGCCGCAATCGCACTCGCCAGCCCGGCAGCAGCCGGCCCGCCTTTCCTGACTGACGATCCGGAACCGACAGACGTCCGGCACTGGGAGATCTACGCGCCGCTGTTCGAGATCGAAGGCAAGGGTTCCGACTACGAAGGCTCGCTGGGCGCGGAGTTCAATTACGGTGCCGCTCCGGACCTGCAGATCACCGTCGGAGTTCCGCTCGCCTACGCACATGATCATAGCGGATTCCATTCGGGCCTCGGCGACCTGGAGGTCTCGGTCAAGTATCGGTTCTACCACGACGAAGCGGCGGGCATTCAGATCGCGGCTTTTCCGGGTATTTCACTCCCGACCGCGAGGCATGGCCTGGGAAGCGAGCATGTCACCGCCCTCTTGCCGGTGTGGGGGCAGAAGGATTTTGACCATTGGTCGATTTTCGGCGGCGGTGGCTATGCCATCAACCCCGGCACCGGAAATCGAAATTACTGGACCGGTGGAATCGCGATTTCGCGCGAAGTGACAGACGCGCTGCTCATCGGCGTTGAAGTGGACCGGCAAGGCGCGGACGAAGTGGGCGGCCGAGCTTCCACGAGCTTGGGCGTCGGCGCGATCCTTCAGCTTCCGAAGCCGTTTCGCCTTCTCGCATCGGCTGGGCCGACCTTCAGTGATGCTGGCGGAGCCGCGAGCTTCCACGGCTTTCTAGCACTCGGTCTCGACTTCTGATCATTCCAGCGCTCATTTATTGACACGATTGTCAGCGAATGAGACGCTGCAGGTCACGAATGACAATGTTTCGCCATCCCGTTGCTATCGAGCCGGACGACATCGACCACATGGGGCATGTCAATAATTCGGTGTATCTCAAGTGGGTCCAGGATGCCGTCATTGATTATTGGCGCAGCGTAGCGCCAGCGGATGCGGTGGCGCGGCATCTCTGGGTCGCCCTCAAGCACGAAATTACATATCGGAAGCCCACCTTCCTTCAGGACGTCGTCGTCGCGGAAGTCATCGCGGAACGAGTCGAGGGCGCGCGCGCATTTTTTCGAACAGTAATGAAGCGCGGCGAAGATGTGCTGACAGAAATCCAGAGCTGCTGGTGCTGCCTCGATGTCGATTCGAAGCGGCCCGCGCGACTGGGCCGCGACGTTATCCGCCGTTTCCTACCGGAGACGGATTAAGCCGCGGCAGCCTTCCTGCGTTCGTCCCAGCGGGCGGTAAGCTGGCGGGCGCTCTCGACGTCTTCCGGAAAGTCGACCTCGCCCCACTCCTCGCCGTGGATGTCGAGCGTGAATACGTCTGCGCTCTGGGCGATATGATTGATCACGCGGAGGTACCAGATCGTCGTGCCCTCGCTGGTCCGCATCGCCTGCTCAATGGCCTCGCGGAAGCGCTTCGACCCGCCCGAGCGGAAGGCCAGCAGGCCGATGGACTCCGCGTTCACGCCTTCGCTGATACGCTTGCCGATCGCCTTCAGCTTCCCTCCGTTCTCGACCACCTTCATGTCGTCGGCGTCGTAAGAGTCCTTGCGGTCTATCGTGACGCAAATGCCCTGCTGCGAATTGCCGACGACTTTGTTCATGAGCGAGCCTGACACAAGCGTATCGCCGTTCCACACGAGGCAATCGCCGCTCAACTCCTCGCGCGCCATGTAGAGAGAGCCGGTATTGTCGGCGACCTTGTAAAAGGGGTTGTAGACCGTGCGGACCTTCGGACCGCCGCTTCGCGCTGCGATTGCCGCATTCACCAGTTCATCATGGAATCCGGTCACCACGACGGCTTCGTCCACCCCGTTCGCGGCAAGCGTATCGAGTTGCCGATCCAAAAGGGTGCGGCCGTTGAAGTCGATCAGGCATTTGGGCCGATCGTCGGTCAGGTGACCCAGGCGCGAGCCCTGGCCAGCGGAAAGGATTATGGCTTTCATTTCAGGCTTTCAGTCGAAGTGGCGCGCTCCTGCCTTCCAAATGCGGCCCTGATTGGGCATGACTGCTCCACCTCACAATGGTGTTGGGGACGTGGTGAAGAAGATCGAAGCCATCATCAAGCCGTTCAAGCTCGACGACGTGAAGGACGCGCTTCATGACGCGGGCGTCTCCGGCATCACGGTAACCGAGGTGAAGGGCTTCGGCCGGCAGAAGGGCCACACGGAGCTCTATCGCGGCGCTGAATATGTCATCGACTTCCTGCCCAAGGTGAAGATCGAGGTCGTGGTCGAGGACAGCCTGGTCGACAATGTCGTTGAGGCGATTGCTGAGTCGGCCCGGACTGGCCGCATCGGCGACGGCAAGATCTTCGTCCTCGACGTCGAGCAGGCCGTGCGAATCCGAACGGGGGACCGTGGCGCAGACGCCATCTGACACCCTTTCCGTATCGGCTCCTGTGCAGCTACAGGACCGAGCGATGAGCGATGACGCGCCCAATCGCGAAATGCTCGCGTCCATGTCGCCGGACGAACTGCGGAGCGCGATGCGCACCCTTGGGTATCGAACGCAGAGCGATCTTGCGAACGCAATCGGAGTAAGCCGTTCAGCCGTCAGCCTCTGGCTGGAAGGTAAGGTGGGAGTGCCTCGGCCCGTGGCCATGCTCCTCAGGATGCTGATCGCAGCACAGCGCCGAATCTATTAATATCGTCCGCCGCCCGGGATGGGTTCGATTGGCGGAAGCTGCTTCTCGTGCTTTTCGCTCAGTTCGCGATCGGCGTCGTCGATTGCCTGGAGCAAATCCTGAAAACAGGGTGTGCTGTCGACCGCCCAAAGCCGAGAGAAACCATGGCCAAGCAATTCCACCTCACGCTGGGTGAGCAGACCGACAGCGACGATACTTTCCTTCGCCAAAGCCGCGCTCCAACGTTCTAACCTGCATTAGATTCAACGAAGAAGGTGCTGTTGTGGTGCCGAAAGTTTCGCCTGTGATCCGAACCGATACGCTTCAGGCCGCCGAAGCAGCGGCGAAAGTCGCGATCCGGCGGTCCTGGCACCATAGCTCCGCCGCGGAGCCTCCGGCTTCCTTCTCGGCCTTGCCGAGTGCTGCAGTATCG
>JBKPKE010000205.1:0-19893 GCA_046730955.1 Pseudomonadota bacterium
GTCGGCTGGCAGGTCGATCGCGAGTTCCGTTGGCCGTCAGTTAGGCAATCAGCTACTTCGTGGAATTCTCGGCGGGTTCTTGCGTGGACGCTAAGTGGGACCTCATCAACGCCCTTGAGCACGAGTGGCGCGATGCGCTGATTTCCGGCGATGCCGATCGCCTGCGGACTCTCATCCACCCGAAATTCGTATTGATCGGCACTCGCTCGACGGGGCCCTTCACGATCAATCGCGAGGAATGGCTTTCCGCGGTCCAGCAGCGCGAAATCGTCGCGATAGACCTCGACATACGTGATGCGGTTATCCTCGATCAGGTCATGATCGGGACGATCTATGCGCGCTGGAAGGTCAGGTATCTCGGCGGAGAGATTGAGGATTGCGTGTTGCTGACGGACGTCTGGGTCCGGGAAGGCGATGGTTGGTGCGTGGTGCGAAGGCATTCGAGTCCCGCACCGCCGGAAGACAAGTCTTGAGGGGGAGTGTGAATGGCGAGCGTAACTGAGCAGCGGGGGGCGTATGGCGCCGTAAAAGAGCTAACGATCCGAGGGATCATTCTTGGCGCTTTGATCACCGTCGTATTCACCGCAGCCAACGTTTACCTCGGCCTCAAGATCGGCATCACCTTTGCCACGTCCATTCCCGCGGCCGTCATCTCCATGGCGGTGCTCAAGGCGTTCCGCGACGCCACGATCCAGGAAAACAACATCGTCCAGACGATCGCTTCAGCGGCGGGGACGTTATCGGCAATCATATTCGTTCTGCCCGGCCTCATCATGGTCGGCTGGTGGACCGGATTCCCCTACTGGCTGTCCGTCGCGGTCATCGCCATCGGCGGGATCCTCGGCGTGATGTACTCAGTGCCGTTGAGGCGCGCGATGGTGACGGGCACTGATTTGCCTTATCCTGAGGGCGTTGCAGCCGCCGAAGTGCTGAAGGTCGGCTCTGGCGTTGGCGGAGCCGAGGAGAATCGGCGGGGCCTGGCGCTGATCAGCGGGGCCACGATCGTTTCCGCGGTCTACCTTCTGCTCGCGAAGACCAGGATTGTGACTGACACGGCCGCCCGCACCTTCCGCGTAGGCACCGGCGGCTCCGCCATGTCGGCCAGCCTGTCGATGGCGCTGATCGGCGTGGGCCATCTTGTCGGCGTTGCCGTGGGCCTGGCAATGGTGGTCGGCCTCATCATCACCTGGGTGTTCATCGTCCCGCACTGGACGCAGGATGCCAGCTTCGTCGCTCAGGTTGGCGGCGACCTTGAAACCCTGGTCGGAGCAGCCTTCCGGCAAAAAGCCCGAATGGTCGGCGCGGGAGCGATCGGCGTTGCGGCCATCTGGACGCTGCTGAAGATTATCGGACCTATCGTCGCCGGAATCCGCGGGGCGCTCATCGCCAACCGGGAGCGCAAGGCCGGCCGAGCCGACCAACTCCCGCTGACCGAGCGGGACATGCCCATCGGCATCGTCACCGGGACGATCCTTCTTTCGATGATTCCGATCGGGCTGTTGCTCTACGCGTTCGGCAATACTGCGCCGATCGCCGCCGAGCCCACAGTAACCGTTGCGATCAGCATCCTGTACATCCTCATCGCCGGCGTCGTCATTGCCGCCGTTTGCGGGTACATGGCCGGCCTGATCGGCGCTTCGAACAGCCCGATCTCTGGCGTGGGGATACTTTCGGTTCTCGGAATCGCGCTGATCCTTGCGGCCATGTTCCCTGGCGTGAGCAGCGATGAAACCAAAGCGCTCGTCGCCTTTTCCCTGTTCGTAACGGCGATCATCTTCGGCGTGGCCACCATCGCCAACAACAACCTTCAAGACCTGAAAACGGGCCAGCTGGTCGATGCGACGCCGTGGCGGCAACAGGTGGCGCTGGTGCTTGGCGTTATCTTCGGGGCGATTGTTATCCCACCGATCCTCGACCTCATGAACACCGCCTTCACTTTCCAGGGCGCGCCAGGTGCCAAGGCAAATGCACTTCCCGCGCCGCAAGCAGCCATCATATCCACGATCGCTCAAGGCGTACTGGGCGGGAGCCTCGACTGGGGGCTGATCCGTCAGGGAGCGATCATCGGCGTGGTCGCTGTAGCGGTCGACGAGGGCCTGAAGCGCTTCTCCAACAAGAAGCTGCACCTGCCGCCCCTGGCCATCGGAATGGGCATCTATTTGCCGATGGAGGCGACACTCTTCATCCCCGTCGGGGCTGTGCTGGGATGGTTCTACAATCGCTGGGCGATGCAATCGCGGAGCCCTGCCTTCGCCGAGCGCATGGGCGTACTGATGGCGACGGGCCTGATCGTCGGCGAAAGCCTGATGGGTGTTGTGTATGCGGCCGCAGTGGCCGGCGCGGAGAAGGCCGGATCGGCCGACAGTGCCGCCGTATTGGCGCTGATCGAGCCCTATTCCGCGGTCATGGTCGTTAGCCTCGTGGTGTTCGCAGCAGCGATCGGCGCCCTCTACCTCTGGACGAAAAACCGGGCTTCGGATGCGCCTGCTCCGGGCGACGACGCGAAAATCCCCGAGCCGGAAGCGTCCTTCCACTAAGGGAATGCAGGCGCTCCTGACCGCTCTGCTCCTGGCGGCCGCCCCGGCCGCGGGAGCAAGCTCGGTCGCGGGCCTGTACGAGATTCGCCAGATGGAGATGGGTGGCGGGCTTGAGCTGACTGACGATGGGCGGTTCCGCTACGCGCTAGACTATGGCGCTGCTTTGGAGCAGGGCGAAGGCCGCTGGAAGGCCAAGGACAATCGTATCCTGCTCACCAGCGATCCCATGCCGAAGGCGCCGTCATTCGAAGTGGTGAAGGACGAACCGGCGCCGGCCGGACAGCTCTGGCTTGAGCTTGCGTCGCCGGGCTTCGGCGATTTCACGACCAATCTGGAAGCGATCATCACGTACAAGGACGGCCGGCGTGAAGAAATCCGCGACGACGGCGACGGGCACATGCCGGTCGACGCCAGCACAGTGACGGCGGTTCAGCCCGTCGTCCCCATCTATGGCGACGTTACCGCGGCAATACCGCTGTCGCCTAACCACGGTCACAGGCTGACCTTGCGCTTTATGCCGAACGACCTTGGCAAGCCGCGCTTCAATGGTGAACCGCTAACGCGCGAGGGCAACACCTTCGTCCTCTACCGCTACGACGCGAAGATCGTCTTCAGGCCTGTTCGGCGAGACCCCTCTCAGTAGTTTCAGCCACGACCGCGGTACGGCTGAACGCCTTGGTCCGGCAGCCACAGGCCTTCGGGCGGCGAACCGCTCTGCCAGAACACGTCGATCGGCATTCCTCCGCGCGGATACCAGTAGCCGCCGATCCGCAGCCATTGCGGCTCCAACTCCTCAACCAGCCGCTGGCCGATCCCGACGGTCACGTCCTCGTGGAAACCGCAATGATTGCGGAACGAACCGAGGAACAACTTCAGGCTCTTGCTCTCGACGATCGTCTCGGCCGGCGCATAGTCGATCACCAGATGCGCAAAGTCCGGCTGTCCCGTCACCGGGCAGAGCGACGTGAACTCCGGCGCAGCGAAGCGGACGAGGTAAAGCGCTCCAGGACGCGGGTTCGGCACGTAGTCTAGCCGCGCTTCGTCCGGAGAAGGGGGAAGCGGCGTCGCCTTGCCCAGATGCGTCGTGTCGACCATTGCGCGGCCAACTAGCAGGCGTAACGGTTCCCGCCTATCCTCACCGAATGGACGATCTCGTCTCCACCGACTGGCTTGCCCAGAACGTCATCCAGGCGGACGTGGTGCCAATCGACGCGAGCTGGTTCATGCCGTCGCTTGGACGCAGTGGACTCGACGAGTTCCTCGCGTCGCACATCCCGAGCGCACGCTTCCTCGACATCGATGCCGTCGCAGACAAGTCCAATCCGGCGCCGCACATGCTTCCGACGGCCGACGCATTCGGTCGCGCAATGGAAGAGCTCGGAATCAGCCGCACGGACCGGATCGTCGTTTATGACAATAGCCCGACGCGGACTGCGGCGCGTGGCTGGTTCATGCTTCGCCACTTCGGCGCTGAACGAGTGTGCATTCTAGACGGCGGCTTCCAAAAATGGGTCGCCGAAGGCCGGCCTACGGAAAGCGGCGAGCCAAAGCCGCGGCCCGCGCGCTTCGACGCAGTCGAGCGCCCAGGTGAGGTCGTTACGCTGCGCCAGATTCGCACCGGTCTCGGCATGCCGCTGCTCGATGCGAGGGGGCGCGCACGCTTCGACGGAACGGAAGCCGAGCCGCGCCCCGGCGTTGCGCCCGGTCATATTCCGGGTGCGCGTAACCTGCCCTATTCGGAACTCTACAATCCGGACGGCACGCTCAAGCCGCCGCACGAGCTGCGCCAGCTGTTCATTGCTGCAGGCGCCGATCCCGACGGTCCATTTGTGGCAAGCTGCGGGTCGGGGGTGACGGCGAACTCGATTATTTTCGCCGCCCGTCAGCTCGGAAATCGCGATGCGCGGCTTTACGACGGAAGCTGGAGCGAATGGGGCGCCGATCCCTCGACCCCGAAGGAACAAGGCCCCGCGTAGCCGGTCTAGCGGCGGAGCAGTTCGGAGAGGCTGGCGAGCCCGTCGCGGATCGTCTCCGCGACCAGGTCCACGGCAGCAGGATTGGCGTCGAAGCCGTCGTTACGGACGCCAAGGACTGCATCGAGCCCCGCTGCAGCCGATCCAATCACGCGTTCCGAACGATGGTCGAAACAGCGCCGGGCGCTCTCGTGAGCGAGTTCAACTGCGCCGAAATCCTCTTGGTCACATGAAGGACCGTGCCCGCTCGGCTCCAACAGCCGGAGCGCGCGCTTCAGGCCGGAAATGCGAGCCGCAAGCTCGCCGCCAGCAAATGGCGCCTCTGCAGCCGCTTCGAGTGGAAGGAAGTGAATCATGCCGGCAGTGTCAGCCAGCGATGGTCAAGAAATCCCTAACTCGTCGTTACGAGCAAAGCGGAGCAATCCAGCCTAGATTGCCACGTCGCCCTTGGCTCCTCGCAATGACGGTCTACGCCCCCTGCTTCGCGTCGATGTCGCGAAGAATCCAGCCCCGCTGTGGGATCGTCTCGATGAATTCCGCGCCGCCGGAAGCACTGCGCAGCTTCTTGCGCAGTTTCGAGATGAACACATCGATGATCTTCGGCTGCGGCTGATCGTCCGCGCGCCTGTAGAGATGCTTCAACAGCATGGCGCGCGTGACGACATTGTTGCGTGCGAATGCGAGCAGCTCCAACACGCGATATTCCATCTCGGTAATGCCGATCGGATGACCGTCGATCCGGATCAGCCGTTGGACCTGGTCCACCTGGAGCCGGCCACCGCAGAGGCTTTCCGGCATTTCGCCGCCGCTCGCCTTGAGCGACTGGAGCAGTCGCGATGCCGCCTCCTCGCTATCCTCCGGAGAAACGCGGCGCGGACTTCCGATGAGAGCCTGCTGGATCTCGCCCATGATCTGCTGCGCCTCTTCAACGAGGCGTGAGCCTTCCTCGAAACGGCGCCGCGACCGTTCGAGCATCGATTCGATTTCCACGAGGCGCGCGGAAAGTGTCTCTTCAGCCATCTATCTCTTGCCCACCCCGCTCATCGTCATCCTCTACTGCGGCACCTGAGCCGTCGCCACCTGGCTGTCCTGTTCAGCCGCGCCCAGGATCGTCATCGTCGCCGCGCCCTTGTCCACGACGCGCGTGTCCGGGTCACCGGCGTTCGAGCGGGCGCCGATGAGCGTGCGGTCACGGCCGGCCTTTTCGAGCATGTCCATCTCGCTGCGACTGCGCGGGGCCGGACCGCCGAAAATGGCGTCGATTGCCTGCTGCTGCGCATCCTGAGGAGTAAGCGCCGCCGTACCAGCGACCGGGGGGGTCAACGAATAGTCGGGCGGAATCACCAGGGGCGCATTGCGTGCGACCTGAAATTCGTCCGGAGCGGCCTTGTGGGCCGTGAAGAGCGAGCAGCCGCCGAGTGCAATCGCCGGGACCACCACTAGCGGAATAAATTTACGCATGTTCGGCATTCTCCTTGCGCGCGTCCTTCACGAGGAAAGCGCGCAGTAACAAGATAACGACGCCGATGCTAATCGCTGCGTCGGCGACATTGAAGATGAAAAACGGACGGAACTCGCCGAAATGCAGATCGGCGAAGTCGACGACGTACCCATGGCGCACACGGTCCAGAATGTTGCCAAGCGCTCCGCCCAGGACCATTCCAAGCGCGATCTGGTCTCCGCGCCGCTCCTCCCGAGTGATCCAGTAAGCCACTCCGGCCGCTACGAGCGACGTGCCAATGACCAAAGCCCAGCGCATCGCGTCGCTCGACGCTTGCAGCAGGCCGAGCGAAATTCCGTGATTCTCGGTGTAGGTCAGGTTGAAGATCGGCAGGATCTCGATCTGCAGCACGTTCCTGAGGTCCAGCGGCCCGAGCACGATCCACTTGCTCACCTGCTCGAGCAGGAAAACCGCCAGCGCGACGCCGAAACCAAGAGCGCTCTTACGCATTCAAAACATCCTCGCAGCGACCGCAAAGATCGCCATCTTCGCGCACTTCCGGCAAATAGCGCCAGCAGCGCCCGCATTTATGATGATCGGTTTTGGCCACGGCGAGCGCATCGCCTTGCTTCACTGACGATACGATGAACAACTCGGCGAGCTCGTCCGGCGTCGCAAGCAATTCCGGAACGGTCATTGCCGCCTCCAGGCTCGATCCGATGACCTTCTCGCGCCGAAGCGGTTCGATCGCTTCCGTTACCTGAGCGCGAAGCTCGCGAAGCTTGGCCCAGCGCCCATCGTCAGCAGGCACATCCGGAATCTCCGGCCATTCGAGCAGATGTACCGATCCGCCCTCCGGATAGCGCGTGCCCCACACCTCCTCGGTCGTGAATACCAGCACCGGGGCCAGCCACCGCAGAAGCGCGTGGAACATGGAGTCGAGCACCGTGCGATACGCGCGGCGCTTGTCCGTCTGGATGCCCGTCTCCGCGTTCACCTCGCAGTAGAGGACGTCCTTGCGGATATCGAAATAGAAAGCCGACAAATCGTTATTGGCGAAGTCCGATAGAAGGCGCGTGTAGCTGTTAAAGTCGAAATCATCGACCGCCGTCCGCAGCTTGCGCTCCAGCTCGGACGTCAGGTGGAGCATGTAGCGCTCAAGCTCCGGCATCGCGTCGACGCCCACCTTCTCGTCCTCGCCGAAATCCGCCAGCGCCCCGAGGAGGTAGCGGAAGGTGTTCCGAAGCTTGCGGTACTGGTCCGCGACGCCGCCGAGAATCTCCTTGCCGATGCGGTGGTCCTCGGTGAAGTCGACCGACAGCGCCCACAGCCGCAGGATGTCGGCGCCGTGCTCCTTCATCAGGTCGAGCGGGCTGATGGTGTTGCCGAGGCTCTTCGACATCTTCAGGCCCTTGGCGTCCATCGTGAAGCCGTGGGTCAGGACTGCCTTGAACGGGGCCCGGCCGCGCGTCCCGCAGCTTTCGAGCAAAGACGACTGGAACCAGCCCCGATGCTGGTCACTGCCTTCGAGATAGAGGTCGGCCGGCGAGCGCTGGTCGGGCCAGCGGCCGCTCTCCAGCACGAAGGCATGGGTCGAGCCGCTGTCGAACCAGACGTCGAGAATGTCGGTGACCATCTCGTAATCGTCGGGATTGCGATTGCCGAGGAAGCCGGCGGCATTCTCCGCATCCCAGGCGTCCACGCCGTACTCGCGGATTGCGGCGACGATGCGCTGGTTTACTTCGTGGTCGACGAGCAATTCACCCGTCCTGCGCTCGACGAACAGCGCGATGGGAACGCCCCAGGCGCGCTGGCGGCTAAGCACCCAGTCGGGGCGCTGCTCGACCATCGAGCCGATGCGGTTGCGGCCCTTCTCCGGAACGAAGCGAGTCTCGGCGATGGCGTTCAGCGCCAGACCGCGAAGCGTGGGATGGCGGTCGTCCTCCGCTTCATTGACGCCGCCTCCTTCGCCTTCCCAGCGCTGCTGCGCCCGGGTCAGCGGCGAGAAATGCCGGAGCGGCTTGTCCATCGCCACGAACCATTGCGGCGTGCAGCGGTAGATGACCTTGGCCTTCGAGCGCCACGAATGCGGATAGCTGTGCTGGAAGTCCGCGCTCGCCGCGAGAAGCGCGCCCGCCTCCCGAAGGTCGGAGCAGATCGGCCCGTCCGGAGCGTTGAACTTGTTGTTGATGACGCTCGCGCGCCGTTCATCTTGGCCGCCGAGCCACAGCCAGTCGTCCCGGTAGAAACCCGCGCCATCGACCGCGAAGGCCGGATCGATGCCGTTCGCCTTGCACAGCTCGAAATCGTCCTCACCATGGTCGGGCGCCATGTGGACCAAACCCGTGCCCTGGTCGGTGGTGACGAAGTCGCCCGGCAGGAACGGCCGCGACTTGGCGAAGAAGCCACCGAGCTTGTGCATCGGGTGGCGGGCGACGGTATCAGCCAGCTTCGCTCCGATGAACATGTGCTCGTCCATCCAATCAGCGACAGCGCCGGCATTCTGGGGTTCAGAGGTGCCCGGTTTGCCGATTACATGAATTCCCGTGCGCTGCAGGAATTCGTCCCGAAGTTCGTGCGCGACGAGGTACTTGCGACCGTCGTCAGCATATATCAGTTCGTAGGCAACTCGCGGTCCGTAAGCGATGCCCTGGTTGACCGGGATCGTCCAAGGCGTGGTCGTCCAAACGACGGCATAAGCCCCAACCAATTCCGGAATCGGGCTTTCGACGATCTCGAACGCGACATCGATCTGCGTCGAGACGATGTCCTCATATTCGATCTCGGCCTCGGCCAGCGCGGTCTTCTCAACCGGCGACCACATGACCGGCTTGGCGCCGCGATAGAGTTGGCCGGTCTCGGCGAACTTGTAGAGCTCGGAGACGATCACTGCCTCCGCCTCGAAGTCCATCGTCAGGTACGGATTGTCCCAGTCGCCGGTGATGCCGAGCCGCTGGAACTGCTCGCGCTGGACGTCCACCCAATGCTGCGCATAGGCGCGGCACTCGGCGCGGAACTCCTTGGGCGGGACCTCGTCCTTGTTGAGCTTCTTCTTGCGATACTGCTCCTCGATCTTCCACTCGATCGGAAGCCCGTGGCAGTCCCAGCCGGGCACGTAGGGCGCGTCCTTCCCAAGAAGCGTCTGGGTGCGGACGACCATGTCCTTCAGCGTCTTGTTAAGCGAGTGGCCGATGTGGATGTCGCCGTTCGCGTAGGGCGGGCCGTCATGGAAGATGAACTTCTCGCGCCCGGCACGCGCCTGGCGGACCTGGGCGTAGAGGTCCTCCTGCTTCCAGCGCGCGGCAATGACCGGTTCCTTCTGCGGCAAGCCGGCCTTCATCGGAAAGTCGGTCTTCGGCAGGAAGACGGTCGGGCGATAGTCTCGCTTCAATTCGGTCGTGTCGGGAGCGTCGGACATTTGGTCCGCGGCCTTAGCGGGGGCGTTAAGGATTGCAAACCGCAGCACTCACTTCATGCGCTCCCGCCGCAGCTTCAGCCCGGCCTCCGCCGCATCCTGCTGGGCCTGCGTGCGGATGTCGCGGTTGGGGCGCAGGGCTGGGCCCACCGTCCATATATCCTCGACCCAAATGTAACCCTTGAACGAAGCCGGCACCTCGCCGAGCTGCTCCGGCAGGCTGAGTCCCATGGAGTTCTCCGAGCCCCTCGGCCCGACGACGAGGACCCGCGCCCCGACCTCGTCCATCCGCTTGATCAGCCGGTTTGGCCAGCCCCAGTAGAGCCATTGATAGTTGATCGGGATGACGATCGTCCCGTTGCGGCAGCTTTCGGGGACGAAGCTCGTCCAGCCCGTCAGGACATAGTCCTTGCTGCACTTCTTCGCTCCCTCAATGCTCCACGCCCAGGCCTTGGGATAATGCTGCCGGATTCGCTCCAAGGGTCCGGCGTCGCCATAGAAACCGTCGCGGATCTTCTCGGGATCGCGCCTTGCCGCAGCCAGCTCCCTCGCCAGCATGTCGGCCTCGGCTGGGTCCTTGCTCTTGAAGTTGAACATGATCGGCGTTCTGGGAAGCCCTTCCAATACTTCTCGCAGGCTCGGAATGCTGCCGCGCTGTGGACCTCGCAGCGGGAAACCCTTCCCGCCGTCCGCCGTATAGCCGAAGCCCGGATCGAGCAGCTTCAACTGAGCCATGGTCGCCGCGCGGATCTCCCCCTTGCCGTCCGTGCGGCAGTCGAGCGTCCAGTCATGGAAGACCGCCATCTGCCCGTCAGCCGTCGGAGCGACGTCCAGCTCGACCATGTCAGCGCCCATCTGCCACGCCGTCTGGAGAGACCGAACGGTGTTCTCCAGATAATCGTGCACCGGCGGTTCGATCCGCGTGGCGGTGCAGCTGGTGTAGCGGTCGATGCCCTTGTGATCGAACTGCTGTGCGACGCCGCGGTGAGCGATCAGCCGGACTCCGCCCAAAGGCTTGCCGGCGAGCCAGCTCGCGTTGACGAAGGTGAGGATCAAGAAGAGGACGGCAGCGCCAAACGCGAGGCGCAACAACCACTTCTTCATGCAGGCAAGGCCAGAAGCGCGCGGGCGGCGTGCTCGTCGGCGCGCATGTGCTCGACTAGGGTGTCGAGGCTTTCGAATTTTTTTTCGTCGCGGATGAAGCCGTGCAAGGCGACTTCGATCTTCCGATCGTAGAGGTCGCCGTCGAAGTCGAAGAGGTGGGCTTCGAGCAGCTCGACCGCGGGCTCGAAGGTCGGACGAACGCCGAAGCTGGCGACGCCGGGATGCTCGCTGCCGTCTTCCAGCGTCACTCGAACGGCGTAGATGCCATACTTCGGGCGGAGATAATCGCCGAGCACGAGGTTGGCGGTCGGATAACCTAGCTCGCGGCCGCGCTGGTCGCCGCGCTGGACGACGCCCTCGATCGCGAAGTCACGGGTCAGGAGATGCGTCGCGAGAGGGATGTCGCCTGCTTCCAGCGCATCGCGGATACGACCAGACGAGATTCGCTCACCCTCATACAGCACCGGAGCGACCGCTTCAGCCGTGATCCCGTTCGCGGAGCCGATCTCCTTGAGCATCGCGACGCTTCCGGTGCGGCCCTTGCCGAAGGTGAAGTCGTCGCCGGTCACCACGCCGGCGGCTCCGAGCCTTCCGGCCAGCACCCCGGTCACGAAGCCCTCGGCGCTCGTCGCGGCCATGTCCGGCCCAAAGCGGAAGACGAGCATCGCATCCGCTCCGGCCTGGGCGAACAGCTCCCGCCTTTGATCCAGCGTCGTCAGCCGGAACGGCGGAAGGTCCGGCTTGAAGTAGCTGACCGGATGCGGGTCGAACGTGGCCACGATCACCGGCCGCCGCATGTGGAAACCGAGGGCGATCGCTCGGTTCACCACTGCCTGATGGCCGAGGTGGAATCCGTCAAAATTGCCGAGTGCGAGCACTGCCCCGCGAAAGGCGTCGGGGATAGCCTCGTCATGATAGAGCCGCTGCATTGGGCGCCGCCTCTATCGGCGGACTCGCCCGGCGGCAAATCAGTGGGTTGGCAGGTGCTTCCGCAACAGCCGGTACTCATGGACTGCAAGCACGATCACGAACGCATCGAGGATCGAAAGCAGGATCAGTCCGAAGTCCTGCGTATAACTGAACCGGTACAGCTGGTAGGCGATGAAGGCCGAAAAGACGACGAAGCAGGCGGGGTATGCCCACAGCTTCTCCCGAAGCAGCCCAATCACCACCGCCAGTTTGAGCACGCCGTGCGTGACAAGATAGAAAGCGTAGAAGTGCTGGCTCTCGACGGAGAAAGCCCGCGCGAACGCCATCATGTGCGTCCCGACCCAATCGTTCGGTTCCTGCACGGGATCGGTCGTAAAGCGGGCCAGGAAGTCGATGATCGTTGCGTGAGCGACCAGGTAGAGCGCGATCCCGCTCGCAATTTCCGCGAGCGCGTAGAAACCTTTTAGGCCAACGCTGAGCACAAACAGGCGATGGATTCGTTTCTCGTTCATCGGTCGACGCCGCTACACGGGCCATCGCTTGACTTGAAGGCCCCCAATTCCTATCTGCAGCTTATCCCGTTCCACCGGTAACCCGGCGGCGCATTCGTGCGCGCGTCGGTTTTTCGTTTGGAGATGGGACTTTTCTAGCGACGAGATGGGGCGGCTGGCGCCCTGTGGAGCTTGAAGAAGGGTAACGAATGGCTCGTATTGCCGGGGTCAACATCCCCACGAACAAGCGCGTCGAAATCGCGCTGACCTACATCCACGGAATCGGCCGCACCACGGCCAGGGAAATTACGGCCAAGCTTGGGATCGCTCCCGAGCGCCGGGTCCAGGACCTGAGCGATCAGGAAGTCCTGCACATCCGCGAAGCCATCGACCGCGACCATAATGTCGAAGGCGACCTTCGCCGTGAGACGGCGATGAACATCAAGCGGCTGATGGACCTTGCCTGCTACCGTGGGCTTCGCCACCGCAAGGGCCTTCCGGTCCGCGGCCAGCGTACGCACACGAACGCCCGCACCCGCAAGGGCAAGGCCAAGCCGATCGCCGGTAAGAAGAAGTAAGCTTCTTCGAAGGGTTTAACTTCGCCTTGGACCCTCGGTCGGGCGAATGGATGACAGGAATTTTCGAATGGCACGCGAACCCCAGCGCCTCCGTAGGCGGGAACGCAAGAACATCACAGCCGGCGTCGCTCATGTGAACGCCAGCTTCAACAACACCATGATCACCATCACCGACGCGCAGGGCAATGCGATTGCCTGGTCGAGCGCGGGGATGATGGGCTTCAAGGGGAGCCGTAAGTCGACCCCGTACGCGGCTCAGGTCGCGGCGGAAGACGCTGGCAAGAAGGCCGCCGAGCATGGCGTCCGCACGCTCGAGGTCGAGGTCAAAGGTCCGGGATCGGGCCGCGAGAGCGCCCTTCGCGCGCTTCAGGCGGTCGGCTTCACGATCACCTCGATCCGCGACGTAACGCCGATCCCGCACAACGGCGTGCGGCCTTCGAAGCGCCGCCGCGTCTGATCAGCGCGGCCGTCGCCGCCGGGATGTGATCCGGCGGTAGTTGGAATTTTTCGGGCGGGACCCCACCTCCCCCGCCCAGGCTGAGGAAGAAAAATGGCCGTCAACGCGAAGAACTGGCAGGAATTGAAGAAGCCGAACGCGCTGGAGCGCAAGCAAGGCGCAGGAGACGCGCGCCGCCGCGCGGTTTTCGTCGCCGAGCCGCTGGAACGCGGCTTCGGGATGACTCTGGGCAACTCGCTTCGCCGCGTGCTGCTGAGCTCGCTCCAGGGCGCAGCCGTCACCTCGATAAAGATCGAGGGCGTGCTGCATGAGTTCAGCTCGCTTACGGGCGTTCGTGAGGACGTGACCGACATCGTGCTGAACGTGAAGCAGATCGCTCTCAAGATGGAAGGCGAAGGCCCGAAGCGGCTGTCGCTGTCGGCGACCGGTCCGGCGGAAGTGACCGCGGGCATGATCCAGACGTCGGGCGACATCGAGGTCACCAATCCCGACCTCGTGATCTGCCACCTCGACGATGGGGCGACGCTCAACATGGAGCTGACCGTCGACATCGGTAAGGGTTACGTTCCGTCGCAGGCGAACCGCCCAGCCGACGCTCCGATCGGCCTCATCCCGGTCGATGCGCTTTACTCACCGGTGCGCCAGGTGGCGTACAAGGTCGAGAACACCCGCGTCGGTCAGGAACTCGACTACGACAAGCTGACGCTCACCGTCGAAACCGATGGTACGGTCGCTCCGGAAGATGCGCTCGCCTATGCTGCGCGCATCCTCCAGGACCAGCTGCAGCTGTTCGTCCACTTCGATGAGGCGCAGGTCCGCACGGCTGCTCCGGTCACCGCCGGGATCGCGGTTCCGAGCACGGAAACGCCGGCCGATACCAATCAGCTCAACCGCTACCTCCTCAAGAAGGTGGACGAGCTGGAGCTGTCGGTCCGTTCGGCCAACTGCCTCAAGAACGACAACATCATCTACATCGGCGATCTGGTTCAGAAGACCGAAGCCGAGATGCTCCGCACGCCGAACTTCGGTCGCAAGAGCCTCAACGAGATCAAGGAAGTCCTTGCCTCGATGGGCCTGCGCCTCGGCATGGACATCCCGGGCTGGCCGCCGGAGAACATCGAAGAGATGGCCAAGAAGCTCGAGCAGGAAATGCTCGGCTAACTGCCAATCTTCGGGAAACAAGGAAGGGCCGTCCGAAAGGGCGGCCCTTTTTTGTACCGCAGCGAGCACTCGACACGGCTGCCGGACCGTTCGTCGAACAGCAGTGGAACGCTGCTGGATCGCTGATCAGCGCGGTCTTCAGCCACGGCCCTGGAGATCCTGATGCGACCGAAGTTGTACCTTGTTGCTGGTGTTGCAGCGGTCTCGCTGTCAGGTGTCTTGCAGGCGGCAGAGCCGGCAGATTCTGCAGTCATTCACGAGTTCGCCAAGCCACATGAAATGGCGAAGCTCGAAGATGGCCGCAGGCTCAACCTCTTCTGCATGGGAAGCGGTGAACGAACCGTACTGTTCGACGCCGGGGGAAGCGATTGGTCCGTCGTCTGGGCGCTTGTCCAGCCCGTGATCGCACGCAAGGCGAAAGCGTGCAGCTACGACCGGGCCGGCCTCGGCTACAGCGATCCCTCGCCGGCGCCGCGCAAGCCCGTCGCAATCGTCGATGACGCGCACACCCTCATCTCTACGGCGCTGAAGGGACCGGTCATCCTTGTCGGCCATTCCCTTGGAGGCTTTCATGCGAAGCTTCACGCTGCGCTTTTCCCCGAGGATGTCGCTGCCCTCGTGCTGATCGACCCTGCAGAGGATCGCTGGTGGGACCGAACCAGGGCAATGACGCGACGGAAATATAGCGCCAGCCTTACGGCGCGATCCGAACTGCTGGACGAATCCCTCATCGCCAGGCTCGAAGAGCGCTACCGCCATTGTGTCGCGGCCGCACGCACGGCGGATCTCGACCCGAAAACCTCGGCCTACCGGCGCTGCAGCGATCCGCCTCGCCCTCAGCTTGGGCCGGAGATTGCAGCGGAACGCGCGCGCCTTCAGGTCAAGGCAGCTTACCAAGAAGCCCAGGCTTCTGAGATCGCCAACAGCGTCTACGCCGACGATACAGGCGACGCAGCCTATGCGGACCTTTTTCGGCCCGGCACGTTCGGCCCGAAGCCGCTAATCGTCCTGACGAGCGGACGATATGATCCGAATGATCCGGTGGACGATCTGGGCCACTTCCAGAGCGTCGTCTTGCATCGGCAGACTGCCGCTTTGTCTTCAAAGGGTCTTCAGCAGGACGTCGCAAAGAGCGGCCACTACATCGAGCTCGATGCCCCAGAGGTCGTCATTGCTGCCGTGGAGGAAGTACTTTCCGCCCTGGACAAGGAAGAGCCGACGCCAGCGAATGCGGTGAAGGCCTCCCGCTGACGGGTCCATTCCTTTTTCTTGCTCTGCGTCATCGCCCCGCCATTGAAATCCTGATACGGGCCACCGTGTCACGATTGTGAGTCCGAGAGCGTTCGACGGACCTGTATTTGCCCGCCCAATTCGGCCTTCAACGAGACCGGCTCCGGTCCCGCCGGCCGGCACCCGCAAGGGAGGGCACGCCCCAATGCCATTGTTCACGACCCGAGACGGCACCCAGATCTTTTACAAGGATTGGGGCCCGCGGGACGCCCAGACCATCGTTTTCCATCACGGGTGGCCGCTCAGCGCCGACGACTGGGATAACCAGCTGATGTTTTTCCTGGGCGAGGGCTTCCGGGTGATCGCCCACGATCGCCGCGGGCATGGCCGCTCAACCCAGACAGACACCGGCAATGACATGGACACTTATGCCGATGACCTGATCCAGCTCGCCGCCGAGCTCGATCTTCGCAATGCCGTCCACGTGGGCCATTCGACGGGCGGGGGCGAGGCGACCCGCTACGTCGCACGCGCCGAGCCGGGCCGCGTGGCCAAGCTCGTCCTCATCGGCGCAGTGCCACC
Source organism: Pseudomonadota bacterium (assembly GCA_046730955.1). Classification (GTDB taxonomy): domain Bacteria; phylum Pseudomonadota; class Alphaproteobacteria; order Sphingomonadales; family Sphingomonadaceae; genus Sphingomicrobium. The sequence goes on from JBKPKE010000205.1 coordinate 15,900, forward strand.
GGTGATGGTGAAAAAAGAGAGCAACCCCGGCGGTATGCCTATCGAGGCATTTGACGGTTATCGCGCGGCGATCGCAGCCAATCGTGCGCAGCTCTACCTCGATATCGCGTCAGGCCCCTTCTACGGCTACAACCGGCCCGGAGCGGTGCCGAGCGAAGGCATCATCCGCAACTGGTACCGGCAGGGGATGATGGGCGGGATCAAAGCCCATTATGACTGCGTGAAGGCGTTCTCGGAAACCGACTTCACCGATGATCTGAAGAGCATCCATCTTCCGGTTCTGCTCATCCACGGCGAGGACGACCAGGTCGTGCCCTATGCAGACTCAGCGCTCTTGGCGGTCAAGCTGCTAAGGAACGGAACTCTCAAGAATTATCCGGGCCTGCCGCACGGATGCATGACGACGCATCCGGAGCTAATCAACCGGGACATTCTCGACTTCGTCCGGGGCGACGCCCGAACCGAACCGCAGAGGGTCGACGTTCACCTGGAAGAGCCGACAGGCGCCTGATCCGACGAGGAAGGAGCGAAGGCCCGGACCGATCGGGCCTTCGTTACTTCCAATTGTTCGCATCCTTCTCGAATCCGTCGCGCTGAACGCGCACAACGCAAAACCGCTGGCCGCTCGGGGCGCGCATTACAACCCATCGTTCCAGACGCCTGTCCACCGTCGCTCCGAGCTTTTCGAGCCGCGCGACTTCGGCCGGAATATCGTCCGTCTCGATGTCGATATGCACTCGACTCTCGTGGTCGACGCGCTGAATCTGGACGCTGATTTGATCGGGGCGGTTCTCGAGCATGACGTAGTTGCCACGCGTCCCAGGATGATTGGGATCGATCGGACGGCCGAGCGCCTCCGCCCAGAAGCGCGCAGCCTCCCCAACATCGTCGACGTTGCAGTCGATCAGGATGCCGTTGATGCGTGATCGATGCATCTCATTCCCATTCGATCGTGCCGGGCGGCTTCGACGTGTAATCGTAGACCACGCGGTTGATGCCCTGGACCTCATTGACGATGCGCGTCGCCACGCGGCTGAGGAAGGCCGCATCGAACGGGTAGATGTCCGCGGTCATGCCATCGACGGAGGTCACTGCCCGCAGCGCGCAGACGTGATCGTAGGTCCGATAGTCGCCCATCACTCCGACCGTACGGACCGGCAGGAGCACCGCGAAGGCCTGCCAGATGGCGTCGTAGAGCCCGGCATTGCGGATCTCCTCGAGGTAGATCGTGTCCGCCTTTCGGAGGATGTCGCACTTCTCATTCGTCACCTCGCCAGGGATGCGGATGGCGAGGCCCGGTCCGGGGAACGGATGGCGGCCGACGAAAGCGTCAGGAAGGCCCAGTTCGCGGCCAAGCCCGCGGACTTCGTCCTTAAAGAGCTCGCGGAGCGGCTCGACCAGCTTCATGTTCATCCGCTCAGGCAGGCCACCGACATTGTGATGGCTCTTGATCGTCACCGAGGGTCCGCCGGTGAAGCTGACGCTTTCGATCACGTCGGGATAGAGCGTGCCCTGGGCGAGGAAGTCCGCGCCGCCGATCTTCTTCGCCTGGGCCTCGAACACGTTGATGAACTCGGCGCCGATAAACTTCCGCTTTTTCTCGGGGTCGGTGACACCTTCCAGGCCGCCGAGGAAGTCGCGGCTGGCGTCCACATGGACGAGCGGAATGTTGTAGCTGTTGCGAAATAGCGAGACGACCTGCTCCGCCTCACCTGCCCGCATCAAGCCGTGGTCGACGAAGACGCAGGTCAACTGTTCCCCGATCGCCTCATGGATGAGGACCGCAGCGACTGCGCTGTCGACACCGCCCGACAGGCCGCAAATGACACGGCCCTCGCCGACCTGCTCGCGAATGTCGGCGATCTTGGCGTTGCGAAACTCGGCCATGGTCCAGTCGCCAGCGCAGCCGCAGACGTGGCGAACGAAATTGGCAAGCAGCTTGGCGCCATCGGGAGTGTGATAGACCTCGGGGTGGAACTGGGTCCCGTAATATTTGCGCGCGTCGTCGGCGATGAGCGCAAAGGGGGCGCCGTCGCTAGTGGCGACGATTCGGAAGCCGTCGGCGAAACGGGTGACCTTGTCGCCGTGGCTCATCCATACCTGGTGGCGCTCGCCGACTTTCCACAGCCCGTCGAATAGCACGCACTCGTCGGTCACGGTCAGGTAGGCGCGGCCGAACTCGCCGTCCCACTCGCCTTCGTGACCGGGCTCGACCTTGCCACCCAGCTGGTGGGTCATGACTTGCTGGCCGTAGCAGATGCCAAGGATCGGCAGGCCGCTGTCGAACACGGCTTGCGGCGCGCGGGGCGAACCCTCCTCGGGAACTCCGGCCGGCGAGCCGGAAAGGATGATTCCTTTCGGCTTCATCCGCGCGAACGCCGCTTCGGCCTGGGTGAACGGCGCGATTTCGGAATAGACGCCGGCTTCGCGGATGCGGCGCGCGATGAGCTGCGTCACCTGGCTGCCGAAGTCGACGATGAGGATGGATTCGGTGGGCTGGACCGTCATGGCGAGCCGATAGAGACGCCGCCGCCAAGAGTAAAGTTAAGCTATACCTTAAGTGTCTTGACCCTGTAGAGAGTGCGAGATACTTAAGCATGTGCTTAACGATTCGCCGACCTTGGACAGAACCTTCCAGGCGCTCGCTGACCCTGTCCGGCGCGGAATGCTGTCGCAACTGAGCCGCGGCCCCGCCTCCGTGTCGGAACTCGCGCGGCCTCTCCCGATAAGTCTACCGGCGGTGATGCAGCACCTGAAGGCGCTTGAGGAAAGCGGGCTGGTGCGGTCAGAAAAGAGCGGCCGGGTACGTACCGTGCGCCTGGAACCGAGCACGCTCGAAGCGGCCCAATCCTGGATTGCTGACCGACGCACCGAGTGGGAAGCTCAGCTCGACCGGTTCGAGACCTATCTTTCAACCCTGAAGAACGATGGAGCAACGCAGTGACCAACGAGAATGATCTGGTTCTGGAACGGACATTGGACGCGCCGGTCGAATTGGTGTGGGCGGCCTACACCGACCCTGACCATCTGAAGCAGTGGTTCGCCCCCAGACCATACCAGATCACGGAGTGCGAACTCGATCTACAGCCCGGAGGCATCTTCCGCATCCGGATGACCGGCCCGGATGGCTTCGACACAGGCCACGGCACGCCGGGCTGCGTGCTTGAGGTAGTCGAGAACGAAAGGCTGACCTGGACCAGTGCTCTGGGGCCCGAATATCGGCCGAACGAGACCGGCGAAGGCTGCGAGTCATTCCCGTTCACGGCGGTCGTCACCTTCGCGGACGCTGGAAACGGCAAGACCGCCTATCGGGCCGTCGCGATGCACAAGGATGCCAAGGATAAGGAAACGCACGAGAAGATGGGCTTCCAGGAGGGATGGGGGACGGTCGCCGGCCAGCTGGAAGAGTTCGCGAAGAGCCTCGCTGTCAGTGCCTGAGGTTCGCGCAAAGGAAATGCGCCAGAGTCTTTCGACCCCGGCGCATCCTTACGCACTTACAAATTGTGTCTAGTAACCGCGATAATATGCAGTCGTGCGGCGGTTCACGTCGATGTCGCGGATGCGGCCGTCGTTGCGAACTTCGCAGCTCCAGCTGAGGTCGGCGCCGGCATTGTAGCCGTAGTTGCCGTAGCCCTGGCGACCGTAGCCGTTGTAACCCTGGTAGCCCGAGCTCGCGACGCCGCGAACCTTGAGGCCGTAGGACTTGCCTTCGACCCGGGTAACACCGAGCACGCGGGCTCCGCCGCCACCCTGATAGCCGTTGTAACCGTACTGGCCACCATACTGACCACCGTACCGGCCGCCGTACGGCACGTTGCCGTAGCCGTAATAGCCGCCCGGGTAGCCGTTCAGCCGGCTTTCGACGGCACGGGCGCACTGATCGACCGCCATGCTTTGGTTGCCATACTGGTTGTAGCCAGAGTTGCCGTACGGATACTGGCCGTAACCAAGTATCTGTCCAAGCACTTGCCCGACGACATTACCGTTGTTGTAG
>JBKPKE010000206.1:0-3897 GCA_046730955.1 Pseudomonadota bacterium
CGACATTACGGAACGGAAGAAGGCGCAGGAGGAACTTGAGGAAACGCGCACCGCGCTTGTGCAATCGCAGAAGCTTCAGGCCCTTGGCGAACTGACCGGAGGGATTGCGCACGACTTCAACAATTTGATGACGGTCGTCGCGGGCTCGGCTGACTTCCTTCTCCGCAAGCCAGACCTGCCGATAGAGAAGCGCAAACAGTATCTTGAGGCGATCGCCGAGACTGCGGATCGAGCGACGACCTTGACCAGCCATCTGCTTGCCTTCGGACGGCGGCAGGCGATCAAGCCCGAGGTCCTCGATTTGAATATACGACTGGACGCGATCTCAGAGGTGCTCTCGCGCACGCTCGGGAACAGCATCCAGGTGAAGCTGGATCCAGGATCGTCAGCTGGCCGGGTGGAAGTCGACGCTGCGCAACTTGAAACCGCAGTCCTTAATGCTGCCGTCAACGCGCGGGACGCAATGCAGGATGGCGGCACCCTCACGCTTTCGACGAGCGATCGGACCGAGGCCGGCAAGGCTTTCGTCGAACTTGCAATAAACGACACCGGCAGCGGCATGCCCGCTGACATCGTCGAGCGGGCATTCGAGCCATTCTTCACAACGAAAGACGTCGGCAAGGGGACGGGGCTGGGACTGTCGCAGATCCACGGCTTTGCCGCGCAGGCGGGTGGCCGCGCCGAAATTCGGTCCAAGGAGGGTCGGGGTACTACGATCAGCCTCATCCTGCCGCGCACCGACAAGGCGATTGCAAGGGCTGCACCGGCACGCTCGATGTCCAAAATCCCGCAAGGTCTTCGAGTTCTCCTGGTCGAGGATAATCCGCAGGTTCGCGAGTTCGCCGAAGGGCTTCTAGCCGACCTCGGATGTGAAGTTGTCTCCGCGGATTGCGCGGACGCAGCGCTCGACCGCCTCGCCGAAGATGCAATCGACCTGATCCTTTCGGACGTGGTCATGCCCGGGATGAGCGGGGTGGAGCTCGCGCAGAAGGTGCAGCAGGACTATCCGAAAGTCCCGATCCTGCTGGCGACCGGCTATAGCGACGAGATCGTTAAGCGCGGCTCCGAATTCTCGGTGCTGCTGAAGCCTTTTGGCGCGGCTGACCTCAGCAAGGCAGTGGCCGCAGCCCTTGGCAGCCATCGCGAAGCAGCCGCCTAGGCGCTCGCTCGCTCCTTGGCGCGTTCGATCGCCTCGAGGACGATCCGACGGGCGTCATGCGCATCGCCCCAATTGCCGATGCGCACCCACTTCTCGGATTCCAGATCCTTGTAGTGAGTGAAGAAGTGCTCGATCTGCTGAAGCACGATCGACGGCAGGTCCTGCCGTTCTCCGATGTCCGAATAATAAGGAAAGGTCGTGTCGACGGGGACGCAGATAAGCTTCTCGTCGCCGCCGTGCTCGTCCTCAAGATTCAGAACTCCGATGGGCCTAGTGCGGACGACGCAGCCCGGCACGAACGGTGAGCGCGCGATCACCAGGGCGTCGAGCGGATCTCCGTCGGGCGACAAAGTGTGCGGCACGAAGCCGTAGTTCGCCGGATACCGCATGGGCGTGTGCAGGATACGGTCGACGAATAAAGCACCGGACTTCTTGTCGAACTCATATTTCACCGGCTCGCCGCCAACCGGCACTTCGATGATGACGTTCAGACTTTCGGGTGGATTGTCGCCAACGGGAATCAGATCGATATTCACGGGATAAAGCTCTCAGACTGGAAGACGATCATGCCGGCAAAGAGTGCCGCAAGACCGATCGTGACCGACAGGGCCACATAAGCAGCCGCAAGGCCATACGCATGCCGCTCCACGAGTAAAGCGACATCGAGGCTGAAGGTTGAAAAGGTGGTGAAGCCACCGAGGATTCCGGTCGTCAGGAACAGCCGCATGTGCTGCGGCACGCCGGTACGGTAGACGAAATAGCCGACGAACAAGCCCATGACGAACGATCCGAGGACATTCACGATGAGGGTGCCGAACGGGAAGCCGAGGCCGAACAGGCGAGCGGCGGCGAGGTTCACGCCATGCCGCATTGCTCCCCCCATTCCCGCGCCGAGGAAGACGATCAAATAGCCCATCAACCCCTCCGAACCAGCCAGGAGCCGAAGAGGACGAGCACGACCCCGCCGATCCTCTCAATACTTATCGGATGGCGCGCCAGGCCGAGCATTCCATAATGGTCGAGGACGATCGCTCCGATAAGCTGTCCTCCGATGGCGGCCGTCAGCAGCGGCCCGACGCCGATCCTCGGAGCTCCGAACGCAGCCATGGCGACGAAGAAGGCGCCGTAGAGCCCGCCGATCCAGGCGTACCAGGGCACTGAGCGAAGGTCAGGCGCGAACAAGCCCCCGGGGCTGCGCGCGATGAGCGCTCCGAGCGCGACGGTCCCGACTACGAACGAGATGAACGCGGCGGTGATCGGCGAACCTGAGGCCTTCCCCAGGATGGCGTTCGTCGGTGCTTGAACTGCCATGAAGAAGCCCGCGATGAGCGCGAGGACGAGCGGGAGTGTTGCGGCGTTCATTGCCCGGGCATTGCCGCACTTCCGCGTTGGAGTCGAACCTACTTCGCTTCCAAAAGGGCAGGCTGGCGGACGGCTTCCATGAGCAGCTCGTAGGAACGGGCACGCGCTTCGTGATCGAAGATCTGCGCTGTGACCATCAGTTCGTCCGGCTTGGTGCGCTCGATGAACTCCTCGACCTGCTGCCGCGCCGTCGCGACGCTTCCGATCGCGGAGCAGGAAAGCACGCTTCCAAGCATCGCCCGCGCCTGCAGCGGCAGGCTGTCGGCGAAGCCGGCCTTCGGCGGGGGAAGCTTGGTCGGCTGGCCGGTGCGAAGGGCCACAAATGCCTGCTGAACGGATGTCGAAAGCAATTCTGCCTCTTCATCCGTATCGGCTACGAACGCATTGAAGCCGAGCATGACGTAGGGCTTATCAAGTTCGTCGGACGGCTTGAACTGCTCCCGATAGACCCGGATCGCTTCCATCATCATCTGCGGCGCGAAGTGGGACGCAAAGGCGTACGGCAGACCGAGCATGGCGGCGAGTTGAGCTCCGAACAGGCTCGATCCCAAAATCCACAGCGGGACGTTTAGGCCTTCGCCGGGGATGGCGCGGACGCGGCCGTTCTCCCCTTTGAAATACCCCATCAGCTCGACGACGTCGTTGGGGAACTGGTTCTCGTCCGCCGAAAGGTTGCGCCGGAGGGCATAGGCTGCGGCCTGATCGGTGCCGGGCGCGCGCCCGAGGCCGAGGTCTACGCGGCCCGGAAACAGCGACTCAAGCGTCCCGAACTGTTCCGCAATCGTAAGCGGCGCATGGTTGGGCAGCATGATCCCGCCCGCGCCTATCCGGATCGTCGAGGTCTGAGTCCCCACATAGGCCAATGCAACCGCCGTCGCAGCGCTGGCGATGCCCGGCATCGAATGATGTTCGGCCATCCAGAAGCGCTTGTAACCGAGCTTCTCGGCGCGTTGTGCGAGGTCGGCCGAATTGCGGAATGACTGCGCCGTATCGCTGCCTTCGACGACGGGCGCGAGGTCGAGAACGGACATTGGGACCATGGTCTGCAAATGGGCGCGCCTTGCCGGGTTTCAAGCGCAAAGCCTTGACTTGCAGCGCCGTTTCCGCTTGAGGGCGGCGCTCACCCAAATGTGACGGGAATAGGGGCGGCTCCCGCAACCAAGTCCGCCTGGCCGGAGCTACCTTGAACGGGCTCCGAACGAACGGAGAAAGATCATGCGTCACCGCGTTGGCGGACGTAAGCTTCAGCGCACCTCGAGCCACCGTGCGGCCCTGTTCCGCAACATGGCGGCCGCGCTGATCAAGCACGAGCAGATCACCACCACGACCGCGAAGGCGAAGGAGCTTCGGCCCTACGTCGAAAAGCTGATCACGCT
>JBKPKE010000207.1:0-25532 GCA_046730955.1 Pseudomonadota bacterium
CCGTAAACCTTGGCCAGGGATTTCCTGATTTCGGCTGGCCCGAGGAGATCCTCGATGTCGCTGCTCGCGCGCTCAAGGAACGGTCGAATCAATATGCGCCGTCGCGCGGCCTGCCGGAGCTGCGCGAGGCGATCGCAGCCCACTACGTGCGGCACTTCGGCAGGCAGCATGATCCTGACCACATTTGCGTGACGAGCGGAGCCACGGAAGCCTTGGGTGCGATGATCCTCTCGGTCGTCGAGCCGGGAGACGAGGTCATCATCTTCACGCCCGCGTACGACAGCTATGCCCCGATGATCCGCAGGGCAGGGGCAACGCCTCGCGAAGTCGCACTGAAGCCGCCGCACTGGCGCATCGAGCGCGAGGCCGTCGAGGCGGCGTTGACCTCGCGCACGCGTGCGATCCTCTTCAATAATCCGCAAAACCCGACCGGGCGGCTCTTCGGCCAGGACGAACTGCAAGTCATTGCCGATTTGGCGATAGCCCACGACCTGACCGTCATGAGTGACGAAGTCTGGGAGCATGTGCTGCTTGGAAGCCAAAGCTTCACGCCCATCGCGACCCTCCCCGGCATGGCCGAGCGGACGCTCAAGGCCGGGTCGGCGGGAAAGATCTTTTCACTGACGGGCTGGAAGGTGGGTTGGATCATCGCGTCGCCCGAGAACGCGGCACTTGCGGCTCGCGCGCATCAGTTTCTGACGTTCTCAACCGCGCCGAATTTGCAGGCCGCCGTGGCCTTCGGCCTTGCTGAAGGTGACACCTGGATCGAGCCGATGCGGCAGCGTTTCGCGCGAGCGCTTGCGCGGATGGGCGACGGGCTCAGTGCAGCAGGCTTCAAGGTGTTGGAACCAGCGTCGACCTATTTCCTGTGCGTCGACCTGCAAGGCTCCGGCCTCGATGTCGACGATGAGACGTTCGCGACGACTGCTGTCGAACAAGCTGGGGTGGCGACGGTACCCGTGTCGGCATTCGCGGAGGAGAGCCCGTCGCGCCATCTCGTCCGCCTTTGTTTCGCGAAGCGCGATGAGACAATAGACGCTGGCGTGGAGGCCATGGCCCGCGCGATGGAGCTATTCCGATGACGCCAGCCGAAGAAACGGCTTCGATTCTCGAACAGTTCGGTGTCGCCGCAGCCGGCGATCTCGCCAGCTACTCGCCCATTGATGGAACCGAGATCGGCAGGGTGCGGACCGGAGATCCAACGGCCGCTGCCGCGAAGGCTGTCGCCGCTTTCGAAGCCTGGCGAACGGTTCCTGCCCCTCGACGCGGAGCGCTGGTTCGCCTGCTGGGCGAAGAGCTTCGCGCGTCGCAGGAACCGCTGGCGCGCCTCGTCACGCTGGAAAGCGGCAAGATCGTGCAGGAGGGCCTGGGAGAGGTTCAGGAGATGATCGACATCTGCGACTTCGCAGTAGGTCTCTCTCGCCAGCTCTACGGGCTTACGATCGCGAGCGAGCGGCCGAACCATCGGATGATGGAGCAGTGGCACCCACTTGGGCCGGTCCTGGTCATCAGCGCCTTCAACTTCCCCGTCGCGGTTTGGGCGTGGAATGCGGCGCTGGCGCTCGTGTGCGGAGATCCGGTCATCTGGAAACCGAGCGAGAAAACGCCTCTCGTGGCCGAGGCCGTAATGGCGCTGGTCGCTCGCGCTCTGCAGCGTTTCGGTGACGCGCCGGATGGACTCGTCCAGCTTGTGCAGGGCGGACGTGATGTCGGGGAGCAACTGGTTGACGACCCCCGCGTTGCGCTCGTCTCTGCGACCGGGTCGACGGCAATGGGCCGCTCCGTAGGACCGCGCGTCGCCAAGCGCTTCGGCCGTGTCCTGCTCGAGCTTGGCGGCAATAATGCAATGATCGTCTGCCCGACAGGCGACCTCGCGCTCGCCGAGCGTGCGATCCTGTTTTCGGCCGCGGGGACAGCGGGACAGCGTTGCACCACGCTGCGCCGGCTAATCGTGCATGAGAGTATCGCCGGCCAGCTACTCGCCAGGCTGAAACAGCTCTTCTCGGGCGTGAGGATCGGGGACCCTCGCGAACCGGACACTCTGGTCGGCCCGCTGATCGACGAGGCTGCATTCGACGGGATGAAAGCCGTGCTGGGCGATCGCATCCAGCGCGTCGACGCGGTTGCCGGCGGATTTTACGTCCGTCCTACAATCGTCGAGGCGGACGCGCAGGCAGGCACCGTCCTGAAGGAGACGTTCGCGCCGATCCTTTATGTGCTTCGCTACCGCGACTTCAGCGAGGCTCTCGTCCTTCAGAACGGCGTCCCACAAGGCCTCTCGTCGTCCATCTTCACCAACGACTTGCGCGAAGCTGAGCAATTCCTTTCGGCCGCCGGGTCGGACTGCGGCATCGCCAACGTCAATATCGGACCTTCCGGCGCGGAGATCGGCGGCGCCTTCGGAGGCGAAAAGGAATCAGGCGGAGGCCGTGAAAGCGGGTCGGACAGCTGGCGCGCCTACATGCGCAGGCAGACCAACACCATCAATTACGGGACGGACCTACCGCTCGCTCAAGGCATCCGCTTCGACGTCGCGCCATAGCTCGAGCTCTTCGTCGGAAAGCAAAGTCGGCCAGCGCGACTTGAAGGCGTTGTTCCAGGCGATCAGTTCGTCCGGTGGCAGGGGCGGCGAGACCAGGAATCCCTGGGCTACGTCGCAGCCCAATTCCCTGACAGCCCGGAGTTGCTCGATCGTTTCGACACCTTCCGCGGTGGCCACGAGGCCTAGGCCATGGGCGAGCTCGGTAATCGTGCGAACGATAAGACGGGAGTCATGCGCGCACGGCAGGTCGGCGACGAAGTAGCGGTCGATCTTCACTTCCGTGAAGGGAAGCTGCCGAAGCTGCATCAGTGAGGAATAGCCGGTCCCGAAATCGTCAATCGCGAGCCCCATCCCCTTGATTCGGAACCGGGTAAGCGTGTCCATCAGGCGAACGAGCGGCTGGGTAGCGCCCTCGGTGAGCTCCAGCACGAGCCGGTCTGTCGGCACGCCCATTTCCCGGCACATTCCTTCGACATGGTCGGGGAAATCGAGCCGTTGCAGGTTGACGGCGGAAATGTTGAACGCGAGCCGGGTTTCAAGGCCCTGCTCGCGCCAAAGACTCCATTGCCTCAGCGTCTCGCGAAGGCCCCATTCGGTTAGTGGATCGATAAGCCCATGCTTCTCTGCCAGCGGGACGAAGCGCGATGGCGAGACCGGGCCGAGTTCGGGATCATCCCAGCGGACCAGCGCCTCGACGCGGCCCAGGCGGCCGTCCTTGAGGCTTACCTTCGGCTGATAGACGAGATTGAGCTTCTGCTCGGCGAGCGCTTTGCCGAAGCTTTCCAGAAGCTTCTTGTCGGCAGCAGTCACGACGACACCACCGGCTTCATCCGTTTGAGCAGCTGTTCGAGTGCTTCGAGACGAACCGGCTTTTCGAGCGGTCCCATCATCGTAAGGCCAATCGCTTCGCCAAGCCGGAAGGCGGATTCCAGAACGCGCCGATCGAACCCGCTGATGATCAGGACCGGGCCTTCGAATTCCTCGTTTGACAGGAAACGAAGCATTTCGACGCCGTCGACAGGCATTCCAAGGTCCAGCGCAACGGCGTCGGGACGATAGTCGCGGAAGCGGCTGCGGAATGCGTCCGCATCGGACGTGACGTTGGGGTCGAAACCGGACTCTCGTGCGGCATTGGCGACGAAATCCGCCAGGGCGGGCTCGTCATCAATCAGAAGCAGCCGCGGCTGCGTCATCGGCGCTTCTCCCCTGCCGATCCGGCAACGTAACATTGCGCGCGAACCATCATACACGTCAAACGATTGAAACGCCTTATTAACCGCAAGTTAGTAGCTTGGACGTTCCAATTTGAGCCCTTTGGAGGCTGTCCGCATGTTCGGCCCGCTGATTCGCCGCAGACCAGCCCGCTCCTTCGGTGTGGATCATGGTGCGTTCGAGTCGACTACTTTCTCCCTAAGCACGGCTGTGCCGCGCCCCTCAGAACGGCGCGCGGACGACCGGATCATTCCGATGCTGAGGGTCGCAAAGCTGACCGGTGCTTCGGGCGAGCAGCTCATTCGCGTTCGCAACGTTTCCGCCGGCGGACTCATGGCAGAAGCGGCGCAGCCCGTCGAAGTCGGCGAGGGCGTCGAGGTCGAGCTCTCTTCGCAGAAAATCCCGGGCTCGGTCGTTTGGGTTCGCGATGGCACGATCGGTGTCAAGTTCGACCAGACCGTGGATCTCGGCGAGCTTCTTGCCGGCCGCAAGCCGCGCCACGGTTTCCGACCGCGTCCTCCACGCCTCGAAGTCAGCTGCAAGGCTTCGCTGCGGGTCGACAAGACCTATTATACCGTTGACGTCCACGACATCTCGCTTGGCGGGATGAAGGTCGAGCCCATCGAGGAATATTGCCTGGGCCGGAAGGTCGTGGTCGTGGTCGAAAGCCTTCGCCCGATCCGCGGCGAGGTGCGCTGGTACTCCGATCGCAAGGCCGGCATCGTGTTCGACGAAGCGCTCGAATTCGAAGAACTTGCCGAGTGGGTAGGGAAGCGTCTCGAACTCGCCAGCCTCAAGGCAGCTTACCAGAAGCGCTAAGGCTTCCTATCTCAGTCGCTCCAACAAAAAGGAGCGGTCATGGCAGAGGAAGTCGCAATCTTCGCAGGGGGGTGCTTCTGGTGCACGGAAGCCGTCTTCAACGACGTTGCCGGGGTGACGCGCGTCGAGAGCGGTTACACGGGCGGCACGGTTGCCAGTCCCACGTACAAGCAGGTCTGCGGCGGGGATACCGGCCACGCTGAGGCGATCCGGCTCACCTTCGATCCGGATGCCATCAGCTATGACGATCTGCTCGACATTTTCTTCGCGACGCACGACCCCACCCAGCTGAACCGGCAGGGCAATGACGTAGGTACGCAATATCGCTCCGCCATCTTCCCACAGAATGAGGAGCAGGATCGCAAGGCCCGTGGCGCAATCGAACGGAACAATGCCGACCACGGCGGCAATATCGTCACGACGATCGAACGCAACGGGGAGTGGTACCCGGCCGAGGATTATCACCAGCAATATTGGGAAGGCGAAGGCCAGCGAAATCCTTACTGCCTCGCAGTAATTCCACCCAAGCTCCAGAAGCTGCGCAAGAGCTTCCAGGCGCGATTGAAGAGCGCCGGCGCGACGGCTTAGCGCGGAGTGGCTGCCCGGCGCAGGCGGTCGTTGATCGCCGCGCCGAGGCCTTCGTCAGGGACTGGCGCAACAGCTATCCGCCGCTGCGGGGAAGCATCGGCGACATGCAGGAGGTCGAATAGCCTGGCAGCGGCTTCGACGAGATCGCCGCGGCAGCTGAGGTTTGCATCGCCCTCGACGGCACCGAAACCGATCAGGAATTCGTCCTTCTCCGCGAAGTCTGCATGCAGCCGCAGCGGCTTCGACGGCGCATAATGGCTAGCCAGCTGGCCCGGCGATTCTATCGCCCCGCTGTCCTCCTCCAGCGCATCCGCAATCTCGATCGGTCCACGCCTTAGCATGCGGAGCGGCCCGCCTGTCGCGGCAACGATTGTGGATTCGATACCTCGCGCGGTCAGGCCAGCATCGACAATCAGCGGGATTCGCCCGCCAAGGCTTTTCAGCACATGTTCGGCACGGGTGGGGCTGATCGAACCACTCGCATTCGCTGAAGGCGCAGCGAGGGCTCGTCCGGTCGCACGAAGCAGGGCCTGCATCGCGGGATGCGCGGGCACCCGCAGCGCAATCGTCGTCAGGCCGGCGGTAACCAGCGAGGCAATCGCAGAATCATCTCTGAGCGGAACGACGATGGTCAGGGGGCCGGGCCAATGCTTTTTCGCGAGTCTTCTGGCGTCATCCGAAAAATCGCCGATCCGTTCTGCGGCTAGCAAGTCCGGCACATGGACAATCAACGGATTGAAGCTCGGGCGGCCCTTTGCCTCGTAGATGCGGGCGACCGCCTCCGCATTCTGAGCATCTGCGGCGAGGCCGTAGACAGTCTCCGTGGGAACCGCGACGGGCTCTCCTTCGCCGATCAGGCGCGCCGCCTCCGCGATGGCCTCGTGATTGAACGGCAGTATCCGGGTGGTCTGCACCATCGCGTCGCCGCTATAGGCCCTCGCAAGCACCATCAAGTGGAGCAAGCATGAGCTTTGCCTGCCCGGTCAGCGATCAGCGCCTCGTTCTCGACCATGTCGTGCGCATTGCGGAACTCGCCAAGTCGAACCGGTTCGCAGAGGCCACTCAGGACATGGTGGACGCAGTGTTGCAGGCTGCCGCCGAGTTTGCGGAAGGCGAGCTCGCGCCGCTGAACGAGGTCGGCGATCGCCAGGCGTCGCGCTGGAAGGATGGCGCGGTAACGACTCCCGAGGGCTGGCGCGACGCCTACGCGAAGTTCGTCGAGGGCGGCTGGATGGGCTTGTCAGGACCGATCGACGGGGGTGGCCAGGGCATGCCGAATTGTCTGTCCGCGGCAATGATGGAGGACTTCAATGCCGCGAACGTCGCTTTCGCGCTTTGTCCAATGCTGGGTCTGGGCGCAGTCGAGGCGATCGGCGTCCACGGATCCGACGAACTGAAGCGCAACTATCTGCCCAAGATCGTCAGCGGAGAATGGACCGCGACGATGAACCTGACCGAACCTCAGGCCGGGAGCGATGTCGGGGCACTCAAGTCGAAGGCAGTGCCCGCCGGCGACGGAAGCTGGAGGATCAGCGGGACCAAGATCTTCATCACGTACGGTGAGCACGACCTGACCGACAACATCATCCACTTGGTTCTGGCGCGAACGCCCGGTGCTCCGGAGGGAACGAAGGGAATCTCGCTCTTCCTCGTGCCGAAGGTTCTGCCCGGCGGCGAGAGGAACGACCTTCAGTGCGTGTCGCTCGAGCATAAGCTCGGGATCCATGCATCGCCGACCTGCGTCATGGCCTATGGCGAGAACGGCGGCGCGACGGGCTGGCTCGTCGGCCCCGAGCTTGGCGGAATGCGCGCGATGTTCACGATGATGAACAATGCGCGCCTCAATGTCGGACTTCAGGGTGTCGGGTTGGCCGAGCGGGCGACGCAGCGTGCGGTGGCCTATGCGCTCGAGCGGAAGCAAGGCCAGCTCGCGGGCCTGCCGCTGAAAATCGCTGACCATCCTGATGTCCGCCGAATGCTCGTTCGCATGCGCGCATTGACTATGGGTGCGCGCGCGCTTGCTTACTATGCCTTCGGGCAGGTCGACCGGGATACGCTTGGCGACCGCGAGGCGGGTCTTCGCGCCGATGTCGTGACGCCGCTCGTCAAAGCCTGGTGCACAGACGTCGGCTGCGAAGTGGCGAGCCTTGGCGTGCAAGTCCATGGAGGCATGGGTTACGTCGAGGAGACCGGAGCCGCGCAGCACCTGCGCGACGCTCGCATCGCTCCGATCTACGAGGGAACCAACGGAATCCAGGCCGCGGATTTCGTCTCTCGCAAGATCGGCCTCGATGGCGGACTCGCTTTCGATTCACTCATCGCCGACATTCGCGCCGAGGCGCAGCACGAGCAGCTCATCGCTTTGACGGATGCCGTGGAGATATTGATTGCCAGCGCTCGGGAAGCGGAGCCGATTGCTCGCCTTGCGGGCAGCTACGCGTTGATGACGATGACGGCTGTCATGACCGCAGCCTGGCTCATGGAACGGCTCGGGCGCGCAATCGATGCGGGCGAGGCAGACGGAAATGCAGGGCGCCGCGCAGCGATTGAGTATTTCCTGTCGGTGATCGTACCCGAAGCGCTTGGCCTCGGCGGCGGAGTTGAAGCCGGAGCGGACCTTCTGTTCAAAGCCCCGGCGGAAGAACTGGCTTAGGCGGTTTCCCGGCCCATCAGCTCCGAGGGGCTGATGCCAAGCCGTGACATGCGTTCACGGATCGCGGGCCATTCTTCCTCGACGAAGCGACGACGCTCGCCGTCGCGGAGGCGAGCCCGTGCGCCGGGAGCGACGAAGAGCCCAACGCCGCGACGTACCGTCACCAGGCCCTCATCCTGAAATCCTTGATAAGCTTTCGCTACCGTCAGCGGGTTAGCCTGTTCTTCCGCGGCGAGAGCGCGGACGGACGGAAGCGGGTCTCCGTCACGGAATTTGCCGGAAAGGATCGCATCGGCAATCGTCTCGCGGAGCCGGACGTAAACAGGTTTTTCATGCTGAGTGCGGAGCGTCATGCTGTTCTAATACAGCAGCGCGGATAGGGGGTCAATCTACGGGCGGCGTCCAATGCTTTACAATTTGCGCCGGATTTGGCCTCGGCCGCTCTTCCAGATCGCGTGCGGGCGATCCGATGAAGATGAAGCCTGCAATCCGCTCGCCGGGTCCTGCGAAAGCGGCGTTGACCATCGGCGAATAGGCGCGCCATCCAGTGATCCAGCCGCCGACGTACCCCATGGAATGTGCCGCGGTGAGGAGGTTCATTGCAGCGGCGCCGGCCGAAAGCTCCTGTTCCCACACGGGGATCTTGTGACCGGCAATCGGCGAGGAGATCAGGACTATGAGGGCCTCGCCCTGACGAGCGAACTCATCCTCCTTTTCGTGATGAGCCGGGCCCGCGCATTCGTCCTCCGACTGAAGTGCCTTGTGCAGAAGCACCGCGAGATTCTCGCGCTGATCCTTCCCGACCAGGATGAAGCGCCACGGTGCGAGCTTTCCATGGTCCGGAACGCGCATCGCGATGCGTAGCATCTGGTGCAGTTCTTCTTCAGAGGGTCCTGGCGGGACCATTTCCCTCGGCTTCCCGGACCTGCGGGTTTGGAGGAGCGAAACTGTGGAGGATCGGTCGTTGAGCATCGTCCGTCCATCTAGTGGCGACGACCGCTCGCAACAATCCGCTTCACAAGGCGGAATCCCCCGTTAGGGTCCGCTCCCGAAAACGCATCCGCATGGGGAGAGAACCGGATGGTCGATACGCCGGCCGTGGAAGAACCTTTTTCGCCTGCTTCCGGGCGAACCAATCCAGCATCGAAGGAAACCTGGTTCGGCCATCCGCGCCAGCTTGCGCGCTTGTTCACCACGGAGATGTGGGAACGCTTCGGCTATTACGGCATGCGGGCGTTGCTCACGCTGTATCTTACCAAGCACTTCCTCTTTTCCGACCAGCAGGCCACCGGCCTCTATGGCGGCTATACCGCGCTCGTTTACCTGACACCGCTCGTCGGCGGTTTCCTCGCCGACCAGTATCTGGGGTCCAAGCGCTCTATCAAGTTCGGCGCCATCATGATGGCCGCCGGATATTTCACGCTCGCTTTCGGCGGCCAGGCGGCGAAGCCTTATGCCGACGTCAACGGACAGCGTTACGAGGTTGTCGTCGACAATTTCGTCGACCGGCCGAGCAGTGATCCGAACGAAGCCCGCTTCATCGTCGCCGATGGGCAGAAGCTGCAGATCAAGGGCAATGAAGACGGATCGGTTTCGCTCCTGAACAATGGTCAGGAAGCGAAGCGTCTGCCGAAAGGCTCGGTCGAGTTCGGCGGCGAGCGCGATCCGCTTACCGTCACCATCATGCTGATTGCCTTGTCGCTCGTTTCGGTCGGGAACGGCTTCTTCAAGCCGAACATCTCAACCATCGTCGGCGCGCTCTACGAACAAGGTGATCGACGTCGCGATAGCGGCTTCACCATATTCTACATGGGCATCAACATCGGCTCGATCGGCGGACAATTGCTCTGTCCGTTCCTTGCGGACTGGCTCGGATGGTGGGCGGGCCTCAGCCTTGCCGGGGTCGGCATGTTGATCAGCTATGCCCTCATCCAGTTCGATGGTGGCAGGCTGGCCGGCTACGGCGAGCGTCCGGCGCATGCGCACGAGAAGAACCGCGATCTGATGATCTATATCTGCGCGCTCATCGCGGTGCCGGTTGTCGTCTTCCTGTTTAGTAACCTGATGAATGCAACCGAGGCCGAGGCCGGATCCGGATTCATCGGTTACCTCGCCTCGCTTCCCCTCATGGGCAAGCTGCTGTTCGGTACCTTCCTGATCAGCGTTCCCGGCATCCTCGCCTGGTCCTACGCGAAGGGCACCCGCCAGGAAGCGCAGATGATGACGGCGGCGATGATCCTAATCGTCTTCAACGTCTTCTTCTGGACGCTATTCGAGCAGGCGGGTTCGTCGCTGACGCTGTTCGCCGACCGCAACACCGATCGCAGCGTCTTCGGGCTGTTCACAATGTCGGCGCCGCAGACCCAGAACTTCAACCCGATCTCGATCGTCGTCTTCGCGCCGATCATGAGCGCGCTCTGGATATTCCTCGCGAAGCGCGGGCTGGAACCTTCCATCCCCGTCAAGTTCTCGATCGCTCTCGTCGGCGTGGGGGCGGGTTTCCTGTTCCTCGTCCTCGGATCGACCTTTGCGAGCGAAGGCAACAATTGGCAGGTCGGATTGTGGTGGCTTGCAGGTCTCTACCTGATCCACTCCCTGGCGGAATTGTGCATCTCGCCGGTGGGTCTCAGCATGATCACCAAGCTGTCGATCGCGCGCGTGGTCGGCCTGATGATGGGTGTCTGGTTCCTGTCGATCTCGGTCGCACAATATGTGGCCGGCCTCGTCGCGCAGTTCGCGAGCGTTGAGACGGTCGGCGGCCAGGTGACCAACCTCAAGGTCAGCCTGGACACCTATACGGCGACGTTCACGACCATCGCATGGATCGCCATCGGCGCCGGCGTGGTGCTGTTCCTGCTGTCTTGGCCGCTCCAGAAGTGGATGCACGGTGTCAAATAAATGGGTGACGGCGGCGCTTGCCGCCGTTGCTTTCCTTCTTCCGGGCTGCGCGGCCATCAATCCACCGCCCAAGAAGGCGCCGCCGGTAAGGATCAACCTCGATCCATATCCGTCGACCTATCATCGTTCTCCCGGCGCGCTGACGGTCATTCGTCACGCCACGATCTTCGACGGCGAGGGTGGGCGGATCGAAAACGGCACCGTCGTTCTGGCCGACGGAGTTATCCAGGCGGTCGGCGGTCCGGAGACACCTTCGCCTTCCGGCGCCTTCGAAGTCGATGGAGCCGGCAAGTTCGTGACGCCCGGAGTCATCGACGTCCATAGCCACCTCGGCGACTATCCCTCGCCGAGCGTTCCGGCCCTTAGCGACGGCAATGAGGCCACGAGCCCGGTGCGCCCCGAAGTCTGGGCCGAGCATAGCGTCTGGCCGCAGGATCCCGGGTTCAGCCGCGCTCTGATCAATGGCGGGGTGACGACGCTTCAGGTACTGCCCGGCTCGGCGAACCTGTTCGGCGGTCGCTCCGTGGTCCTCAAGAACGTGTCCGCCCGGACGGTCCAGGGCATGAAGTTCCCCGGCGCGCCTTATGGACTGAAGATGGCCTGCGGCGAGAATCCGAAACGCGTCTATGGCTCCAAGGGGAACATGCCCCAGACCCGCATGGGCAATATCGCGCTGACCCGTGCAACATGGCTCAAGGCACAAGCCTACAAGCGCAAGTGGGACAAGTACAACAAGAATGGCGGCGACATGCCGGAGCGTGATCTTGCCATGGACACGCTGATGGGCGTGCTCAGTGGCCAGATCCTCGTCCACAATCATTGTTATCGTGCGGACGAGATGGCCATCATGATCGATATGGCCAAGGAGTTCGGCTACAAGGTTACGGCCTTCCACCATGCGGTGGAGGCTTACAAGATCGCTGATCTTCTAGCGGCGAACCAGATTTGCGCGGCGATGTGGGCGGACTGGTGGGGCTTCAAGATGGAAGCCTATGACGGGATCAAGGAAAACATTCCCCTGGTCGACAAGGCGGGGGCCTGCGCGATCGTCCATTCCGATGATCCGAACGGCATCCAGCGCCTGAATCAGGAAGCGGCAAAGGCGCTCGCAGACGGGCGCCGCGCGGGCATTCCGATCAGCGATGAGCATGCCTGGACGTGGCTTAGCTTCAACCCCGCCAAGGCCCTCGGAATTGCCGACAAGACGGGCAGCCTGCGCGTAGGCAAGATGGCGGACGTCGTTCTGTGGAATGCCAATCCGTTCAGCACCTACGCCCGGCCGGAGCGCGTATGGATCGACGGTGCTCTCCTCTACTACAGCGGCAATCCGAAGCTGCGGCCGGTTAGCGACTTCGAGCTTGGGCAGCCGGGCGAGGGGGATTTGAAGTGATCCGCTCCATCCTCGGCGGGCTGCTCTTCGCGGCAGCGGCACCTCTCTCGGCGCAGACGATCGCCATCACCGGAGGCACGGTCGCTCTCGGCGACGGCTCGGAGCCCATCCCGAACGGCACCGTGGTCGTCCGCAATGGCCGCATCGCCGGTGCAGGCGCTAACGTACCGATTCCGGCGGGCGCTCAGGTAATCGACGCTCGAGGCAAATGGGTAACGCCCGGCATCGTCGCTGGCTTCTCGCGCCTCGGCCTGTCCGAGGTCGACCTTTCGGGGGGTCTCACGGACGACCGCGCTTCCGAAAGCCCGTTCAGTGCAGCCATAGACATCGCACCCGGCGTCGATCCGAACGGCACGACGATTCCGGTCAACCGTGCCGACGGAGTGACGCGCGCCGTCGTCGCACCGAACACCGGCAAGAGCATTTTCGCCGGGCAGGGCGCGATGATCGATCTGGGCGCCGATATGCAGCCGATCACCCGCGCACGCCTGTTCCAGTTCGTCGAACTCGGAGAATCCGGCGGCGCGACTGCCGGCGGGTCCCGCCCCGCCGCCTACGTCCTGTTCCGCAATGCCCTGCGCGAAGCGGCGGAGCTCAGCCGCTACGCACCGTCGATCGGCTCCGCGCGCTCGCAACAACCCGATGCTGTCCGAGAACAGCCGATCGTCCGCAATCCGAACGAATCGCGGGAATATGGCCCCGGCGCGCGTCGCAGCGACGACGTGCTTCTCACACGCTTCGACGCTGCAGCGCTCGTGCCCGTGCTCCGCGGACGGCAGTACCTGCTCGTGCACGTCGAGCGTGCGCTCGACATCCTCAACGTCCTTCAGCTGAAACGCGAATATCCAGCTTTGAAGCCCGTCATTGTCGGAGCTTCGGAGGGTTGGCTCGTGGCGAATGAGCTCGCAGCCGCGCACGTCCCGGTCGTGGCATCAGCTTTGAACGACCTTCCGGCAAGCTTCGAGCAGATCGCGGCAACCCAGTCGAACGTGGGACGGATGCTCGCTGCGGGCGTCGAGGTCGGCATCGGCATGATCGACGACAATGACACGCGCTACTTGTTCAACCAGCGCCAATATGCCGGCAATCTCGTGGCTCTCAGCGACCTCCCGGGAGCGGCCGGCGTTCGCTGGGGGGAGGCACTGGCCATGATCACATCGCGGCCGGCCCAGATCCTCGGCCTCGGAGGTGAAATCGGCAGTCTGGCCGCGGGCCGCAGGGGCGACGTTGTCGTCTGGTCGGGCGATCCGCTGCAGGTCACAAGCGATGCCGAGATGGTGCTGATCGACGGGGTGCAGCAGCCTTTGGATACGCGGCAGACCAAGCTTCGCGACCGCTATCGCGACATTGGCAACAGCGCGCTTCCGGAGGCGTATCGGCATTGACGTCGCAGGCCGGACTCTTCCTGTCAGCCATCGCCTTCGTTGGCCTGCATTTCGTGTTTTCGCACCCCCTACGCGATCCCTTGGTCCGAAGGCTTGGAGAAAAGGGGTTTCAGGGCCTCTATTCGCTCCTTGCGCTCCTGACCTTTGGTTTGATGATCTATTTCTACCGGGTGATCGGGCGCGAGCCGCAGGTCTGGGACTTCGGCGAATGGGTCTGGCCGGTCGGGCCGCTGCTGATGTGGTTGGGAGCGATCCTGTTCGTCGGTTCTTTCCTCGGCAATCCGGCGCTTCCAGGTGCTCGCTTGGAACGCGGGAAGACCCCGCAAGGCGTGTTCGCGATCACCCGTCACCCGATGATGTGGGGCTTCGCGATCTGGGCTGCCGTCCATTTCGCAGTGATCGGCACAGGCAAGGCGCTCGTTTTCGACGGCGCGATCTTCTTGCTGGCGATCGCGGGATCGATCGGACAGGACGCGAAGAAGCGCAAGCGGATGGGCGAGCGCTTCCACGAATGGACTTCGCAAACCGCCTTCATTCCCTTCGGCAGAGGCATTGCGTGGCCGGGAATGACCGCCTTCGTCGGGGGAACTATTCTGTTCCTCGTTGCGACATGGCTGCATCCTCTGCCCGTCGGCATCTGGCGCTGGATAGGCTGACCGCGCTAAACCCGTCCTGATGACACGGAAATTCTTCGGCACCGACGGCATTCGCGGCCTCACCAATACTGAGCCCATGACTGCGGAGACGGCTCTGCGCGTGGGCCAGGCCGCGGGCGCGCACTTCCTTCGCGGCGAGCATCGCCATCGGGTGGTCATCGGCAAGGACACACGGCTGTCGGGCTACATGATGGAATCGGCGATGGTGGCTGGTTTCACGTCCGTCGGAATGGACGTTGTCCTGCTAGGTCCCATGCCCACGCCAGCGGTGGCGATGCTGACACGGTCGATGCGCGCGGATCTCGGCGTCATGATCTCCGCCTCGCACAACGCCTTTGCCGACAACGGGATCAAGCTTTTCGGCCCCGACGGATACAAATTGAGCGACGCGACGGAAGCTGCGATCGAGAGAGCAATCGAAAAAGGGGTCAAGCTCGTTGCCCCCGCGAAAATCGGTCGTGCTCGCCGCATCGAGGATGCCCGCGGCCGCTATATCCATCACGTCAAATCGACCTTTCCGGAACGCCTGCGTCTCGACGGCCTGAAGATCGTCGTCGATTGCGCCAACGGCGCGGCCTACCACGTTGCTCCAGAGGCGCTGTGGGAGCTTGGCGCGGACGTCATTCCCGTTGGCGTTTCGCCCGACGGCCTCAACATCAACAAGGATTGCGGCTCGACCCATCCCGCGCTCCTCCAGGAGACGGTCGTCGCCAGCGGGGCTCACATCGGCATTGCGCTGGACGGGGACGCCGATCGCCTGATCCTTGTCGACGAGAAGGGTCGCATTATCGACGGCGACCAGATGATGGCGCTCGTCGGTCTGGATCTCGCACGTCGAGGCGAGCTTCGCGGCAGCGCGGTCGTGGCCACGGTGATGTCCAACCTCGGCCTTGAGCGCAGGCTCGAGAGGGAAGGTATCGGACTTCACCGGACGAAGGTCGGCGACCGCTACGTGCTCGAAACAATGCGAGAGAAGGATTGCAATGTCGGCGGGGAGCAGTCGGGACATATCATCCTCTCCGACCATTCAACGACGGGTGACGGCCTTGTTGCGGCGCTTCAGGTGCTGGCTGCACTGGTCGACTCCGGAAAGGCCGCGAGCGAAGTGCTGAACCTGTTCGACCCGGTGCCCCAGTTGCTGAAGAACGTTCGTTTCAACGGCGGTGCGGCGCCGTTGGAGGCCGACAGCGTACTCCAGCGGATCGCCGCGGCGGAGGCCGAGCTTGCGGGGCGCGGACGACTGGTGATTCGCAAGTCAGGCACTGAGCCCTTGATCCGCGTCATGGCTGAGGGCGACGACGAAGCGCTCGTAAAACGTCTGGTCGACGACATTTGCGAGGCAGTTCAGAGCGCGGCGTGAACCCTTTGTTCGCATTTGCGGCCCAGATGATGGCGCTGTGCGCATGGAAAGCTTCGCGCCGCAGGGCGCCAGAAGAGTCGCGATGAACGCAGCGATGCCGCGCGTCCTCGTCATTGCCGGGTCCGATTCCGGCGGGGGAGCGGGAATCCAGGCGGATATCAAGACGATCACGATGCTCGGCGGCCATGCGATGACTGCGATTACGGCGATCACGGCGCAGAACACACTGGGCGTCTCCGGTGTACACCCCGTCCCGGCGGAGATGATCCTCTCCCAGATTGACGCGGTGACTTCGGACATCGGGGTGGACTCGGTGAAGATCGGCATGATCGGCAGCGCATTCGCCGCTGAACAGGTCGCAAAACGTCTCGCAGCGCTGCGGGCAGAACAGCCCGACCTGCCCATCGTATTTGACCCGGTCATGGTTGCGACTAGCGGCTCGGAACTTGCGGACGACCCCACCATCGCCGCTTTCGCTCAGCTGATGGACCTTGCGACGATCGCGACGCCCAACCTGCCGGAGCTTGCGCGACTGAGCGGGCAGGAGGACCCGGTTGCGGCGGCGCTCGGACTTGTCGGCGATCATGGCTGCGCCGTTCTGATCAAGGGCGGACATGAGGAAGGCGACGCTCTCGCCGATGCGCTCATCGAGACCGACAATATGACCAGCTGGCAAGGCCAGCGCATCGACACGGCGAGCACGCATGGCACGGGCTGCACAATGGCGAGTGCAATCGCGACCTTCCTCGGCCGTGGTGACAACCTTGCATCGGCGGTCGAGCGGGCGCGCACCTTCGTTCGCGTTGCTTTGCATGCCGCGCCAGATTTGGGACAGGGATCGGGTCCGGTCGGCTCCGGAGACGTCAGGCTGGACGTTGGCCCGGGTCCGCGGTTGAACCAGGTGACCCTGACGGTAAACGACTATGCCAAGTCGGTTGCATTCTATCGGCAGCTTGGCCTCAAGCAGATCGTCGACAGTCCGGAGAATCAGTATGCCCGGTTCGAAGCGGCGGGCGGAGCAACGCTGTCGATCCAAGGCGATCCCGATGAGAAGATAACGGCCACGACTGCCGTCTATCTTGAATGTGATGATCTCGACGATCGGGTAGAGCGGCTGGCGCGTGCCGGTGTCCTCTTCGAGCATGCTCCGCGCAACCAGCCTTGGATGTGGCGCGAGGCGCGCCTCCGCGACCCGTCAGGCAACATCATCTTCCTTTACAAGGCCGGCGAAGCGCGTCGCTTTCCGCCCTGGCGCGTCGACTAATCCACAGATTTGCGATTTCCCGGCTGGCGACTCACTCAGCCTGTTCATAGGCTTGAGCGATGCCGCGCCGCTGCTCCTTCAAGATCGAACTGGATTTCCCGCAGCCCTTGGCAGGCGTGGACGAGGCCGGCTGCGCTCCGCTGGCCGGCCCGGTGGTTGCGGCTGCGTGCATCCTCGACCGCAGCAAATTCCCGCGCGGAATCGACGATTCCAAGAATTTGCAGCTGGAGAAGCGCGAGGCGCTTTACTCCCGGATTACGAGGGTCGCGGCCTATGGCGTCGGTATCGCGACCGTCGAAGAGATCGACAGCATCAACATCTATTGGGCGCGCATGCTCGCAATGACCCGCGCGGTCGAAGCGCTGGGGATTGAGCCGGCCTGGGTGCTGGTTGACGGGAATGCCACTCCGCGCTGGCACAGGCCGTCAAAAGCCATCGTCGACGGTGACGCGAAATGCCGGTCGATCGCGGCTGCCTCGATCATCGCCAAGGTCACTCGTGACAGGATGATGGTCGAATATGCGAGGGCTCATCCCGGCTACGGCTGGGAGCACAATCGCGGCTATCCGACACCGGATCATCGTCGAGCATTGCAGGAGCTCGGTCCCACGCCGCTCCACCGGCGAAGCTTCGGACTGGTACGCGACATGGTGACAGCGGCGGCCCAGCCGGAGCTGGCACTTCCTGAAATCGCAGCCGCGAGTCCTTTGAGTCACACCACTATCGGTTGAGCCCGGTGGAGGCCAGCAGACTCAATATCTTGTGTCCGACTCTTCTCGGACTCTCTTCGTTCCAACCAACCCCGAAAGCGCGTTAACCTCTGTTCGCTTGACCGCGAGTCGGGCCTGACTCACCCTTGGCGCAAAGGGGGCATTGCATGAACTTGATCGCCCGCATTGCGGAGACAGAGGGCGCTTTGCGCCCGCTCAAGAGTACGCCGAAGTGGGCTCTGCCGTTCGACGAGATCCTGCAGGGAGACTGTATCGCAGAGATGGCGCGGCTTCCCGACAAGTCGGTCGACATGATCTTCGCCGATCCGCCTTACAATCTGCAGCTCGGCGGCGACCTCTTCCGCCCCGAAGGCGGGAAGGTCGACGCCTGCGACGACGATTGGGACAAGTTCGACAGCCTGGCCGTCTACGACGACTTTACTCGAGCCTGGCTTGCGGAGGCCCGCCGAATTCTCAAGGACAACGGCACGATCTGGGTGATCGGCAGCTACCATAACATCTTCCGAGTTGGCGCTCTGCTCCAAGATGCCGACTTCTGGATCCTGAACGACGTCATCTGGCGCAAGTCCAACCCGATGCCTAACTTCCGCGGCACGAGGTTCACCAACGCGCATGAGACTTTGATCTGGTGCGCGAAGGACGAGAAGGCGCGCTACACCTTCAATTACCGTGCAATGAAGGCCTTGAACGACGATCTTCAGATGCGGTCTGACTGGGTGCTGCCGATTTGCAGCGGCCAAGAGCGGGTGAAGGACGAGGAGGGCATCAAGGCCCACCCGACGCAGAAACCCGAGGCGTTGCTGTATCGGATCCTGCTTGCCTGCACGAAGCCCGGCGACGTGGTGCTCGACCCCTTCTTCGGAACCGGCACTACCGGGGCGGTCGCGCGGCGCCTCGGCCGTCGCTGGATCGGCATCGAACGCGAGTCGTCCTACGTGAAGGTAGCGATGCAGCGCATCAAATCGACTCTTCCGCTCGACGAAAGCGCGATGGAAGTCGTTCCCGACAAGAGGTCCGCACCGCGCGTCGCCTTCGGCCTTCTGGTCGAAAGCGGAATGGTTGCGCCCGGAACGCAGCTCATGGATTCAAAGCGCCGGTGGAGCGCATCCGTCCGTGCCGACGGCTCGATTGCGTGCGGCTCGGACTCGGGCTCGATCCACAAGGTAGGAGCAGCGCTGCAGAGCGCGCCGTCCTGCAACGGATGGAGCTTCTGGCACATCGAGGAGAACGGCTCGCTTCTGCCGATCGACACGCTTCGGCAAAGGCACTTGGCCGCCTTAAGCTAAGGTGCCATTGCTCGCACCCGAATGAGCGACACACCGAATTTCGCAGTCGTGATCCTCGCGGCGGGACAGGGCACCCGCATGCGTTCGGACACGCACAAGGTATTGCACCCCATCGCCTGCAAGCCGCTGCTGATGCATCTGCTCGACAGCGTCGATCGTCTTGGCGCCCAGAAACGAGTCGTCGTGGTCGGCAAGGGTCGCGACCAGGTCGAGGTCGCGCTCAAGGGACGCGACGTCAGCATCGCTCACCAGGCCGAGCAGAAGGGAACGGCACACGCGGTCCAGCAGGCCAAGGATGCGCTTGACGGCTATGATGGCGCGGCCCTGATCCTTTACGGCGACACGCCTTTCGTCGAGCCGGAGACGCTGAAACGGATGCTCGACCGCCTCGACGGCGATGGCGGGCCCGGCGTCGTCGTCCTGGCGTCCACACCCGCCGATCCGCTGAACTATGGCCGCATCATCCTGGGGACGGGCGATCACATCGCCAAGATGGTCGAGTTTAAGGACGCAACAGAGGAGGAGCGCGCGGTCCGCCTCTGCAATTCCGGCATGATGGCGGTGCGTGCGAAGGACCTGTTTCGCTGGCTCGACAAGGTCGGCAACGACAATGCGGCCGGCGAATATTATCTGCCCGACGTCGTGAATATCGCCGCCGCGGAAGGACGCGACGCAGTCGTGATCGAGGGCGACCCCTACGAAACCGCGGGCGTGAACAGCCGCGCCGAACTGGCCCATCTCGAGCTCGACTGGCAGCGCCGCCGTCGAGAGGAAGCGTTGCAGGAAGGCGCGACCCTGATCGATCCGGAAAGCGTCTGGTTCGCGGCCGACACCAAGCTGGGTCGCGACGTGACGGTCGAGCCGCACGTCGTCTTCGGCCCGGGAGTCCAGGTGGCGGACGGCGCAACGATCAAGGCGTTCAGCCACATCGAAGGTGCGACCATTGCGTCGAAGGCGGTCATCGGACCCTTCGCCCGCCTGCGCCCGGGCGCGAAGATCGGCGAAAAGGCCAAGGTCGGTAACTTTGTCGAGGTGAAGAAGGCGAGCCTGGGCTGCGGCGCCAAGGCCAATCACCTCTCCTACATCGGCGATGCGGAAGTCGGTGCGGACGCGAACATCGGCGCCGGTACGATCACCTGCAATTACGACGGGTTCGGTAAATATGGGACGGTGATCGGTGAGGGCGCCTTCATTGGCTCGAACACGGCGCTGGTTGCTCCGGTGGCGATCGGAGCCGGCGCAATCGTCGGCGCGGGCTCCGTCATCACCAAGGACGTCGAAGCCGATAGCCTTGCCGTCGAGCGCAGCGAGCAGCGCGGAATCGCCGGCTGGGCGAAGCGCTTCCGCGAGCGGATGTTATCTCGGAAAGCGGCCGAGTAAGCGCTATTTGAACTTCCGCAGGAACGCAGTCAGCTTGGCGAAATAGGTCGGCTGGTCGTCGTACATGGCCATGTGACCGCCGTTGGTTGCTGCAAGCTCGCCGTGTGGGAGCTGCTTCGCCATTTGCGACATGTAGGCCGGATCCATGGTGTCGTACTTGCCGGAAATGACGAGGGTCGGGATCTGAATGCGCTTCAGATCGGCAAATCGGTCCCAATTTAGCAGCCGCCCGCTTGCGCCCATTTCGCTAGGTCCCTGCATCGTCACGTAGAACTGGCGGTTCATGTTCGATGCCGCGCGGATCACAGGCTCCGGCCATTGGTCGCCCGGCCGGCGGAGGATGTGCTGCTCGTACCAATTGGGCATCAGCAGGCCCATGTACTGAGGCTGCTCTGTCTTGCCGGAAGCTTCCATGGCGAGGATCTGCTTTAGGGCCGCCTGGTTCATCTGCGGCTCAAGAACCTTCTTCGCATATTCGTTATAAGCGGGGATCGACGCCATCATGTTCGAGATGACGAGGCACTTCATCTGGTCCTGATGGGCCAGGGCATATTCCATCGCGAGCATTCCGCCCCAGCTGTGGCCGAGCAGGCAGAAATTGTCCTTTGTCCCCCCGATTGCCTTTCGGACCTGATCGACCTCGTCCACGTAGCGCGCCAGGGTCCAGAGATCGGGGTCGTTCGGCCGGTCGCTATCGCCTGTTTCCAGCTGGTCGTAATGATAATATTCCACGCCTTCGGCAGGCAGGAAACTGTCCATCACCTCGAGATAGGCATGCGACAGGCCCGGGCCGCCGGTGAGCAGCAGAAGCTTCAGTTTCGGGTTGTTGCCGACCCGTTTGGTCCAGACCTGATGGGGTCCCTTGGGCGTGGAGATGGTGATCTTCCGCGCACCGCCGCTCCATGCATCCGCATGGCCGCTGTTGTCGTAGTAGGAGGCCGGTGGGCCGGCATCTGCCGTGGCCTTGTTGCGACTTTCCTGCTGGTAACATCCGGCGGTAAGAAGCAATCCGGCGCCAGCCAGCGCCAACAACGTGCGTGACATCGCTTTCCCCCTCTGCTCACTGCTGTGCAGCGTCGCTGCCTTCGTGCATAGCGCCGCTCGGTCAGCGTTCAAAGGAAGTGCCGCTGCATGTGTGGAATTGTTGGAATCGTCGGAAAGACCGAGGTCGCTCAGCGCCTGTTCGACGGCCTCAAGCGACTTGAGTATCGCGGCTATGACAGTGCCGGCATCTGCACGATCGACGATGGCGAGCTGGTTCGCCGCCGCGCAGAAGGCAAGCTCGACAATCTCGCGGGGGAATTGAGCCAGGAGCCGCTCGGCGGAACGATCGGAATTGCGCACACGCGTTGGGCCACCCACGGCGCACCGACGGTCGGCAATGCTCACCCGCACATCGTCGGTCCGGTAGCCATCGTCCACAATGGCATCATCGAGAACTTCAAGCCGCTTCGCGATGAGCTGATTGCCGACGGCCGCAAGTTCGAGAGCGAGACCGATACCGAGGTCGTTGCCCATCTCGTTGCTCGCGAGGTCGAGAATGGGGCCTCCCCCCAGGATGCAGTCGCAACCGTGCTCCCGCGTCTCCAGGGTGCATTCGCCATCGCTTTCCTCTTCCGCGATCATCCCGACCTCATCATCGGCGCTCGCATGGGCGCGCCGCTGACAGTCGGCTACGGCGAGGGTGAGAATTACCTCGGCTCCGACGCGCTTGCCGTAGCGCCGTGGACGCAGCGGATCGCCTATCTGGACGAAGGCGACTGGGCGGTCGTTCGGCGCGAGAGCATCCAGATCTTCGACCGCGACAACCAGTCCGTCGAACGTGAGATCGTGGAGTCCGGCGCTTCCTCGGCTCCGGTCGAGAAGGGCAATTACCGCCATTACATGCAGAAGGAGATTTTCGAGCAGCCGGTAGTGGTTGCTCAGACTCTCCAGAGCTACGTGCGCCGGCTGGAAGGCAAGGTCGCGCTTCCCACAGGCGATCTCGATCTTTCGGCGGTGAAGCGCGTCACGATCGTTGCCTGCGGCACCAGCTTTTACGCCGGGATGGTCGCGAAATATTGGATCGAGCAATTTGCTCGCGTCCCGGTCGACATCGATGTGGCGAGCGAGTTCCGTTACCGTCAGCCGGTGCTTGAGCCCGGTGGCCTCGCGCTCTTCATCAGCCAGTCGGGCGAGACGGCGGATACTTTGGCCGCGCTTCGCCACGCGCGGAGCGAGCAGCAGTGCATCGCCGTCGTCGTGAACGTGCCGACAAGCTCCATGGCGCGGGAAGCCGACTTGTTGTTGCCCACCCATGCGGGACCGGAAATCGGAGTTGCCTCGACCAAGGCCTTCACCTGTCAGCTTGCCGTGCTCGCCGCGCTTTCGGCGAACCTCGCACGCGCCAAAGGCCGGCTCAGCGCGGAGGAAGAGCAGGAAATCGTCCAGCACCTTCAGGAAGCTCCGGCAGCGCTCAATTCGGCGCTCAACCATGACGAGGACATTGCCGGCATGGCGCACCTGATCGCGCCGGCGCGCGACGTGCTCTACCTCGGTCGCGGTCCTGATTACCCACTCGCGCTCGAAGGCGCGCTGAAGTTGAAGGAAATCAGCTACATCCACGCCGAAGGTTATGCCGCCGGCGAGATGAAGCACGGACCCATCGCGCTGATCGATGAGCATGTGCCGGTGATCGTTCTCGCCCCGTCAGGGCCTCTGTTTGAAAAGACCGTCAGCAACATGCAGGAAGTCCGCGCTCGTGGTGGCAAGATCGTCCTGATCAGCGACGCGAAGGGGCTTGAGGATGCGGGCGAGGGCTGTATCGCGACGATCGAAATGCCGGAGGTCCATCCGTTGATCGCCCCGCTGGTCTACGCGGTGCCGGTACAGCTACTGGCCTACCATACGGCAGTTTTGAAAGGCACGGACGTCGACCAGCCGCGCAACCTCGCGAAGAGCGTAACTGTCGAATAGCGGGACAGCGAGCCCGGAAATTTCATGGAATTGTCAACCACTTGATGTATTCTCCCTGCGGGGCTGGGAGAACGGATCATGGGTTTGGCGCGGCGGGTAAGGGCCGCCGATCCGATGGAAGACACAGATCTCGCGGGCTATTGGCGGGACGGCTACGCAATCGTCCGCGGCTTCTTCCGACCTGACGAAATCGCCGAGATTTCCGCGGCGCTCGACCAGCTTCACGACGAGGGCGTCGCGCACGGACGCTCCTTCCGCCACGGCAATCTGTTCTACAATGTTGCGAAAGATGACGCCGGCGAGGCTTTGGTGCGGATGGTGCAGTGGCCGTCCTATCATCAGCCGGTGCTGAACCGGGTCAGGCTCGATCGGCGTTTCGCTGACTTGCTGGCCCCGCTCATCGGCCGCAGCCTCAAGCAGATCATCAACCAGGTCCACTGGAAAGTGCCGGGGTCGCTCGGCGATTTCGCATGGCACCAAGACAGCAAGTCGCGCCGCCCCGCCGCGGCATACCGCAATCTCGCCACCTCCTACGTCCAGACGGGCCTGGCGATCGATCCGCACAGACCTGAAGCGGGCGGGCTTCGCTTCATTGCCGGCAGCCATTTGCGCGGCGATCTACGGATGGACTGCGAGGCTCATTCGCTCGGCGCCGCGATGAAGAACGATGCGCTCGAAGCGGTGGGCCTTTCTTCCGACGATGCCGTCGACCTGATCCTCGAGCCCGGCGACCTGGCCTTGTGGAGCCCGTATCTCGTTCATGGATCAGGTTCGAACCGGTCGGGCCACAAGCGACGCTTCTATATCAACGGCTACGCGCGGGCGGAGGATTGCGACCGCGGCGAATGGGCGTTTCGCAATGGTGCTGCGGTGCCGTTCGGGGCGAAGCCGGCGCTGGTTCATTACGAAGAGCTGCACGAGCGGCCGGAGCCGCATTACCCCGAGGCCTAGGCCGCGACGGCGGCTTCCGTTGCTCGCTTCATTTCGAGCTTGCGCACATGCCGGCTGAGGCCTTCGTAGAGGAAGTCGATCACGGCCCGGACCCGCGGCGTGTGGCGGCAGCGCTCATGCGTGAAGAGCCACAGGATGCGGCCATGACCGTCTTTCGCGGGGAGGCAGCGTACGAGATCGGGGTCGGCGTCGGCCACTGCGCAGGGCAGGACGGCAATGCCGAACCCGGACCGCACGCCGGACAGAAGACCTCCTGACGTTGCGTGGTGCATGGCGACCTGATCCTCGAGACCGAGAGATTGCAGCCAGGCCTGATAATGGATCCAGAGATTGCCGCCGCCGCCGCCGATGAACGCGTGCTTCTTCATTGCTGCCCGGGTCTTGGGCACGCCATGACGCGCGGCATAGTCGCGGCTGCAATACAGGGCCCAGTCGTCGATGCAGAGCTGGCGGCCGACGAGCCCCGCCTCCAATTGGGTCGTGGTCTTCGTGCTTCGCAGCGAGATATCCGCTTCGCCTGCGCCGAGGTCCCGGACCTGCTGGCTGGTGTCCAGCTCTATCACGATGTCCGGATAGCTTTCGTGAAGTTCGCGCAAGAGCGGCGCCAGAAGGGTGATCGCGTAAATCTCTTCGGTCGTGATCTTCACCGATCCGCTCACATCGCGCGACTGGGCCGAAGCGGCATCGGAAAAGCCTGTCGCGGCATGCTCGACCTGTTCCGCGCGCGCGATTAGGTCCTGTCCGGCAGGCGTTGGTGCATAGCCGGCCTGGCGCTTCTCGAAGAGCGGGAAGCCGAGCGCCGATTCGAGTGCCGCGATCCGTCGCGCCACGGTCGTCTGGCTGACGCGCAGTGCCTTGGCAGCCGCAAGCGTGCTCCCGTTGCGGGCGACGGCGAGGAAGTAGCGCAGGTCGTTCCAGTCGAGCATATTGGGCCAATAGTAGCGCCTCCAGGCGCTATCTCCGTTCTGCAATTTTGCAGAATCATAGCACGAACTCGTTGCTCCCGCGAACCGGTTTGCAGGACTAGATGGAGGGTCGCGCCGGAAAACCCGGCCCCGAAACAAGGGGAAGCGACGTGAAGAACCCATATGTCATCGCACTCGTGTCCGGATTGGTCACTGCAGCGGGCATCAAGGCTGCTCCGGCTCTTGCCGAAACTCCGTCCGCGAACGCCGAGACGCGGATCAGCTATGTGCAGACCGCCGATCTCGATCTATCCAACAAGGGCGGACAGCGGACGCTCGACCTCAGGATCGCCCAGGCTGCCCGTGAAGTCTGCGGAAAGCCTTCGGACGCGGACCTCGTCGGCCAGAACAAGGCTCGCGAGTGCCGCCAGGACGTGATTGCCCGCACGTCCAGCGATCGCGACGCGCTGCTCGCGGCTGCCGGGCGTGGAGCGACGATCGCCATCGCCAGACGTTGATATCAGTACCAGCTCCCAAGAAGGGCGCCTTCGCTCCCC
>JBKPKE010000208.1:0-10346 GCA_046730955.1 Pseudomonadota bacterium
ATCTTCACCTCAGTTTCCTGGCTGCTTCTTACGGTCCTGTTCGGGATCTGGGTGACGGCCGTATCGGATTACAGCAGGACCTACGGCTCTCTGGGGGCAGTCGTTGGCCTGCTCACCTGGATGTACTTTTCCGCTTACGTCTTTCTGCTGGGTGCCGAACTCAACAGCGAGATCGAGCATCAGACGGCGAAGGACAGCACGACCGGCAGACCGGAGCCCTTGGGCGAACGCGGTGCCTGGGCCGCCGATAATGTCGCGACCGACGACAGCGTTCAGGATCGGCCGGAGGAGGCGCGGGAAGGGGAGAAGCTGACGCAAGCCGCTCCTCAGGTCGCGGAAGTCGCGAAAGGCTAGGCCGCCGGCAGCAGCCTCTTTTCGCCCGCCAGCCGGATCAGCGCCGCCTGCAGCTTCTCGAAGGCGCGAACCTCGATCTGCCGGATGCGCTCGCGGCTGACGTCGTAGACCTGGCTCAGCTCCTCGAGCGTCTTCGGCTCGTCCGTCAGGCGACGCTCCGTGAGGATGTGCTTCTCACGGTCGTTGAGCGTCTCCAGAGCGTCCATCAGCAGGTCGTGGCGCACGCGGCTTTCCTGATCCTCGGCCAGCATCTCGTCCTGGAGAGGACCGCTATCGACGAGAAAATCCTGCCACTGACCTTCGCCCTCGGTGTCGCGCAGCGGGGCGTTGAGGCTTGTGTCGCCGCCCATACCCATGCGGCGGTTCATCGAGATTACCTCTTCCTCGGTCACGCCGAGATCCTTGGCGATCTTGGCGACGTCCGCGGGCTTGAGATCGCCCTCTTCGAATGCCTCGATCTGGTTCTTCATCCGGCGAAGGTTGAAGAACAACTTCTTCTGCGCCGCCGTGGTGCCCATCTTCACGAGGCTCCAGGAACGCAGGATGAATTCCTGGATCGAGGCGCGGATCCACCACATGGCGTAGGTTGCCAGGCGGAAGCCCCGATCAGGCTCGAACTTCTTCACGCCCTGCATGAGGCCGATATTGCCTTCGCTGATTAGCTCGCTGACCGGCAGGCCATAGCCGCGGTAGCCCATGGCGATTTTCGCCACGAGACGAAGGTGGGAGTTGACCAGCTTCGCCGCGGCGTCGGTATCGCCGTGCTCACGCCAGCGCTTGGCGAGCATGTACTCTTCCTCGGGCGCGAGGATCGGGAACTTCTTGATCTCGGCCAGATAGCGATTGAGCCCGGCCTCCCCGCCACTAGCGGGGATCGAGACGACATTTCTTTGTGCCATATGCTTCAAACGTCTCCCTGGGCCGGCCGCTTATTACGCGACCTGACATGTTAAATCCTATACCAAAAGCGCGGTGAACAGTTCCTGCATGTCCGGTGGCATGCCACTGGCGAACGACAGGCGGTGCTTCGTTACGGGGTGAATGAAGCCGAGCTCGGCTGCGTGCAGCGCCTGCCGGTGAAAATTCAGTCTTTTCAACAGTTCACGGCTGCTCTTTCCCGACCGGCTGTAAACCGGATCGCCGAGCAACGGATGGCCGAGCGACGCCATGTGTACCCGGACCTGATGCGTCCGGCCAGTTTCGAGGCGGCATTCGACCAGCGCCGCCTCGCGAAGAACTTGCAATCGACGCCAGTGGGTGACCGCTCGCTTGCCGCGATTTCCTTCGACGATCGCGATCTTCTTGCGGTTGGTCGAAGAGCGGGCAAGCGGCGCGTCGACGCTGCCTTCCGTATTCTTCGGAACGCCGCTCACGATCCCGAGATAGCGGCGTTCGATACTGTGTGCCGCAAACTGTTTCGCTAGCCCTTCGTGCGCGACGTCGGTTTTGGCGACGACGAGCAGGCCGGAAGTATCCTTATCGATGCGATGAACGATGCCGGGACGGGCAACGCCGCCGATGCCTGACAGGCTCCCGCCGCAATGATGCAGAAGGGCGTTCACCAAAGTGCCGTCCGGATTACCCGCCGCCGGATGGAC
Organism: Pseudomonadota bacterium; assembly: GCA_046730955.1. GTDB lineage: Bacteria > Pseudomonadota > Alphaproteobacteria > Sphingomonadales > Sphingomonadaceae > Sphingomicrobium. Next base: position 1,953 of record JBKPKE010000208.1, read on the forward strand.
GACGAGACCGGCCGGCTTGTCGACGACCAGCAGATGCTCATCCTCGAATACGACCCGAAGCGGAATGTCTTGCGCGACGTTGTGAGCCGGCTTCGGCTCGGGAACCGCAAGGCGAAAACGCTCGTCTCCACGCACTTTGACGGAAGGATCTCGGACGGGTCCGCGATCGGCCTCCAGTGCACCACTCTTCACCAAAGTCTTTAGCCGCTCCCGCGACATCGTAGGCACTGCATCGGCAAGAGCACGGTCGAGCCGCCACCCGGCGTGGCCCGGCGCAAGCTCAACAGCGATGATCTGGTGGCCCCCCACGCTGTTGGATATGGGGATTTGTTTCCGCTCTTCAATGACTCCAGTCAGTCGCCCTTCGGACCAAGATAGGCATCGCCGTAGACGGCCCGGCGGAAGTCCCTGTGCATGGTTCCGTTGAACGGGTCGCTCTGCACGAAGAAGACCGCCGTGAGCTTGTTCGCAGGGTCGACCCAGAAGAGAGTGGACCAGGCTCCGTCCCAGAAGAATTCGCCTATCGCGCCCCGATTTTCCTTCGCGTCTTTCGGCTGGCCCATCCGGACCGCGAAATCCATTCCGAACCCGCCATTGCCCTTGTCGGGTAGCCACTGACGGTCCGTAACGCGAGGATCGAGCTCGTTGGTGGACATCATTCTGACCGTCGAGGGTTTGAGGATGCGAACTCTGTCCAGTGTTCCGCCGTTCACGAGCATGCGTGCAAACCGCATATAGTCATCGAGTGAGGAGACGAGGCCGGCGCCGCCCCTGGTCAGCTTCCGGAGAGCGAAGTTCAAACGACGCAAGTCCTCGTCACTCTTCCGCCGGAGCCGACCATCGGGACCTTTGACATAGGCCCTCGCCAGCCTCGAAAACCGGCTTTCGGGTTGGGTCCACGCCGTGTCCTTCATGCCCAGCGGCTCGAAGATGTGTTGGCGGACATAGTCTTCGAAAGGCTGCCCGGACAGTTTCTCGACGAGGAGGGCCTGGACATCGACGGCCGCGCTGTACTGCCATTTCGTACCCGGGTCGTAGAAGAGGGGGAGGGTGGCAAGACGGCGGCCGAACTCGGTTAGGTCATTGTCGAGGTTGAGCGGATCGGCCGCTTCGAACATCTTCTGAGGATAAGAGCCGGCCGGTCCTTCGCCGAACCCGGCAGTGTGGCGCATGAGGTCACGGATCAGGATCGGGCGATGCGGCGCGCGGAGGATCGGCTTGCCGGCGCTGTCCAAGCCCGCGAAGACCTTGGTCTCGGCGAATTCCGGCAAATAGTCCGATAGCGGATCGTCGAGCGCAAACTTACCCTGCTCCCACAGCTGCAGAAGCGCGACTCCGGTCACCGGCTTGGTCATCGACCAGATCTGGACCAAGGTGTCGCGGCGGAACGGCTTCTTTGCCTCGCGATCCGCATATCCTGCAGTGCCGAAATAGACTTCCTTGCCGTTTCGCCAGACCAGGGCCGACGCTCCAGCCGCTCGCCCGCTCGCCACGATCTCCTGCAGGGCGCGATCGATGCGAGCCTTGTCGATCCTGAGTTCGGCCGATGACGTTTGCGCGTTCACGGGCGCGGGCGTTGCCAATGCGAGCGGCAATGCGGCAGTCGCCGCCAAGAGGAGAAACCGTCTCAACCCAACCTCCACGAATGACGTCCTTCCTGAGCTAACCGCCAGTGGGAGCGAAGCGCAACAACTTGCGCTGGATTGGACTTCGGCTCATTCAGCCGCTCATGAAAGCCATCGATTTCGCAAGCCTCCTGTGCTCGAGGCTCTGCCATGACCTGATGTCGCCCGTGGGGGCACTTAACAACGGTATCGAGCTCATGGCCGACGAGCAGGACCCTGAAATGCGGGAACGCTGCGTTGAGCTTCTCTCTGACAGTGCTCGGGCGACAGCGAACAAGCTGAAGTTCTTTCGTTTGGCGTTCGGCGCTGGCGGCGGATTCGCGGACCTCATTGACGCGAACGAAGCACGGGTCGCCCTCGAAGGGATTTTCGGGGGGGAGCGGCGGATCGAGCTCGGCTGGATGGTTGCGCCGGAAAAGCTCTCGAAAGGCGCGATGAAGCTCTTGCTGAACCTCGCGCTGATCGCTGGCGACGGACTCGTCCGGGGCGGCAGGCTCGACGTCGGTGCGGAGACGACTGGAGCGGGCCTTGAGATCGCCATCCGCGGAGAGGGGCCTAAGGTCGTGCTCGACGCCGGCATTCGCGACGTGCTGACCGGCGCTGCATCCAGAGACGGCGACATCGAAGCAAGGACGGCGGGGGCCTGGCTGGCCACCATGTTGGCCGAAGAAGCGGGCGGCACGATTCGCCTTTCCGAGCCAGGACCTGAAGTGGTCGTAATCGGGGCCTTGGTACCCCGCGCCTGATCGCGATTGCGCCGCAGACAGGGCTAACGCGGCTTTAACACCTTCGTCCCATAAGCGGCCTCGCAGAGGGGGTGGGACCGCGCACCGATGGACGACCTGATTTCCGAATTCATTGCCGAATGCCGTGAGATGCTCGAGGCATTGGGCGGGGAGATCGTCGCCTGGGAAGCTGCGCCCGAAGACCGCGCCCGTCTCGATTCCATCTTCCGCTTCGTTCACACCGTCAAAGGGAATTGCGGGTTCTTCGATTTTCCGCGTCTGGAAGCGCTCAGCCATTCAGCCGAGGATGCGCTGGCCGAAGTTCGTGCCGGACGTCGCCACGCAGACCCTACTTTGGTCAGCGCCGTATTGGCCGTCATCGACAGGATCGCCGAGATGATCGCCGCGCTCGACGCGGGCGAGGAACTTCCTGCCGGCGATGACAGCGCTCTGATCCACGCCCTCCTGCAAACCCCCGAAACCACCCCCGCTCCAGTTGCCGCTACGATAGCAGAAGCTCAGGCCAAAACTGTTGCAGCGCCTCGGACCATACGGCTTTCGGTCGAGTTGCTCGATCGGCTGATGAGCGGCGTTTCCGACATGGTGCTCGCTCGCAATGAGCTTGCGCGCCGTTTGCGGGAAACAACCGGCGACGTCGCGGTGGACGGAGCTTTCGAGCGCCTGTCCTCGATTATCGCCGAGATGCGGGACGCTATCACTCGTACCCGCATGCAGCGGATCGAGAATCTGTTCATCGCACTGCCGCGCATGGTGCGAGATCTCTCCGCCGAACTTGGCAAGCAGGTGCTGGTCGACATTGATGGCGGGGACGTTGAACTGGATCGCGAGATGATCGAGATGATCCGCGATCCACTCACTCACATCATCCGGAATTCAGTCGACCACGGTATCGAAACGCCGTCGGAGCGATTGAAAGCCGGCAAGCGCGAGATCGGCATCCTGACGGTTGCCGCCCGTCAGTCGGGGAACCAGATCCTCATCGATATCCACGACGACGGGCGTGGCATCAACGGCAAGAAGCTCGTCGACAAGGCCGTCGCAGCGGGAGTGATCGAGAAATCCGAGGCGGCCGCTCTTTCGCCGCGCGAACAGCTCGCCCTGATCTTCGAAGCGGGACTTTCGACGGCGCAGGAAGTGACTGCAATTTCGGGCCGGGGCGTCGGAATGGACGTCGTCCGCTCGAACATCGAGCGAATCGGGGGAATCGTCGAAGTCGACAGCAGCGTCGGCGAAGGCACTCGAATGACCCTTCGCGTGCCGCTCACGCTGACGATCATTCCCGCTTTGACGGTCTCCGTCGCCGGGCAGCATTTCGCAATCCCGCGCTCCGCCATCGACGAGATCGTGCGCGCCAACGGCAACTCGGTGACGCTCGAAAAGCTTGGCGGGGCAGGAGTGGCAACCATCCGCGGTCGTCGCGTCCCGCAGATTGCCCTCGCCGATGTTCTCGGCCTGGAGAGCAAGCTGTCCGACGAGGAGCGGAGCTTCGTCGTTCTGCGTCCCGCAGGCTCGGACGTCTATGCGCTCGCGGTCGATCGCATTCACGATCACGAAGAATTGGTGGTCAAACCGGCGGCTCCGGCAGTCATGGCGACCGGATTATATGCCGGCACGACGCTCGCGGACGACGGCAGTCCGATTCTACTGTTCGATCCCGCAGGCCTGGCAGAGGTTGGCGGCGTGAAGCTCGAAGCGCATGAGCGGGCGGCACGCATTGCGGACGCACCTGCTGCTCCGATCGCGAGCGACACGCCTGTGCTTTTGTTCCGCGGGCTGGACGGCTCTCGTCGGGCAATGCGCCTGGCGATCGTAGACCGGATCGAGGAGGTTTCGTCGGCTGCAATCAGGCCGGGCGCTGGCCAGCTTCGCGTGCAGGTTGGCGACACTATCCTGCCGCTCGCCGGTGTGAACGGCGATTTCCCAGCCGGGAAAGTCCGGCTCTTCCGACTCAATGATGGCGCTGCCGAAATCGGTTACGCATTTCGCGAGGTCATCGACCTATCGGCGATTGGGCAGGAGGTCATCCAGGCTGAGTGCCCCGGCGAAGTTTCAGGCGTGACGCTCATCACCGGCGAACCGGCCGAAATCGTCGATTCACACTGGCTCTTCGCCAATTTCGCCGGAGCCAGGGCGGAGTATTCAGATCAGCCGATTTGCCGCCTGCCGGCCGACGATCCCTGGATGCAGAACATGCTGAGGCCGATCGTCGAGGCCGCGGGATACCGTGTCGTATCGGAAGCCGATGAGATTGAAGCCGATCTGGCGATCATCGCGGAAGCCGGAAAGGCGAAGAAGGCGGCTGCAGCGAGAGTGATCAGGGTGCGCGCCGATCCGGATCCTGCGTCGAAGAAGGACGACAGCATCTACCGCTACGATCGTGCTGCGCTCGTTACTGCCCTCAAGGCTGTTTCCGGGGGGAGGAGCTGATGTCGGAACTTCTGCTCATCGTCATGATCGGCGGGGAGCGTGTAGCCTTGCCTGCCGCAGCCGTGGAGTCCGTTGTCGAGCTCGACGCGCTTATTCCCGTGCCGCGCGCTCCGGCCCACGTCGCCGGACTATCGGCTCTTCGTAGCCGGGTGTTGACGGTGATCGATTGTATGCGATCGCTTGAGCTGGGTGCCACAGACTGCTCGGACGGTATCCGCGAGGCGGCGGTCGTGGAGCTGGAGGGGCATCATTACGCGCTGATCGTTGATCTCGTCGAAGACGTGGTGGAGGCCAATTCCGAACCGTCACCCATCCGCGCCGCTATGGGCGAGGGCTGGGAGCGCGTATCCAAAGGCATGGTCGAGACGGAGCAGGGGCCGCTCCTCCTCGTAGATATCGGGGCGATCGTCAGCGGGAACGAGCGCCAGGCTGCTTAAGGGGTTCGTTACCCTTAGCGGTTAAGTGGCTTTTGAAGACCTGGGGCGGGAAGTTCGTATGAAGACCTGTTTGATCGTCGATGACTCGAAGGTGATCCGCAAGGTCGCCCGGCACATCCTCGAAACGCTGCAGTTCGAGGTGGACGAAGCTGGCGATGGCCGCGAAGCCCTCTCTCGTTGCGAAGCCAAAATGCCGGACGTCGTTCTGCTCGACTGGAACATGCCGGTGATGAGCGGAATGGAGTTCCTGCGCATGCTCCGGCAGCGCGGCCATTCCGACCAGCCCAAGGTCGTCTTCTGCACGACTGAGAACGATATGGCGCATATCCGCGCGGCGCTTGAGGCAGGCGCGGATGAGTATGTGATGAAGCCGTTCGACCGCGAGACGCTGCACATCAAGCTCCAGCTCGTCGGCGTCGCTTAAGAGTTCGGGCGTGGAGCGGGCGCTCGCCAGATCGCGGGACCGCCAGCCGGCCCCGTCACTCCGAAATCGCCGAATCCGGCTGATGATCGTCGATGATTCGATGGTCGCCCGCTCGGTGCTGTCGCGTATCGTCGAGAGCGACGAGACGTTTGAGCTGGCCGCGGTTGCCGGAACGGCCGAAGACGCGATCGACGCTCTTCAGGCGGTGCGGGTCGACACCATCCTCCTTGATCTGGAAATGCCGGGGGCAGGCGGGCTCCGTTCGATCCCGCGCATCCTCGACAATGCCTGCGGCGCGCACATCATGATCGTCTCGTCCATGGCGGAGGAGGGCGCGGAAGAGACGGTCGCTGCCCTGGCGATGGGTGCTGCCGATGCGCTTCCCAAGCCCGGGACAGGCCGGTTCAACGGCAAGTTCTCCGAAGTACTCCTTTCTCGTCTCAAGGCGCTGGGATATGCAGATGAGACGCTGCCGGTCGCTTCCGTACCGCCCCCACAGATCGTCCATGCACCGCTTCGCGCAATGTCTGCTGCTCCAATTGAGCTGCTGGCCCTGGGCGCCTCCACCGGTGGAATCCATGCGCTCAACAGCTTTTTCGAAGCCTTGCCCAGGCGCATCTGCGCTCCGATCCTCGTAACGCAACATCTCCCCGCCCCATTCATGGGCGTGTTTGCGCGTCAGCTTGCGGTCGCGGCGAAGCGCGAAGCCCTCGTCGCCGAAGACGGAATGGCTTTGCTGCCGGATCGCGTGATCATCGCCCCGGGTGACGCTCACCTTACGATCCACAACGGTATCGACGGCCCAATCGCCCGCCTCGATCGAAGCGCATCCTATTCGGGCTGCCTTCCTTCGGTGGATCCGATGTTTCAGTCAGCCGCGAATGTCTTCGGATCGGCGGCCGCGGGCGTCGTCCTGACCGGAATGGGCCGCGATGGGGTTCAGGGTGCAGCCCGGCTCGTCGCTGCAGGAGGCTCCGTGCTCACGCAGGACGAGGGCAGTTGCGCGGTTTGGGGCATGCCGCGCGCCATCCTCGAGGCAGGTCTCGCATGCGCGGTGCTGCCCCCCGACAAGCTTGCCCGGCGAGTTGCGTCACGGCTGGGAGGCGAGACTTGCAGATAAGCGACAGTTCCAGCCGCATCCTCGCAGGTCTCCTGGAAGCACGAACAGGACAGCAGCTGACCATGAGCCGCCGCTGGCGCATCGAGACCGCACTTTCTGCTATTCTTCGTGAACGTGGCATCGCGACCCTAGACGAGCTGATCACCATACTCGTTATGGGAAGGGAGCCGGGGCTGTCGGATCAGGTCGTCGAGGCCTTGCTCAACAACGAGACATATTTCTTCCGCGACAGGACGCCGTTTGACACATTGACCAAGCATGCGCTGCCTGCCCTGACTGTGAGTCGTGCATCGAAGAAGCGCCTGCGCATCTGGTCCGCTGGCTGTTCGACCGGGCAGGAGGCCTATTCGCTCGCCATGATGTTCGCGGATCAGGCCGAGCAGTGGAAGGGTTGGACGATCGACATCCTGGGTACGGACGTATCCGGGGCCGTGATCGATCGCGCCCGTGATGGTGTTTACACGCAATTCGAGGTGCAGCGTGGTCTCGCGATCACGCAAACGATCCGCTGGTTCGAGGAAAGCGGCGACGGGTGGCGGATAGTCGAACCCTTGCGTAAGCATGTGCGCTTCCGAGTGCACAATCTGCTCGAATCTCCTCCTCATCTAGGGGGGTTCGATATCGTGCTCTGCCGCAACGTCCTCCTCTACCTCAGCGCAGAAAAGAAAACGGCCGCATTCGACCGTCTTGCATCGTCCATGGCCGCGGACGGCTATTTCATGCTCGGTGCTGGAGAGACGGTGATCGGCCAGACGGAAAAGCTCGTCGCTGATCCGAAAGCGCGAGGCCTGTATCGTCCAGACCTGCGGGATAAAGCGGAGCGCCGTAACGGTAACGACCGCCGCCGTATCGGAAGGGGTTGACCTAACCCCCAATGCTGTGCGCGTTTGGCGCAGTGATCGACATGGATATCATTGATCGGCCCTCGCCGAACTTCGACGAGCGCATGCTGCCCGTCTCGATGATCGTGCTCCACTACACGGGAATGCCGGACGCCGAATCCGCGCTGAACCGCCTGACGTCACCCGAAGCAAAGGTCTCGTCGCATTACTTCATCGACGAGGGCGGGGCAGTCTATCGGTTGGTGGATGAGGAAAAGCGGGCGTGGCACGCGGGCAAGTCACGATGGCGAGGCGTCTCGGATGTGAATTCCGCCAGTGTCGGCATCGAGATCGTCAATCCAGGCCACGAGTTCGGCTATCGCAACTTCCCCGACGAGCAAATCGCTTCGCTCATTCCTTTGGTGGCCGACATCAAGGAGCGCCACGGCATTAGCCGCGGAAATGTCGTCGGTCATTCCGACGTCGCTCCGGCACGCAAAGAGGATCCCGGCGAGCTTTTCCCGTGGGAAGCGCTTGCGCGACGACGCCTCGCCATGCCGAGCCCGACGCGCGAGCTGATCGATCCTTATTGGACGGACGCCGCCTTCCTGCTGGCGCTGGAGCGGTTCGGCTATGACGTGACGGACACTCAGAAGGCCGTGATCGCCTTCCAGCGACGGTTCCGGCCCGACATCATCGACGGCATAGTTGACGGCGAATGCCGGGCGAAATTGCTCTCCCTGGTGCTGCCAAGGCCGCAATAACCCAAATGCTCATGCGCCAGAGGGCCGGGC
>JBKPKE010000209.1:0-8997 GCA_046730955.1 Pseudomonadota bacterium
GCTTCAAGATCGCCGATACGCCGCGATGCGATCCACAGTGCGAGAAGTGTGAAGGGCGGTACGACATAGAGAGCGAAGATGCCCGTTGCGAGACTGCCGGTGATCGCCGCGACTTTGCCGGCGAAGTACGGACCGAGGGCAAGGCCGACAAGCGACGTCCCGAGCACGTAGGTTGCGCCGGCCGTGCCGCGCATCCGCGGCAGAACGAGATCCTGCAGCGTCGCCACCGCCGCGCCCACCCAAAGAGCGCTGCAGAGGCTGACGTACGGTGCAAGGAAGTAAAAGGTGGAGAGGCTATCGGTCGTGAACATCCAGAAGATGGCAGGCGCGGGCAGGATGATCGCGGCCATGTTGACGTAAAGCCGCCCGCCCGGTTGACGGCGCCGCAGTGCATCGCTGACGATTCCACCGAGGATGACGCCGACGGCGGACGCGCCCGCCGCGGTCCATCCGAAGAGAGTCGAAACCTCCTCCGCTGCACTGGCGCCGTGCATGAACACAGCCGCACCGGTCGGGCCGTCGTAGAAGGTTCGGAGCAGATAGGGCGGGATCCAGAACGCGACCGCGTAGGTCATGAAGCTGATCGACCCGAACGCGACCACGAGCGTGACCGCTATGGGCGTGCCCCAGATGAGGCGATGAGTGGCCGGGTCGCGACGCTTGAGAGACTGGGTCCAGCTGAAGACCGCGTATACGCCCGTGAACCAGGCGATCCATTGAGGGAGATCGCCAGTTAGCCAAGATAGCGCAAATGCACCAAATCCGCAGATCGCTAGAGCGACGAGGTTCGTGCCGAGAACGCCGAGACGCAGCGCGCTGAGAAGTGTCAGCGGCGGGATGATCGCGACAAGCTCACGGCCGAACTCGCGCCATGCATTGGGGCGGACGATGTCTGAAGGATGGCCGTCGATCGATCCGCGAAGCGGCTCCTTCAGGCTCCAGATCCACATGGCGAGGAGCAAGCCCGGAAGTCCGACGGCAAGGAAGGCCGCCTGCCAGGGTGCAATGGGCGATGCCGGATAATTGCGCGCCCACCAGGCAAGGACGAAGCCGCCCAGCGGAAGCGCGATGCCGCCGCCGATGTAGAGGCCGCTGGAGTAGATGGACAAAGCGGTCGCGCGCTTCTCCTTGGGGAAATAGTCGGCGATCATTGAATAAGCCGCGGGTGAGGCGCTTGCTTCGCCGATCCCCACACCGACGCGGGCGATCGCCAGCACGGAATAGCTCTGCGCGAGACCGGAAAAGGCTGTCATGGACGACCAGAGCGCAAGCCCGATCGCCATCAGGCGGCCGCGGTACCAACTGTCGGCGAGGCGGCCGAGCGGAATGCCGAAAAGCGAGTAGAAGATCGCGAAAGCGGTTCCGTAGAGGAAGCCGATCTGCGCATCGTCGAGCTTCAAATCCGCCTTGATGCTCTCGGCGAGGATCGAGACGATCTGGCGGTCGATGAAATTGAAGATGTAGACGATTACGAACAGGATCAGCGCGTACCAGGCGTAACCAGAAACGCGCGGCGGCGCGGCATTTTCTTCGCTCATGCTCGCGCTCTCTCCCCTCACGAACTCGACAAAGATGACGGGGCGGAACAGAAACGCAAGCTGACGCATGAAAGCGTAGGAGAGAGCGATGTTGCGTTACGGTGTGCTGGCTTTGGGTTTTGTCACGGCAGCATGCGTCCCGATGGCCGCGCCGGACATCGTCTACGCGGACGTGCCGCTCGTGAGGAGCGACGGCGCAAACATCGGAACGGTCCGTGTCTTCCAGGAGAATACGGGCGTCGTCCTTCGGATCGATGCGCATGGACTTCCGGCCGGAAAGCATGGAGCGCACCTCCACGCCGTCGGGCGTTGCGAGCCGCCGAAGTTCACGAGCGCGGGGCCGCACTGGAACCCCACGACGAAGCAGCACGGGCACCTCAATCCGAGCGGATATCATATGGGCGATCTCGGCAATCTGGGCGTTGGAGCCGACGGTGTGCTGACGGCGGGACTGCTGGTGCCTGGAGCGCGGCTGCGCATCGACGGTTACGGGGACGGTCCGGTGCTGCTCGACGCCGACGGAGCGGCGCTGGTTCTCCATGCCACCGCGGATGACGAAAAGACCGACCCGAGCGGGAATAGCGGCGACCGCATCGCCTGCGCAGTTTTGTGATAAGGGGGAAGCTATGGCCGAGACCAAGAAACTTCCGAAGCGCATCGCCGGCGTGAAGATCCCGAAGAAGCTCCGCAAGCGCGGGGCGGCGATCTATGAACTCGCCAGCCAGCCCATCGTCCGCAACGTCCTGTCAGACATGATTGCGGTAGGTCTGCTCGCCGCGGCGGATTCGCTGGCGAAGTCGAAGCCGGCGAAAAAGGCTGCAAAGAAGGCGAAGCACGCCGCCGAGGATGCTGGGAAAGCGACGGCGGGCGCCGCTGGCGACAGCGCGATCAACGTCGGGAACGTCCTGGCCTTCGCCGCGCGGGAGGCCGCGAAGGCAATCAAGAGCCGCTAGGCGGCCTCGGTCTCCGCCGATGGCGGTACCAGGATGAATGGCTGGAAGCTTCCCAGGTCGCCGCCTTCGCCCGTTGCATTGTCGAGGGCGAGGATGCGAATGCGGTAAAGGCTCGCGAGTTCTTCGTGGCGCCAGCGAGCCGCAAGGGTGACTGCATCGCGGGCAGCCTGCTCCTCCTGCTCGACGCGCTTCAGATAATAGTTGCGGTCGTCCGCATTCATGTCGCCGTTCTCCCGCCCCCTGCGGATGAAACTTGCCGGAAACCCCTGAATCCGGCCTTTGACGCTCTCGACTCGGCAGCCGCTCCTTTTGCGGCGCCACGACCTTGCGCGCGGACTATGACTGGCGCGCTACAGAATAGTGCGAAGCTGAAATGAACCTGACCTTACGACTGCCCCGTATCGATCCCCAGCCTGCTTCGTCAGGCCGCGACGCCGATGCGCATGATCGGTTCATGCGTATCATCCGTCACGATCTCGAACGCCTCGTGCGAGTCCGCGCGGTCGGAGAATTGCAGGCGCATCTCGTAAAGCCAGGCAAGCTCCTCATGCCTGCCGCGAACGTTGCGGCTCGGGCTTTTGAGGGCCGCCGTCCGTTCCTGCTCCGCCCTGAGCATGAAATAGGACCGATCTTCAGGCGTCATTAGTGCCTCCCGCCCCCCTTGAGGGAACGCTGAACTTCCCCGACGCTATCGAATCGAAAGCGGCACCTCACCCGAAGCTGAAATGTGACTCTTCGCGACACCCAATGCAATCGGGGATCATTACGAGCAGGAAATTACCTGAGGCGAACCAAGGGTTTGTCCCAAAGAGGCTGGCCGACGGCTGTTCCCGTCCCCATATCGCCGGCATGGTGTTCGACCTGGGCAAAGCGATGGCCAAGAAGGGCGAATTCGAGAGCGCCAGGTTGGCCGATTTCGAGTTCCGCCAGCGAGCACGGACGTTCCGGCTGATGGCGGAAAGGATCGGTCGTGAAGCCGATCCTGTGCGGGTGGTCGGGATGATCGCCCAGATGGACGATGAGGCGATCCTGAAGGTGCTGTCTCAGGATTTCCCCGAACATGCCGATAGGATCGACCGACTGTACGATGAGTGCAGCGTCGATGCGCGGGCGCAACTGATCAGCGAGCTAGGCGACCCCACGTCGCATCGGCTAGCATAGGGCCGTGCCCGTCAGCGGATCCTGCCATTGCGGAGCGGTGCGGGTGGAGGTCCCGAGCGCGCCCGAATGGGTCGCAAGCTGCAATTGCCACATCTGCCGGAAGACCGGATCGCTGATGGCTTATTATCCCGATGACGGAAAGGTCAGGGTGATGGGGGAAACGGTGCCCTACGTCCACGGCGACCGGATGATCGCCTTCAATCATTGCGCGATCTGCGCGTGCCAGGTGGGGTGGGTGAGCACTGGGGAAAGCTACGGCCGTGTCGGGATCAATGCACGGCTGCTGGACGGATTCGAGCTGCGCGACGGGCGGTTCCTGTTCGATGGGCGAGAGCTTGAAGTGCGTTACCTGGATAATGCCAGCTGATCAGCTGGAGTTTCCGCCTTGGCCGGGCGCAGGCGGCGCGGCCGGGGGCGATGGCGCGGGCGGTGCTGCGGGCGCGGCGACAGCATCCCCGCCCGGCTGGATCGCGCAATCCTGAAGCCAGCGGTCGTTCCCCGATCCGGCGACGTTCCGGCAGCTGACGGTGACCTGCTGCCCGGGCCGCAGGAGCTTGGCGTCCTCGATCGATGCTCCCGCGAGGTCGACCCCTAGCGGCGAGTCCGGGTTCGGGCTCTTCAGGCGCATGTCGATGCTGCCGTAGCCATCGGGCACGATCCGCAGGAACTCACCGCTCACGGCAATCTCTCGCCCGCCGAACCTTTTCGCCGCGCCAGACGGATCATCCGCAAAAGCGCGGACCAGATCTTCCGCGTTCGTCACTACAGGCCCCTTGCGGTCATTATCCACGCTGATGTGAATGGGCAGGGTGGGCCAGGATAGCCTGCCCACGCCCAGCACGAGCAGGAGCGCGCCGCCAATGATCAGGACCTTCTTGCGGTTGCTCTGGAGCTCCTCGGGCGAGCGGCCGCTGGGCGAACTGGAATTACGCCGGCGCAGGCCCGAAGCGGTCGGCGCTCCGCAATGCGAGCAGAACTCCCGCCCGGGGGGCAGTTCGGCAGCACATTCCGAACAACGCACGTCTGCCCTCTCTCCCTGTCCGCGAAAGCCACGGTCATTTGCCATGGAGGGATAACGGACGGCAAGTCATTCGGCGCGCACAAAAGCGCGAACGCACGTCACGACTGCTGCTTGCGCGCGATGCGCGCTACGAAGCGCGTGCCGCTCCACAGTTCGCAATCGTGCCCGTCCATCTTTCCCTTCGCGACAGCGAGGGCAGCCTCGTCATCATCGGCGTCGAACCATTCGCCGGATGCGACCTTCCGGACCCCGTCGAGGCTGTAAAGCCTGTATCCCGTCACTTTATCCAACCCGAAATTGCCTACCGCCGGAGCGGCTTTTCGCCGCCCCGAACGCATCGTTTCGGTGAAGGTTTCATGGCGGATTTCCGCCAATAAACGATGTTCTTGACCTATATGAAAAGCCTCCGGAAAGCCATGGAGAGCGCAAGCAAAGGCCCGGCCGGATTGCTCCGACCGGGCCCAATCAGCACCGTATTGAGCGCTTAGCCGCGATACTGGCTCGCGCGGCGGACGCGGACGTTGGTGACGGCGCCGCGATAGTCGACGTTGCAGCGGAAGCTGAGGTCGCCGGTCGCCGCGTAACCGTTGTTCTGATAGCCGTAGGCCTGGCCATGCGGCGGATAGCCCGAGCGGCTGTCGAGCAGGCCTGACACGCGCACGCCGTTGCTGCGGCGTTCGACGTTGGTGATCGCGGTCACGCGCATCGACGGGGCGAAATTATTGTACCCCTGGTTGTAACCGCGGTTGCGGTCGTAGCCGTAGGGCTGTTGCTGTCCATATTGCGCCGAGGCCTGCTGCACGGCGGCGCTCGCGCACTGGCGGACGGCGGTGCGGTCGTTCACGTTGTAGCGGTTGCCGAGCAGCTGGTTGATGACCTGCGTCATCGGGTCGTTGCCGTAGGGCTGTTGGCCGTAGCCCTGCTGTCCATAGCCCTGCTGCGGATAATAGCCGTAGCCCGGCTGGCCCGGAGCAGGCTGCGGATATTGTTGCGGGTAGGGCTGGGGCTGCGGGTATGGATATTGCGCGGCGGCGGGAGCGGCGATGCCGATCAGCGCGGTAGCGGTCAGAACGCTTTTGAACATGGTCATGCGAAATTCCCTCATCTCACCCGGGAAACGCCGGGGAGTTCGGGAGTAGAACGCCCACCCGCCAAGATTTGATGCATGAACAGGAGACAACGAGGCGGCCACTCGTTTGCTCTTGACGTTTAACGATAATTAAACAGGATGCTTCTTGCCGAATTGTTCGAAGGGGGCTTCGAGATGCGTTGGCTCGTTATTGGCGCGGTCGTACCTGCGCTCGTCCTAAGCGGCTGTGCAACGAAGCGCTACGGTCGAATGCAGCCTCTGACCGGCGCTGAACGCGTTGGCTACACATGCCGCGAAATCGCCATCGAGATCGCCAAAGTGCAATCCTTTCAGACGCAAGTCGCCGAAGGTGCCCAATTCAACATGGCGTCCGTGCTAGGCATTCTGGGTGACTACGGCATAGGCAATTCAATGGAGCGAGGCGCCGCCGATGCATCCGCGCGGCGTCGCCTGCAGGACCTTTACGATTTGAGCGCGCAGAGAGGCTGTAGTGGGTACAGTCTCAATGCAGCCGATCAGGCCGCCGCAGCGGCATCCTCGGCCAACGTCCCAGGTGCAACGGTTTCCGCTGATCCTGCTGATGCGCCCGGTACGATCAATCTCGGCGGCGGTGTGAAGCTGGTACCTGCCAGCTCGCTCTCCGGCTACTGCATCAAGGCGCCGTCCGGCTACATCGGGACCGGATCGGTCAATAGACCGGCGGTAACCGAGGCGAAGCCACGGTGCAGCTAAGAGGCGTCCTGTAGCCCGCGCGCGAGCGAGCGGCCTAAGCGGGCTGACGCGTCCGACGTCACGGGATTTACTCCCGTGACGGGTCTACACGTCACGACGGACCGAAAGGACCGAACCATTCTTCGGGCCGATCGTCCTCAAGGCTTTCGGAGTCTCGGTCGTTATGCCCGTAAGTCGCTCACCGGCGCAGAAGCAGCAGTTTCGATGTTCGACAAAGAAGCGCTGCAGTCGCTTTTTTTCTCACCCATTATCATTGGCCTAGGAAGCAAATAACCCAAGCGATCGGCGAAGTGTGGCCTTCAATTCCTCAATAAACGGCTCAGGTGTCGATGGGTCCCACAACACAGTCGTGCAGTGGTTAGTGTCGAAGTGCGTTCCCTTCTCTTCGAACACTTGGCGGTTGCAGAGGACCGGCTTCCCCAGACCTTCGGCGTAACCGGCTTCCCAATATGCTCCCTCATTGGCATGTGTGAGGTCGACAAGTACGAATGATGCGTCACGAATGCGCGCCCGCATCACATTGTCGATGATTCCCGCCTCGGCGGCGTCGCGCATGTCAACAAGTTCGAATCCGAGAGCAGAGATCGCGGGCTTCACCACATCTCGGACGAATGGGTCCAGGACATCGTCATTGAACTTCAGTGCGATGAAGCCATACCCGCCTGCCGTTTGCCCACGTCGCTCCTTTTCGAATTCCGCCCATCCTGCCAGCGTCAAATCAATTTCCATCAACTCGTCAGGCGACTGCATGTGTCCGCAGTTTATCGCCTGCAGATACCCTGCATCTCTGAGTTGCTTCGTGATGCGAAGCGCGAAGTCTCGATTCGGCGACCCAACTGACGCATGAAAAGAGGGTGGACACTCCTCTAAAGGATTGCCGGTTGGACTAATCAGATCTCCGATAAAGCGGATGATATTGACCGCCTGTTGGGCTGGCGAGGGTAGATGTCCATTCGCGATAACGTCGTCGATCTCATAGGTCGTAAGTAACGGAGGGTCACGGCCCGCGTCATTCGCTTCCCTGATTCTGTGCGATAAGACAGCGCGCTGCAGCGCGGTTAGGTAGTCATGTTGTGTATCCAGCTTGCCCTCAAGCACTGAGGTTGATGCATCGTAGCGCCCGCATACGTCGCACGCGTATCGGCTCTTAAGGCCGGCACTGCCGATCAGCATGCAAGATGCGCTTTTACAAACTACACACCCTGCTTGCTCAGCCATGATTCCGCCTACTTCGCCGTAATCAAATCCGGCAGATCGTTCCTCACCGCCCGCCGCCATCCGCGCCATGCAGTTCCAAATGTGTTCTAGCCGCTTCGATTAAGTCTCTGAGCTCACGAAGACTCGACAGCGAGCCAAAATGGACGCTTACCGCATCAGCGGAAAGTGCGGCCATAAGATTGCCTCGGTCGCTGTTGAAAACGATGATCTTAAACTCGTCTATCTCATACTCTACTTCGGTGAACTTAAAGCGCTCGGTTGTAATATTAGTGGCTTGAAACGTATCAAGTACCGATAGCAAGCGGCCAATGTTCTTGTAATCGATGGCAGCGGCTCCAGTTTGAGGATAGTCGCCGCCGGTACTTAATTCGATACGGACTGAGTGTGTGGCTATTTGATGGCCCGGCACGAGACCTTCACGGGCTTCGACACTTGCAGACGCGTAGCCGATGCCGGTGACGGAGCCGACCGGCGTATATCGCCGAACGACGACGTTGCTCATCTCGCCATCATGGGGCGCGTTCTGTGACGGCGTCGTAGTGGCTAAGTTCATTTTTTGCCCCTGCTGGCGCGAAGACTAGAGAGGATTACCTGTCTACTTCGCCGCAATCAAATCCGGCAGCTCGTCCTCATCGTCCGCGATCTTCCGCGTCCGCTTCACCTTCTTGGGCTTCGCGTCCACGACCTCCGGCTTCACGCTCGCGCGCTCGAGGAGCGGCTTCAGATACTGACCCGTCGAGCTTTCCGCGCATGCCGCGACGTCCTCGGGCGTACCCGTCACCACGATCCGTCCGCCGTTGACGCCTCCGCCGGGGCCGAGGTCGATGACGTAGTCGGCGGTCTTGATGACGTCGAGGTTGTGCTCGATCACGACGACGGTGTTGCCGGTCTCGACCAGGCGGTGCAGCACCTCGAGCAATTTGCGCACGTCCTCGAAATGTAAACCGGTGGTGGGCTCGTCGAGGATGTAGAGCGTCTTGCCGGTGGCGCGGCGCGACAGCTCCTTCGACAGCTTCACGCGCTGCGCCTCGCCGCCCGAAAGGGTCGTCGCCTGCTGCCCGACCTTGATGTAGCCGAGGCCGACCTCCTGAAGCATGCGCATCTTGTCGCGGATGCCGGGGACGGCCTTGAACAGCTCGGCCGCTTCCTCGACGTTCATGTCGAGCACGTCGGCGATCGAGTGCCCCTTGAACTTCACCTCCAGAGTCTCGCGGTTGTAGCGCGCGCCGTGGCAGACGTCGCAGGTGACGTAGACGTCGGGCAGGAAGTGCATCTCGATCTTGA
>JBKPKE010000210.1:0-4468 GCA_046730955.1 Pseudomonadota bacterium
GCGGCGCTCAATCACCGAACGCAGGAAGGACGGCACGGAAACGCGACCCTTCGCGTCCACCGCGTTCAGCGCACTGCCTTGAAACAGATGCTCTAGCGCCACGTCCAATTCCCCGTTCGCAGCGCAAAGCTTCCCCGTTGACGGACGCACGGCGTCGCCGCGCTTCCGTGCCCAAAACACAGGCAATGGGTCAGCCCCGCACTACTTCGATGTTAGTAACTCACCGGATTTGGGGACACAATGGATTTTGATGCCATTTAATGGGTTTCGGTGCCCAACGTCGGATTTCTGCGGCTTTTTTGTCTCAGATTCGCGGGATGTTCTTGTCCTGTTCCAAGCTTTTTCCCCTGTGGATAAGTCTGTGCGCAGAGCGAATCGGAGAATCAGTCGCCAAGTGCTTGGCGAATCAGCGTTCCAGCTGAGCCAATACCTCGAGCAACTCGCGCATCTGATTTTCCGGCGAGCTCCCCGCAGCCTCGGCAACGTCCGCATTGAGAAAGTCCGCGTCGGCGATCACCGCGGCCCTACCCTTCCCGATGGCGCATTCCGCAATGATCTCGCCCCGCGACAACTCGCAGTTGGTATTCGTCGAAACAAGGCGCCCTGCCGAAATGTAGGCGACGAGGTCGTGCCGGCCTCCGAGAAGAATTGGCCCCTGCGCTTCCCGCGCTTCGAGCCGCAGTCCCCAATGCGCGAGCAACCCCGTGTCTGCGAAGCTTGGTGGGGGTCGTAGCTTGTCGCCAAGCGGCCTGTTGCTTGGCCAATCGAGTTTCGGATCAGCGAGCAAAAGCACTCGTCCACCGCTACGAACCCATTTGTCGAGCGCCACGAGATCCTCGGCAGGCTGAGCCAGCGGATGGGCCATTAGCAGGAGCTTGGCCTGGCGGAGTGACTTGGCATCGGTCGTGCCGATGGGGAGGACTTTGTAGCGGGTCTCAAGCGCACTCAAGGCCTTCGATCCCGTCGCTTGAAGCGTGAACTCCTCCGGGAAGACGATCGGCAGGGTCGTGACCAACATCAGCGGCGGTCGCTTCCCGGGCGGGCGCGGCGGGAAATCAGGGCCGCTTCGAGACCAGGCGAGCGCGCCTGCAAGCAGCAATGCAACGAGCCCGCCAAGCAGCAGCCGCGCAGATAAGCGGCGCGTCATCTACCCGCTATTCCTGGTTTGTATCGTTCGTGTCGCTGGCACCGGGCGCCACGCCAAGCTCTGCCATGGGTTCGCTCGGCTCCTGCGCGTTCGCCTGGGCATTAGCTGTCGGCTCGTCGCGGCTTGCGCGACTGATTACGGACCCCAGGAGGACGACAAGGAAGGCTATAGCAAGGCCGGTCAGCCCGTAGCGGATGCGCTGCGCGGTAGTGCCGGCGTTCTCAGCCATCGCTTGGAAGCTATGGCTCGTAGCGGTACAATGCAAGCTCGTGCCTTGACGACTTCCGCTACGGTGGTGAAAGGCGAAGATTATGACTCGCCCCCTAACCATAATCGCACTTGCTGCGGCCGCCGCGCTAGCCGGCTGCAACAACGAGGATCATAACATCGTCGCCGGGCCGGATGTCGACGACACACCGATGAACAATGTCGGCGTCGTGCTTCCACCGTCGATCCAGGCCAGCAAGGCCTATCGCTGCAAGGACAACAGCCTCGTCTACATCGACTGGTTGTCGGACGGCTCCGCACGCGTCAAAAAGTCGCGCGAGGAAGTCGGCACCACTCTTCCTGCCGGCGATGCATCGCTCAAGGGCGACGCAAAAGCCGCTTCGATTACGTTCAACGGACAGACCTGCAAGGCCTAAGCCGCGCAAATCAGGCACATGGACGGCGCCGGGGCAATCCGGCGCCGTTTTGATTCTCGGGTCGTCAGGCGGGCTCGCTCTGCTTTTGGGCGGAGCTGAACTGCTGCATGCGGCGCTGCAGCTCCTCCTCCGACACGTCTTCGATGTGCGTCGCAAGATTCCAGCGATGGCCGAACGGATCGAGGAAGGTCCCCGAACGGTCGCCATAGAATTGATCCTGGACCGCCCTTTCCTCCTTCGCGCCTGCGTCGATCGCGCGCTTGAAGGCATTGTCCACGTCGTCGACATAGATGTGCAGGCTGGCAGGGGTGCCCCCGAGCGATTGCGGCGACAAATGGCCTCCCTCCGGCCACTCATCCGACAGCATGACTATGGAATCGCCGATCTGAAACTCGGCGTGGCCGATCTTGCCGCCATGTTCGAAGCGGAAGCGCTCCTTGGCGCCAAGCGCTTTGGTGTAGAAATCGAGGGCCTTCGCGGCGTCCCTCACCGCAAGGTACGGTGTGACCGTATGATACCCTTCGGGAATGGGCTTCGGCATGTGACTCTCCTGATCCTCCACCCCGGGCGGCCTTGTAATGCCGTTGCCTGAGTCGCTCCAAAGCCGTTCGCCGAAGCCTAGCCCCCACTCGCCGACACGGCTAATGGCCCCGCATGGATGTCCTCGAAGCGCCGCGCATCACCCCGGAAATCGTCGCCGATCATGGGCTGAACCCGGAAGAATATGACCGCATCCTCCAAGCACTCGGCCGCGAGCCGAACCTGGTGGAGCTCGGCATCTTCTCGGTCATGTGGTCGGAGCATTGCTCCTACAAGTCGTCGCGCTTCCACCTGAAGAAGCTTCCGACCGAAGCGCCCTGGGTGATCCAGGGGCCGGGCGAGAATGCGGGCGTGATCGACATCGGCGACGGAGACGCCGCCATCTTCAAGATGGAGAGCCACAACCACCCGTCCTACATCGAGCCCTACCAGGGCGCGGCGACTGGCGTCGGCGGAATCCTCCGCGACGTCTTCACCATGGGCGCGCGCCCGGTCGCGAACCTCAACGCGCTCCGCTTCGGCTCGCCCGATCATCCCAAGATGCGGCACCTGATCGCGGGCGTGGTCCACGGCATCGGCGGCTACGGCAATTGCGTCGGAGTCCCGACGGTCGGCGGCGAAGTCAACTTCGACAGCGCCTATGACGGCAACATCCTCGTCAACGCCATGACCGTCGGCGTCGCGAAGACCGACAAGATCTTCTACTCGGCCGCGACCGGCATCGGGAACCCGATCGTCTACGTCGGTTCCAAGACCGGCCGCGACGGAATCCACGGCGCGACCATGGCCAGCGCCGATTTCGACGAGAACAGCGACGAGAAGCGCCCCACTGTTCAGGTCGGAGACCCCTTCACCGAAAAGTTGCTGATTGAGGCATGCCTCGAGCTGATGGCCACCGACGCGATCGTCGCCATCCAGGACATGGGCGCGGCCGGCCTCACCTCTTCATCGGTGGAGATGGCCAGCAAGGGCGGCGCGGGCATCCGGCTCGATATGAACAAGGTTCCCTGCCGCGAAGAGGGCATGACGCCTTACGAGATGATGCTCTCCGAAAGCCAGGAGCGCATGCTGATGGTGCTGAAGCCCGGCCGCGAGGGCGAGGCCGAAGCCATTTTCCGCAAGTGGGAGCTCGATTTCGCGGTGATCGGCGAGGTGACCGAAGCTGGTCCGGATGGGGGCCACATGGTGCTGGAGTTCGACGGCGAGGTCGTCTGCGACATCCCGCTCGGTCCGCTTGCGGACGAGGCGCCCTGCTACGAGCGCCCGTACATCAGCCAGGACAAGTACAAGGCCTGGGCCGGAGTCAAGCCGCTGGAGGACGTGCCGGAAAGCACGGACATCGCCGCGGACCTGCTCAAGCTGATGGCCTCGCCCAACCTCGCCAGCCGCCGCTGGGTGTGGGAGCAGTATGACAGCCAGGTGGGCGCGGACACGGTCCAGCGGCCGGGCGGCGATGCCGCGGTCGTGCGAGTGCACGGGACGAAAAAGGCGCTTGCGATCACCACCGACTGCACGCCGCGCTACGTCTATGCCGACCCGGTCGAGGGCGGAAAGCAGGCCATCGCCGAGGCCTACCGCAACCTCTGCGCGGTCGGAGCGAAGCCGCTCGCGGTCACCAACTGCCTCAACTTCGGCAACCCGCAGCGGCCCGAGATCATGGCCCAGTTCGTCGGCGCACTCCAAGGCATGGGCGAAGCCTGCCGCGCCCTCGATTTCCCGATCGTGAGCGGCAACGTCAGCCTTTACAACGAAAGCAAGGCGACCGGCGGCGGAAGCGCGATCCTGCCGACGCCGGCGATCGGCGGCGTGGGGTTGCTCGACGATTGGGAGAAAAGCGCGACGATCGCGTTCAAGGCTGAGGGTCAGACATTGGTTCTCCTTGGCCATTCGACTGGCCGCGTGGGCCAATCCCTTTGGCTGGACATCGTGCACGGCCGACGTGCGGGCTCGCCGCCAAACGTCGATCTCGAAGTCGAAAGGCGGCTCGGAAATCTCGTACGTCAGCTCATCGCCGAGGAATCGGTAACAGCGGTCCACGACGTTTCGGATGGCGGAGCGCTTGTCGCCATCGCGGAAATGGCGCTTGCCGGTTCAACTGGCGTTCGAGTGACGCTTCCGAACGTCCCCAACCCAGGTG
>JBKPKE010000211.1:0-20707 GCA_046730955.1 Pseudomonadota bacterium
GCATCGCGCCTGTCACTGCGATGCCATAGGCCGCAGCAAGGTTCGAGGACGTCTGGAAGGTGAGCACGAGCAGGAGGACCATCACCATCAGCGCCCAATTGACCACCGGGATGTAGATCTGGCCAGCAGCGCTCTCGCTGGTGTGAGCAATCCTGAGGCGGGGGACGAAACCGAGCTGAATGGCCTGCTGAGTCACCGAAAAAGCACCCGAGATTACGGCCTGGCTGGCAATGATCGAAGCAAGCGTCGCCAGGATAACCAAGGGGAGCCGGAACTCTTCAGATGCAAGATAGAAGAAGGGATCCTTCACTGCGGTCGCCACCTCTGCGGATGTCATTGAGAGCAGCATGGCGCCCTGGCCCATGTAGTTGAGCAGCAACGCCGGAAGGACGAAGTAAAGCCAGGCGAACTTGATCGGCCTACGTCCGAAATGCCCCATGTCCGCATAGAGCGCCTCGGCGCCGGTGAGGGCGAGGACGACCGAACCCATTGCGAGGAAGGCTCGCACCGGTTCCATGACGAAGAAGGCAGCGGCGTTCAGGGGATTTATCATCGCCAGCACGACGCTCGGCCGGTCGACGATGTGGAGGAGACCGAGGCCCGCGAGTGCCGCAAAATAGACGAGCATCACCGGACCGAACATCGCTCCCACACGTGCCGTGCCCCTCGCCTGTATTGCGAAAAGCCCGACGAGAATGGCGATCGCTCCGGGAATGACGAACGGCTCCATGCCCTGCTGGACAGTCGTAAGGCCCTCCACCGCTGACAGGACAGTCACGGCGGGCGTGATCATGCTGTCCCCGTAAAACAGGGCGGTCGCGAAGACGCCCAGCATGACGATGCCGGTTGTCCATTTCTTCTTGCCGCCGATCGTCCGGTTGATCAGCGCCAACAGTGCGAGGCTACCGCCCTCGCCCTTGTTGTCGGCCCGCATGATGATGAAGACGTACTTCAGCGTCACCACGATCATCATCGACCAGAAGATCATGGAGAGGACGGCGTGGATGTGGAACTCATCGGGGCTCAGCGGGTGATGCCCGGCGAAGGTCTCGCGAAATGAATATATCGGTGATGTACCGATATCGCCGAAGACGATGCCGACGGCGCCGATTGCCAGCTTGGCAAGC
Source organism: Pseudomonadota bacterium (assembly GCA_046730955.1). GTDB lineage: Bacteria > Pseudomonadota > Alphaproteobacteria > Sphingomonadales > Sphingomonadaceae > Sphingomicrobium. The sequence goes on from JBKPKE010000211.1 coordinate 1,128, forward strand.
GAGCCCTGCGCATGGCCGTGTGCGGTATCGTTCGGGGCTACGCCTTCGGCTCCCCCCGTAGCTGTAACGTTCATCTGCTCGAATACCGCCTGGACAGATTGCGAACCCGCATTCCCGATGCCCCCGCGCCACCTGCGCAGCGGCGGCGCGCCGCACTAGCACCAGGCGATAACAGCCGCAAATCCCGGTGCGATGCAGCGGGACAAGGCCGCAATCCCTGTCTATAGGCGCGCGCAAACATCATTTAGCGGAGCGAACGAATAATGCGCGTCGGGGTGCCGAAAGAGATCAAGGTTCACGAATACAGGGTCGGGCTGACGCCGGCTTCGGTCGCGGAGCTCGTCGCCGCCGGCCACCAGGTCTTCGTGCAGACAGGCGCTGGCGGCGGCATCGATTGCCCAGACGCAGCCTACACGAAAGCCGGCGCGGAAATCCTTCCTGACGCGCAGTCGGTCTTCAAGTCTTCGGACATGATCGTGAAGGTCAAGGAGCCGCAGCAGGTTGAGATCGCGATGCTCGAAGCAAGGCACATCCTCTTCACCTACCTTCATCTCGCGGCTGACAAGCCGCAGGCGGAAGGGCTGATGAAGTCCGGCGCGACGTGCATCGCTTATGAGACGGTCACCTCCCGTTCGGGCGCCCTGCCGCTGCTCAAGCCGATGAGCGAAGTCGCGGGCCGAATGTCGGTCCAGGTCGGCGCGCATTACCTGGAGAAGGAACAGGGCGGTCGTGGAGTCCTGCTCGGCGGCGTTCCCGGCGTCGCTCCAGCCAAGGTGGCGATCCTCGGTGGCGGCGTGGCCGGTGTGAACGCAGCCCAGATGGCGACGGGCATGCGTGCTGACGTCACCATTTACGACATCAACAACGATCGTCTCGCCGAGCTCGACATGTTCTTCTCGAGCCAGATCAAGACCGCTTATGCCTCCCGCGCGGCCATCGCCAATGCCGTCAAGGATGCGGAGCTCGTCATTGGTGCCGTGCTCGTCCCGGGAGCGGCAGCGCCCAAGCTCGTTACCCGCGACTTGCTGAAGACGATGAAGCGCGGATCGGTACTGGTGGACATCGCCATTGACCAGGGCGGATGCTTCGAAACCTCGCACGCGACCACCCACGCTGACCCGGTCTACGAAGTGGATGGCATCATCCATTATTGCGTGGCCAACATGCCCGGCGCCGTGGCTCGGACGAGCGCCTTTGCGTTGAACAACGCGACCCTCCCTTTCGCCCTGAAGATAGCGAACCTCGGAGCAGAGGAAGCGATGCGGCAGGATCCGCACTTGGCGAATGGCCTCAACGTGTCCGGCGGCAAGATCCGTCACGAAGCGGTCGCCGAAGCGCTCGACCTTCCTTACGAGCCAGTCGCCGCCTGAGGCGCCTGAACAGCGCGGATGGCGTCTTCGACGAGGGGACGCCAACTGGCGTTAGGCGGGGCGTTCGCAAGGAGCTTCTGCCAAAGAACTAATCCGTCCTGCGGATCGCCTGAACGGACGAGGACAAGTCCGAGGAAAAACGGTGGCGCGGGGTGCCTGGGCGCAAGCTCGGCCGCCCTGTTGAAGGCGAGTTGCGCCGCTGGCGTCAGTGTCCCGGCGTGATCGGTGAGCGCATTCCCCAAACCCACCCAGAGCACCGGATCGCCCGGATGCTCCCGCACGCCAGCGACAAGGGCTTTTGCGGCATCCTCGGTCTGGCCGCGGCTCGCGTAGGATTCGGAGATCACAAGCCAATGCTCGGTTGGGCCGAACGTGCCGAAAAACGCATGGCGGAGCTTGGTCAGGGGAATTGGCGCCGGTCGTTGATCCGCGCTGCGTGGCGATCCCGCGAGTCCAGGCTGCCCCTGAACTGCATAACCCGCAGCACTGAATAGCAGCGCGGCAGCGCTTAACTGGAGCAGCGCTCCACGAACTCGGAGGACCCACAACAAGCCAAGGACGGCGGCCACAATTGCAAGCAGCTGAAACCAGCCGGTCACGCCCGTCTCCTTCCGACGCGACGGGCCACGATCGCGCCTCCGAATATCAGCAGGATGATAGGCGTCACCCACAGCGGCCAGGCGACCGGCTCCGCCGTCGGTCGATAGCTAATCCAGTCGCCGTATCGTTCGATCAGCCAGGCTCGGATTGCTTCCGGTCTCTCGCCGGCTGCGATGCGCCTTCTGACGAGATCGCGCATGTCACCGGCGAGGTCAGCGTCGGAATCCGCAATCGACTGCCCTTGGCACACAAGGCAGCGGAGCTCTTCCATCAGCGCCTGCGCCTTGGCCTCCTGCTCGGGGTCCGGGAGCTGACGGTAGGCCCAATAGGCCGGGGGCAGGTTCGAATCCGCCAGTACGGGAGGAGCGGCCATAATCAGGGCGAAAAGGATCAGAAGCGCCCTCATTGCGCCTTCTCCAGAGCCTCGAGGATGATGGGAATGTCGCTCTTGTAGATGGGCCCGACGTGCTGAAGGCGCATCACCCCTTTTCCGTCGATGACGAAAGTCTCGGGAACGCCAGCGGACCCCAAGGCCAATTGTGCCCGGCTCGTTGGGTCCGAACCGATCCGGCTGTACGGATTGCCGTAGCGCTGAAGGAACGCACCCAGCGCACCCGGCGTATCGCGGATCGCGATGCCGTCGATCTGGACGCCGCGGCGGCGAAGCTCGGCCAGGACTGGCGCTTCGCGCACACAGGGAACGCACCAGCTCGCGAACAGATTGAGCAACCTCGGCTTTCCTGTCGCCAAGTCCGTGGATTTGAGACCGACGCTTCCGGGGACTGCGGAAGCAAGCTCGAAAGCCGGGATTTCCCTGTTCACCAGCTGCGAGCGGATCGTCGGATCGTTGGGCTGGATCAGCCTCCAGGCGAAGGTGCCAAGAAGCCAAATGACCAGCACGATAGGGAGAAGGCGGAGCGCGCGGCTCATTGTGCCAACCACCTGCGCAAGGCTCGGCGCCCATGTCCACTTAGGGCCAGCAGTCCGCCCAAGCCGATGAACAGTCCGCCCAGCCAGATGAGCGTGACGAGCGGTTTCCACCACAAGCGCAGTTGCCAGCGACCCTCCGCGTCGGATCGTCCGACGACAGTATAGAGTTGCCCGCTGAGCATTGTTTCGATCGCCGCTTCATTCGTCTCCGTTGGCGGATCGGTAAAAAAGCGCGTCTGGGGCTTCAGCACGTGGACGCCGCTCCCGCGGGTGGCGCGAAGCTCTGCCTCGATCGCCGTCCAGTTCGCTCCGACGGCGGGCGTGATCCCGGCAAACTCGACGACCCAAGGTCCGATCTCGACGGTCTCTCCCGGGCGTGCCGCAGTAAGCTTCTCGACGGTGAAGGAGCTATCTGCGGCTATCCCCGCAATAGAAATCGCTGCGCCGAGATGGGCAACTGCCATGCCCCAAGTAGTCAACGGCGTGCGAAACGGATTGCGCCCCATGAGCGGGATGAGCGTAGCTGGGATCAATCCGGCGGCGAGTGCCAAGCCGAACCTGGAAAGAAGGCTCGCCTGCGGGATTGCAAAGAATGCGATCGCCAGTGCCGTTGCAGCGAAGAGGCCCGGCAATGCCAGCTTCTTCAAAACGGGCCTTTGCTCACGGCGCCAGCTTAGCAGCGGCCCGACCGCAAGCAGGGTGCCAAGCAGGATGGCGAGCGGGCCGACCACCGCGTTGAAATATGGTGCACCAACAGAGAGCTTCTCTCCACTCAGCGCCTCAATCAGCAGCGGATAGAGCGTGCCGATGAAGACCACGCCGAGAATCACGGTGAGGAGCAGATTGTTTGCCACGATGCCGGCCTCGCGGCTGACTGGCTCAAACGGGGCGCCTTCGCGCAGGTTCCGGGCCCGCACGGCGAACACCAGGAACGCCGCCGTCACGTAGACGGCAAGCAGGCCGAGGATAAAGGATCCGCGCAGAGGGTCGACAGCGAAAGCGTGCACTGACGTGAGGATTCCCGACCGCACAAGGAATGTGCCCAACATCGACATGGAAAAGGCGATGACGGCGAGCATCATCGTCCAGGCCTTGAGCGCATTCCGCGCCGCCAGAACGGCAACCGAGTGAAGCAAGGCCGTCGCCGCGAGCCACGGCATGAGCGAAGCATTCTCGACCGGGTCCCAGAACCACCAGCCGCCCCAACCAAGCTCGTAATAGGCCCAATAGCTTCCGGCGGTGATCCCGAGCGTTAGGAAGATCCACGCGCCGAGTACCCATGGCCGCATCGCCCGCGCCAGCTGGCGATCCACGTCTCCTGCCAGCATTGCGCCGACGGCAAGGCTGAATGCCACCGAAAGGCCGACATAGCCCAGGTAAAGGGTGGGCGGATGAAACGCGAGGCCGGGGTCCTGCAGTAGCGGGTTGAGGCCCCTGCCCTCCGGCGCTGGCGGAATCAGGCGGGCGAAAGGGTTCGAAGCAAAGAGCAGGAAGGCATGAAATCCGAGTGCAAGCGCCGCCTGTGCGCCGAGCGCAGCAATGAGCGTGCGGCTCGGCAGGCGGTGCGACAAAGCCGCAAGCGCAGCTCCAGACAGGCCGAGCACCATCTCCCACAAGAGCATGGAGCCCTCGTGATTCCCCCAGGCTCCGGCGACCTTGTAGATGAACGGCTTTGCGCTGTGACTGTTCTCCGCAACCAGCGCGACGGAAAGATCCGTCCGGGCGAACACCAGCAAAAGCATGGCGAAGGCGAACAGGCAGAGCAGGCCCTGCACGATCGCAAGCGCGCGGACCGTCCGATCCGCCTCCAGCTTCCCGCGGACGTGCGCGATGCTGAGGAACAGTCCGAGCAGCGACAGCGCGGCTGCAAGCCAGAGTGCGGCGAGGCCAGCTTCGGCGATCATTTTTTGAGCGTCTGCCCGACCTTGTGCTCCGCTGCCTGATTGCCGAGCTCCGGAGGCATGTAGCGCTCGTCATGCTTGGCGAGGATGTTGTCGGCGACGAAGCTGCGGTCGGCAGCAAGCTTTCCCTCAGCCACCACGCCGCTTCCCTCGCGAAACAGATCAGGAAGGATGCCACGATAGCTAACTGGCACACGCGCATCGCCGTCTTCGACGACGAAACGGGTCGTAACCCCGTCGGCTTCGCGCTTGACCGAGCCCTTCTCGACCATTCCACCAAGGCGCATTGGTCTGTCCGTGGCGGCCTTGCCGGCGGCGATGTCAGCCGGCGTGTAAAAATAGGCCGCTCGATCCTTGAGCCCCCACATTGCGAGCAAAACCGCGCCGAGCACCGCGACCAGCGCGAGGATTATGAGCACCAGGCGTTGGTGCTTGGGCCGAACGATCATGAGCGGCTGCGCTCGTCGGCTGCGGCTTCAGCCCGGCGCATCGCAACGTAGCTCCACAGCAGCAGAGCGGCCGTTGCGAGCAACGCCACGGAATAGGCGGCAGTCACGAAGGTCCACTGGCTCATTCGGCAGCCTGCCGCCGCATTCTCGCTTCCACTTTCAACTGCGCAAGCTCAGCGCGCATTCGCATCAGCACTGCTGCCCCGAACAGGCAGGTGAAGCCGACCGCCGCGAGCGGCAGCGGCCACAGGATCGAGCTGTCGATACTCGAGCCGGAAACTCCAATGCTCTGCCCCTGATGCAGGGTGCGCCACCAAAGCACCGAGTAATGGATGATCGGCAGGTTAATTGCGCCCATCAAACCGAAGAGCGCCGCGAGCCTCCCATCGCCTCCGCGTTCTCTTTCCGCGCCGGCCAGCGCGATGTAGCCGAGATACAGGAAGAAAAGGATCAGCATCGACGTCAGCCTGCCATCCCATTCCCACCAGGTTCCCCAAGTGGGTCGGCCCCAAATCGAGCCCGTGAGAAGACATATGGCCGCGAAAGTCGCGCCTGCGGGCGCCGTCGCTCTGCCCGCCACCGTTGCAAGCGGATGCCGCCATGCGAGCTGAGCAATCGACGCCGCCGCAATCCCCGCCCAGCCCGCCATTCCCAGCCAGGCAGCAGGAACATGCACGTACATGATGCGCACCGTTTCGCCCTGCAGGTAGTCGGGCGGAGTCAAAGTCAGGCCGCCGAACAGCGCCATCGCCGTGAGGCCAACGCCGAAAACCAGCAGCCAAATCGTCGCGGGCCGCGCGATCTTCAGGAACCTTGCCGGATTGGCAAAGCGGTGCACGATCCGCTCCTCAGCCCCTTCCGATCAGGCGCTGGGCCATGGCGTCGGCTACGCTGGCCGGATCGCGCCCGCTCGCCGAGCTTTCCGACCATACCTGCTCCAGCCGATCCGGAATGCCTTCGATCCGCTTGCGCACCAGGCTAGCATCCCCGTCACGCAGATATTCCGTCGAGACGTTGATGATCCCGCCGGCGTTTATGACATAGTCGGGCGCATAGAGGATGCCTCGTGCATGCAAGCGCGGCCCGTCTTCGGGACGCGCAAGCTGGTTGTTCGCGCCACCCGCGATAATGGGTGTTTGCAGCTGGGCAATGCTTCCCTCATCGAGAATGGCACCGAGAGCGCATGGACTGACGACATCGGCCTCCAGCGTCAGGATCTCATTCGTCCCGACGACCTTGGCGCCGGTTGCATCGGCAAGCTTCTGGGCCTTCGCCTGATCAACATCGGCAATCGACAGGCGTGCGCCTTCTGCTGCGGCATGTGCCGCCACGCCCGTGGCGACGCTGCCTGCGCCTTGTAGCGCTATGTGCAGACCGCTGACACTGTCCTTGCCGAGCGCACGGCGAACCGCGGCTTTGATTCCAAGGAAGACGCCGAGTGAAGTATGCGGGCCAGGATCCCCGCCGACGTCGCCGCCTTCAACCGGCAGACCGGCCACGAAAGGTGTGTTCCGGCGGATTTCGATCATGTCGCTAACGCTCACTCCGACATCCTCGGCTGTCACGTAGCGGCCGCAGAGGTTGTCGACAGCTTTCCCGAAGGCATGCAGCATGTCGGGTGTCTTCGTCCGCTTCGGATCGGCGAGAATCACCGACTTGCCGCCCCCGAGAGGCAGGCCCGCCATCGCATTCTTGTAGCTCATGCCGCGCGAAAGCCGCAGCGCGTCCGTCAGCGCTTCCGCCGGGTCCTCATAATGCCAGAAACGGCAACCTCCTGCTGCCGGCCCCAGATGGGTCGAGTGGATGGCGATGATGGTCTTGAGCCCGCATTCCTCGTTCCAGACGAAATGCAGGTTCTCGTGCGCGTCGAAATCTTCGAAGCCCCAGGGCGTGATCATAGGATGAAAAAGGTCCGATAGCCGTCAAGAAAATGGGGCGATCGACGGGACTTGAACCCGCGACCCCCGGTACCACAAACCGGTGCTCTAACCAGCTGAGCTACGATCGCCATGATGCGCCCATGGCATGTTCCCGGGGCGCGCGCGCTCCTTAGGGTCGGCTTATTGTGAACGCAAGCGAGGCTCCCGTGCCGTGACGAGTTTGCCAGCAATCGTGCCTTCTTTCGATCAATATGGATAAAGATTGGTCCATTTTAAGTTTGCTAAGATCGTTGCAGAGGCGCATCGTCCTACGTCGGGGAGAAGACATATGTTGGCGAGTCGCCGCTCGGGGTCGACTGCCGGATCCAGCGTCTCGCTCCGCGAGACATTGATATCCGCTGGCCTCACCCCAGAACTGGCCGAAGAGCTGGATCGCATCCCGCATAAGGTGATGCAGATCGACCCACGGCGGCCCTTCCGGGATAGCGGGGTTCCGAGAGACGAAGTGATGTTCGTCCGCTCCGGCCTCATCTCAAAATTCAAGGTGGACAGTTCGGGGAGACGTCAGATCGTTGCGCTTCGCTTTCCTGGCGAAGGCATCCTCCCCCGCGAAGGGATGGCAAGCTACGGAATTCAGGCCATCGTCCCAAGCGAAGTCATGGTTGGTTCGACGGAAGATTTTAGCAAGATCGTCGATCAGCATCCCGAGCTGCACAAGTTCTTCTGGCATTTGACGCAGCGAAACGAGGCGATCGGCTACGAATGGCTGGTCAATTGCGGCCGCCGCGATTCGACTGCCCGCGTGGCGCATTTGCTTTGCGAGACAGCTGTACGGAGTCATGTGAACGTTCCCGACGAACCGCTGCACAATCCTTTCACGCAGCAGCAAATTGCTGAGATCACCGGCCAGACCTCGGTGAACGTGAACCGGGTCATGGCAGATCTCGAGCGGCAGGGCCTCATTGAACGCCGCGGCCGCGACATATTGTTCAGCGACTGGTCGGAGATGCGGCGCGTCGCGAGCTTCCAACCGGCCTATCTCGAGTAATGTGGCTGCCAAAGCGTGGTGGGCGCGACAGGGATTGAACCTGTGACCCCACCCGTGTGAAGGGTGTGCTCTACCGCTGAGCTACGCGCCCACGCCTGCTGGAAGAGGCGGATATAGTGTCAGCTTTTGCTCTGTCCAGCTACTGAACCGCGTCCTTGAGGACCTTGCCCGGGCGGAACTTCGGTTGCGCGCTCGCCTTGATCTGCATCGGTTCACCCGTGCGGGGATTACGACCAGTGGAAGCCTTGCGTCGAGTTACGGAGAAGTTGCCGAACCCGACCAACCTCACCTCGTCGCCGCGCTTGAGAGCGGATGTGACGACCTCCAGCATGGTTTCGACGGCGCGGGCCGCGTCACTCCGGCTGAGGCCCGCCCGATCAGCAACATGGCCGATCAGTTCCTGCTTGTTCATACGCCTGCCTCTCCCCGGAAAAAGCACGAGACTCGCTCGCGCCCAGCCCAAACCTTAAGGCAAGACTCTAAACACAAGTAAAGATCAGTGCCGTAAAGGCGCCTCGCCGTCCGACGGATGGCCGGCCAACGGCGGCTCGGCCGCGTGCTCATCCGCTTCCGACCATTCGATGGGCTGCATCTGCTGGGTCATCGCTCGCGCGAGAACCTCATCCACATGGCTGACCGGGACGATCTCCAGGTGCTCCTTCACGGTTGGCGGAATCTCGGCCAGGTCCTTCTCATTTTCTTGCGGAATAAGCACAGTCCGAATTCCGCCTCGGAGTGCCGCGAGTAGCTTTTCCTTGAGCCCGCCAATCGGCAGCACGCGTCCGCGCAGAGTCACCTCACCGGTCATCGCAACGTCCCGGCGGACCGGAATGCCGGTCAGCGTCGAGATCATCGCGGTGACCATTCCAATGCCGGCAGACGGACCGTCCTTCGGCACGGCACCTTCAGGCAAGTGCACGTGAATATCCTTACGGGCGAAAATGGACGGTTTCACCCCATATGCCGGTGCCCGTGCCTTCACGAAGCTCATCGCGGCTTGGATGGATTCCTGCATCACTTCGCCAAGCTTGCCGGTCGTCTTGATCATGCCCTTGCCGGGAACCGTGACCGCTTCGATCGTCAGCAGCTCGCCGCCCACTTCCGTCCAGGCCAGGCCGGTGACGGCGCCGATCTGGTCCTCTTCCTCCCCCATGCCGTACCGATAACGGCGAACGCCAAGGAACTCGTTGACGTTTTCAGGGGTCAGCTCGACCTTCTCAACTTTAGCTTCGAGGATCTGTCGGAGCGACTTGCGGGCGATCTTCGCAAGTTCGCGCTCGAGCGTGCGCACACCCGCTTCACGAGTGTAGTGCCTCAAGATCAGTCGAAGGCCATCATCCGTGAAGACGAGCTCATCTGCCTTGAGCCCGTGCGCTTCCATCTGTTTCGGGATCAGGTGGCGCTTGGCGATCTCGAGCTTCTCATCCTCGGTGTAACCCTCGAGCCGGATGATCTCCATGCGATCGAGCAGCGGCTGCGGCATGTCGAGCGAGTTGGCCGTCGTGACGAACATTACGTCGCTCAGATCATAGTCGAGCTCGAGATAATGATCCTGGAAGCGGCTGTTCTGCTCGGGATCGAGAACTTCCAGCAGCGCCGATGCGGGATCACCGCGGAAGTCCTGTCCAAGCTTGTCGATCTCGTCCAGCAAAAACAGGGGGTTTGAAGTACCGGCCTTCTTCAGGTTCGAGATGATCTTACCGGGGAGCGAACCGATGTAAGTCCGCCGATGTCCGCGGATTTCGGCTTCGTCCCGAACGCCTCCAAGCGACTGGCGCGCAAACTCGCGGCCCGTCGCACGTGCGATCGAGCGGCCGAGCGAGGTCTTGCCAACGCCGGGAGGCCCGACGAGACAAAGGATCGGCCCCTTCAGCTTATTCGTGCGAGCCTGGACCGCCAGATATTCGACGATCCGCTCCTTGACCTTCTCCAGCCCATAATGGTCCTCATCGAGGACGCGCTGCGCCTCGGCGATATCCTTCTTGAGCTTCGATTTCTTGCCCCACGGCAAGCCCAGCAGCACGTCGAGATAATTGCGGGCGACAGTCGCTTCTGCCGACATCGGCGCCATCGCCCGAAGCTTTTTCAGTTCGGCCGTGGCGCGGGTACGAGCTTCCTTTGACAGGCGCGTCTTCGCGATCTTCTGAGCGAGCTCCTGAAGCTCGTCGCCGCCCTCCTCGCTCTCGTTTCCAAGCTCCCGCTGGATCGCCTTCAACTGCTCGTTGAGGTAATATTCGCGCTGCGTTTTTTCCATCTGACGCTTAACGCGACTGCGGATCTTCTTTTCGACCTGCAGAACGCCCAGCTCGCCTTCCATGAAGGCGAAGACCATCTCGAGCCGGCGCGCTGGGTTCATTTCGCCAAGCAGGGCCTGCTTATCGGCAACCTTGATGGAGAGGTTGGAAGCGACCGCATCCGCCAGGACGGAGCTGTCGTCGATCTCGCTCAGCTGAATGCCTGTCTCGGGCGGAAGGCGCTTGTTGAGCTTCGCGTAATTTTCGAACTGATCGATGACCGACCGCATGAGCGCCTGAACCTCGGGCCCGTCCGCCTTGTCGTCCTCGATCTCCTCGACTTCCGCGGACATATAGCCTTCGCTCGGAACCAGGCCGACGAGGCGAGCGCGCTTAACGCCCTCAACCAGCACACGGACCGTGCCATCGGGTAGCTTGAGCAACTGCATGGCCGTCGCGACGACTCCGAGGTCGTAAAGCGCATCACGATCGGGATCGTCTTCGGCGGGATCGAGCTGAGCCACAAGGAACAGCTCCTTGTCCGCCGTCATCGCGGCTTCGAGCGCAGCGACCGACTTTTCACGGCCAACGAACAAAGGAACGATGCGATGCGGGAACACGACGATGTCGCGGAGCGGCAGGATAGGAAGCAGGCGTGTCATACGCTCTCCTATATGGGCGGCCCGAGTTAAGGGCGCAACAAAGGCTCGGGAACAATCGGCGCGGGCGGTTCGCTAGTGCGCTGAGCCAGAGGAGACAGCCGTGACTCCGGACAGGGAAAAGATCACCGACGGACCGAACGAGCGGGCCATCGACGAGAACATTGCGGGGACCGCACCAGGCATCCCCGACGAGGCTCTCGCTCCGGGCGAAGATCTGCCTGATCCCCCGACTGCGGAGGAAGAACGCCGGATCAGGGAACGTCTTGGCGTTCCTGAGACGGAAGACACCCTGCCCCTCGAAGGCGAATGATCAGACGTTGATGCCGTTGGCGACGAGAATTGCAGTTGGAAGGTTGTGCAATCCGTGCGCAACCATCGGCATCAGGAACGCCGCTCCAAGCGAGCGCTGACGCCAGGCCACGAATAGCGTCGAGAGCACAAGGAATGGCCACCAGATCACCAATCCCCATGTCGGGGCCTGGAGCGAATGAGCTATCCCCCAACCCAAGGCGCTGACGAGGATGGCTACGGTTGGACTGAATAGGCGTAACAGCACCAGCAGCGCAGCGCCCATGATGAGCGTTTCAACAACCGGTGCGAACACGGCGAGCAGGAAAATGGCCAAAGCGCCGCTCATGTTGAACTGCGGCTGAGGCACATCGGGCGCTACGAGACCAATGAGCAGCGCCAGCACGATGCTCAAAGGGAAAGTCGTCAGCCAGGTTGCGGCAAGCGACTGGACGGCATTGCCGGGCTGCCGAATGGCCCTCGGAAGCCAATTCAGCGGCCTGGCAAGCTGAACCTCGTGAGGGATGGCGTTTGGCAGGGTTGCCACGCCGAATTAGGCCGCGTCGCCTGCCTTCCCTTTCTTGGCATAGACCCGGACGGGCTCCTTGCGCCCGTCAACCACATCCTTGTCGACGTGAACCTCATCGACGCCGTCCATCGACGGCAGATCGAACATGGTGTCGAGCAGGATGCCTTCGAGGATCGAGCGCAGGCCGCGAGCGCCGGTCTTCCGGTCGATCGCCTTGCGCGCGACCGAATGAAGAGCGTCATCGCTGAAGCCCAGCTCCACGTCCTCCATGTCGAACAGCTTCTGGTACTGCTTCACCAGAGCGTTCTTCGGCTCCACGAGAATCTTGACCAGGGCCTCTTCGTCGAGGTCCATGAGAGTCGCGATCACCGGCAGACGGCCGATGAACTCAGGGATAAGCCCGAACTTCAAAAGATCCTCTGGTTCACAATGCTGCAGGACCTCACCGGTCTTGCGCTCTTCCGGGGCGGCGACGTGGGCACCGAAGCCCATCGACTTGCCCTGCATGCGGTCGGAAATAATCTTGTCGAGGCCCGCGAATGCTCCGCCGCAGATGAAGAGGATGTTCGTAGTATCGACCTGCAGGAATTCCTGCTGCGGATGCTTGCGGCCGCCCTGCGGCGGGACGGACGCGGTTGTGCCTTCCATCAGCTTGAGCAAAGCCTGTTGCACGCCCTCGCCGGACACGTCGCGCGTGATCGACGGATTGTCAGACTTGCGCGAGATCTTGTCGATTTCGTCGATGTAGACGATGCCGCGCTGTGCCTTCTCGACGTTATAGTCGGAAGCCTGGAGCAGCTTCAGGATGATGTTCTCGACATCCTCACCGACATAGCCGGCTTCGGTCAGGGTCGTCGCATCGGCCATCGTGAACGGAACGTCGAGGATGCGAGCGAGGGTCTGGGCCAGCAGCGTCTTGCCGCAGCCCGTCGGCCCGATCAGCAGGATGTTCGATTTTGCAAGCTCGACCTCATTGCCCGTCTTCGAGCCGTGGCTGAGCCGCTTGTAATGGTTGTGAACCGCGACAGAGAGGACACGCTTGGCGCGATCCTGGCCAATCACATAGTCGTCCAGGACCTTGCAGATCTCGGCGGGCGTCGGAACGCCGTCGCGAGTCTTAACCAGCGCGGACTTCGATTCCTCCCGGATGATGTCGTTACACAGCTCGACGCATTCATCGCAGATGAAGACCGTCGGCCCGGCGATCAGCTTGCGCACCTCATGCTGCGATTTTCCGCAGAAGGAGCAGTAGAGGGTGCTCTTGCCGTCGCTGCCTGAAAGCTTGGTCATCTAAGTCCTTGTTTGCCCGGCCGCGAACGACCGCTCTCTTCCAAAGGCCATGCTAGCCTTCTTTATTTCACAATCAATCTAGCTTGGCGGTTAACGCCCGCCCCGGTTGATTGCTCCTGTCCCGAATATGGATGGTGGGTGCCCGACGGGCAAGTGCCGGATTCTATTGGACACAAGTTCCCGGACACGGCTGCCAAAGCCTAAACGACGTGTCGAAATGGCGCAGAAACAGGCAGACTCCAGCGCAAATCAACCTAGGCGCTGCGGTCCCGGCGAGCCTTGTCGAGATCGACCGCACCTTCCCTGCCGAGACCGAGAGCTTCTGCAATGTGCGACGCAAGCTCGGCCATGCGGAAGGGTTTTCGTACAAGCGACCCCGCTTCGAGATCGGTGCCGAATTCCTCGATATCGGCGTAGCCCGTCGCGAAAAGCACCGGCACGTCCGGACGCAAGCGCTTCACTTCCCGGGCAAGCTCGACCCCGTTCATCACGGGCATCATCACGTCGGTTATTACGAGGTCGAACCGCCGATCGCGGATGAGATCGAGAGCCTCGGGAGCGCGATCGACGGCAACAACTGAATATCCGAGCTCCTCGATGATCGCAGCGGCCGCGATGCGAACGTCGTCATCGTCGTCAACAATCAGAATGTGGGCCCCGAAATGGCCGTTGGGCTTCGGCGCGGCCGATGCAGGCCGATCCGCCGTCTGGGAGGTCCGCGGCAGATACATCGTTACTGTCGTGCCATCGCCCTCCCGGCTTTCAATTCGTGCCGTTCCGCCGGACTGGTGCGCAAAACCGTAGAGCTGGGAAAGACCCAGCCCCGTCCCTTTTCCGGGCTCCTTGGTCGTGAAGAAGGGCTCGAAGGCGCGCGCCGCGATGCTTGGCGACATGCCCTTTCCGGTATCGGACACCGAAATGGAGACATATTCGCCCTGATGTAGTTCCGACCTGAGATCGGGCGGCACTTCCACCATGTTGCGGGTCGCGATCTTGAGATTGCCGCCGGATGGCATGGCATCCCGGCCGTTGATTGCGAGGTTGAGAATCATCATCTCAAGCTGAGTTCGGTCCGCTAATGCCGGCCAAAGATGCGGCTCCAGCTGGGTTTCCAGGCGGATTCGCGGACCAAGTGAGCGCGCTAGCAGGTCGCTCATGTGCGACACCACGTCGTTCGCATCGATCGGCGCCGGAGACAGTCGCTGACGCCGGGAGAATGCGAGCAGTTGCGCCGTCAGTTTCGCTCCGCGTTCCGCTGCCAGGAGGGCATTTTCCGCAAGCTTCCGCTCGCGCTCCCCGACGAGCCGGCGCATGAGCAAGTCGATCGATCCGATGACCGCCGTCAGCAGGTTATTGAAGTCGTGCGCGATCCCGCCGGTAAGTTGGCCGACGGCCTCCATTTTCTGCGCCTGGATCAGTCGCGCTTCAGCTTTCTCGCGCTCCGCAATTTCCGCGGTGAGCCGATCGTTGGCGGCGCCCAGATCCCTCGTCCGATCGCGGACCTTGATTTCGAGCGACGCCGCCAGCTGCCTCAACTCCCCACGCGCCGCTTCGAGTTCCTCGAGATGCCGGGCCGCAAGCCGTTGGCGGGAACGCCCCCGGACCGCGGATCGAGCGGCGCTAATAAGCGATGCCGGATGAAGAGGGCGTTCCAAAAGCGTGGCATTCAGCGACTGCTCGATGCCTGCGGCCCGGGTTTCGCCTTGGCCGCGCCTTACAAGAATGATGAACGGAAAGTCGGACCACGTCGGCTGCCGATCGACGGCCGCGCGAAGCTCGGCAATACCGACCCGAGTGATCGCCTCGTCAGTGATGATCGCGCCTGCATGATCTCCGCCCTCGATGGCTCTGAACAGCGCATCGCCACTTTTGTCGATTCGCCCCGCTATTCCTACGTCCGTCAGAAGTGCCAGCAGCACCGGTGCATCCCGACCCTCCGGTGCAACGATCAGCATTGCATCGGCGGAGGTCGGGTCGCTGCTCATTTCCTGTCCTTCAGAAGGCGCTCCTCACCGACGTAGATCGGCACGCCGGTCAAGATCCCCCGGAAGCCTGACAATTTATCGCCGACCTGAATCCCCTGGCCGTCGATCTTCATTTCTCGGATCGAGTTCTCGTGCGCGCCAGTGCGCTTCTTGATCACGGAGATCGCTCGCCGAATTTCCCCGTCTGCTTCAAAGAAGCGCAGCAGCAAGGCGGTATCACACAGATAGGTCATGTCGACGGGGGTCTGCATCACCCCCACCATCCCGCTCTGAGCCAGGATGACGAACGTCAGCACACCCTGCTGGTTCAGATACGTCAGCATTTCGTGCATCTGGAGCAGGAGGAATTGCTCTTCCGGCATTGCATGCTGGTAGCCGGTCAGGGAGTCGAGAATGACCACCGTTGCGCCATTCTGCTCAACGGCCTTGCTGACTGCGTTGGCGAATTCACCAGGCGACAGCTCTGCCGGATCGACTTGTCGAAAGACCATCTGCTTCGAGGCAAGCACTTTTGAAAAGTCCCAGCCTAAGCCTGAGGCCCGATGCAGAAACACACGCTCGGTTTCGTCAAAGCTGATGAACAGCGCTTTCTCTCCGCGTTCGAGCGCCGCATCCACATATTGCATCGCGATGGTGGATTTGCCGCACCCCGACGGTCCAACGATCAAGGTTGCCGTACCGTAATCCAGCCCGCCGCCGACAAGCGCATCGAGCTGCGCCACCCCGCTTAATGCCTGCTCCCGGAAGCCCCCGGTGTCGGGGTGCGAGCCCGCCACGAGACGCGGAAAAACATCAAGTCCGCCGGTCCGGATAATGTAATCGTGAAAGCCCCCCAGGAATGCGCGGCCGCGCATCTTGAACACTCGGAGTCTGCGACGCTCGGCACCATATGTCTGAGCTATCTGCTCAAGCCGAATGACACCGTGGGCAAGGCTATGAAGGCTCAGGTCCTCTTCCGACTGTGTAAGATCGTCCAGAAAGAGCACGGTGCAGTGCCGGGTGGCGAAGAAGTACTTCAGTGCGAGCACCTGCCTGCGAAACTTGAGTGCGCCCTGTGAAAGAAGCCGAATCTCCGAAAGGCTGTCGAACACGACACGCGATGGGGAGACGCGTTCGACCTCCTGCATGACGAGACGCAACGTCTCGCCAAGCTCGAGGTCCGAAGCGTATAGGATCGATTGCTCGAGGTCCGGATCGAGGCTTAGCTCGGGCGGGACAAGCTCGAAGATTTCGATGCCGGTCATGTCCCACCCGTGGGTCTCTGCCACGTGGACCAGCTCGTCCCTGCCTTCGCTCAAGGTGATGTAAAGGCAGCGCTCGTTCTTTGCTCTGCCTTCGAGGAGAAACTGAAGACCCAGCGTCGTCTTGCCGGCGCCGGGTTCGCCTTCGATCAAATGGACGCGGTTGGCTGCGTAACCCCCGCGGAGAATATGATCGAGCGCGGGCAGCCCTGAAGTAACCGGGCCGGCATCCTGCAACAATTTACGCTCATTAGAGATATCCGCCATCCGACTCCCTCTTGCGGGTCACCCAAGCGGCTCCCGAACTTGAAGGTAAGTAGCTTCGCGACAGGAAAACTGCCGATCACAATCGTTAATAGGTCACGGAGAACAAGGCCGGCACGATCAGCCGTTCGAGGCATAATGTTCGGACCGTGATTGCGTTCCGTGAGGCCGGGGGCGGAGGGACCACGAAGCAGGCGACGCAACCGCAGTCGCGTCATCCTCAAATCACTTTTATTTGCATGCCTTAAGTGGGCGTGACGTCCCCAGCGCCCGTGCCGCTGTCCTCACCCTGCTCCGGGCGTTTGTCGAAGACTTCGTCGATCAAGCCAAATTCCTTGGCCTCATCCGCTTCGAGAAATTTGTCGCGGTCCATCGCCTTCTCGATCTCCTCGATCGCTTGGCCGGTGTACTTGGCGTAGAGCGCGTTGAGGCGTGAACGCATGCGAAGAATTTCGCGTGCTTGGATTTCAATATCCGCGGCCATGCCCTGTGCGCCGCCCGACGGCTGGTGGACCATGATTCGGCTGTTGGCGAGCGCGATGCGCATGCCCGGCTCGCCGGCGGCCAGAAGGAAGCTACCCATCGAAGCAGCCTGCCCGATGCAGACGGTGGCTACCTTCGGACGGATGTATGCCATGGTGTCGTGGATCGCGAGACCGGCGGTCACAACGCCGCCCGGCGAGTTGATGTACATGAAAATGTCCTTCTTCGGGTTCTCAGACTCGAGGAAGAGCAATTGCGCCGTGACGAGCGAGGCCATGTGGTCCTCGATCGCGCCGGTGATGAAGATGATCCGCTCTCGAAGCAGGCGCGAGTAGATGTCGAAGCTGCGCTCGCCGCGGTTCGATTGCTCGATGACGATTGGCACGAGCTGCGAGACGATGTCCTGATGGTCAATCACGTGAAGCGGATCCCTTGATGCTTGGTCTCGCCTACATCGGGCGGAAAAGCGCAACGTTCAAGCCATGGCTGGAGACAGAAAGGGCGGCCCGGCAATGCCGAACCGCCCCTAATGCGACTGCGATCGGTTAGTCTTTGTAGCTCATACGGAGATAAAAATACCGGCCCGGCGTGTCATAGGTTGTCGGGTCGAAACCATTGATGTCGCACGTAAAGCACGCTGGCGCCTTCGTATTGAAGAGGTTGTTCACGCCGATGGCCCAGCCGAGCCTATTCGCAAGGTTCGGTGCCCAGAGCCGGACCTGCAAATCCGTGTAGAATTTGCTGCCCATCACGTTGTCGTTACTCTCGCGGACGTGCTGGATGTACCGGCCCGTGAGGGAAGCACCGACGTTTTCAAGATCCCAATCCAGAACTCCGATCGACTTCCATTTCGGGAAGGCCTGCGACGGGCTGCCGACCTCTGTGCCCGGTCGACTGATCGTCTGGGTACCATCCAGGGTGGGCAGGATGAGATCGAATTTACGCAGGAATGTGTTGTTCCAGGTCAGTCCGAACGTTCCCACCGATGTCTTTGGCGTGTGGTACGCAAGGTTCAGATCGATACCGTTTGTCCGGATTCCCGCAACATTCTGCAGGATGCCGCGAATGCTAACAATGTCGCCGCTCGGAGCGCGAGTAATGCGGTCGCATGCCGTCGGGTCGTTGTTGTAAACGCAATTTTCGACGCTCGTCTGAGCCGGGAAGGCCTGGATCGCGTCGTCGATCTTGATCTTGTACCAGTTCACTTCGATCGATGCGCGCTGGATGAAGGAGGGGCTGTACACGCCTCCGAACACCCAACTGTTCGACGTCTCTGCCTTCAGGTCGGCATTGCCGCCCGTGATGACTGCAAGCTGGTCGTCCGGGACGGTGCTAGCTCCGGTACCGCCCTGCAATCCGCAGTTTGTTGCGACTGTCGCATCGTTCGTAATGTTACGCGGCCGGGCGCTATTCGACGAGCAGGGATCGTCGAACACCGAGTCAAAGCGCGAGAAGGTGCCGAACAATTCGCCGATCGATGGAGCGCGGAACCCTTCAGAGTAAGACCCGCGAAGCCGCAAATCAGCAATCGGCTTCCAGTTGACGCCCGCCTTAAATGTGGTCGCTGAGCCGGACGTCGAGTAGTCCGAGAAACGAACTGCGGCGTTCAACTCCAACAGGTCGGCAGCCGGCTGTCCCGAAAGAATGGGCGCGTTCAACTCGGCATAGGCTTCCTTGACGTTGTAGGAGCCTTTGGTCGCCTGTGCCGGAATATCGGCCCCGAGGCCGGCTTGTATGATTGGATCCGGATCGAAGCGGCCCTTCAGGTCGCGATATTCGACGCCGGCCGCGACGCCCAATGGACCGCCGGGCAATTCGAAGAGATTGCCGGAAACGTTACCGGTGAAGTCCCACTGCGATTGCTCGCTGGAATCACGTTGAACGAAACTGATCCAGTCGATCATGTCCTGGGTGACGCTTCCAAAGCCACCGAACAGGTTGACCGGCACGCAAGGCGCGGTGCAGCCCGCATCCGGGCCTAGCGCCTGTTGCAGCTTCGCGGCATTTATGTTGCCGAGCATCGTCTGCTCGGCCTTGTTGTTGCCGTAGGACAGGTTGACGTCCCAAAACCAATCGCTGTTCGCCGCAGTGAACTTACCGTCAACCGTCGCCAATCCGTAGATCGTCTTCACGACCTGATGGAAGCGACGAGGCCCAAGCTCAAGCATGCGGCGCCGGACAATGTTGTAATTGTTGTCGAAGCCAGGGGTCGTGGGGTCGTCAGGAACCAGCGTGACTCCAAACGGGTTGTAGCGCTGGGTCGCGTCAATCACCGTTTGATCGAGAATATTCAGGTTGCCAGCGCTCGGTCCAACCAAAAGCGGAAGTGGGGCGGCCTGATTCCTGGATTCGCGGCGGTTCCAGACTCCCTTCACCGAGAAATTGACTGTGTCCGTAACCTCGTACTTGGCATTGGCGAACAGACC
>JBKPKE010000212.1:0-2822 GCA_046730955.1 Pseudomonadota bacterium
GCCAAGGCTCTTGCCAGAGCATTTTGCGGAACGCCCGCCTCGCGATCTTCCGGCGTAAAGAATACCGAGAAATTCTGGCCGATGATCTCGTCGGCAGCGTATCCCTTGAAACGCTCCGCGCCCGGATTCCAAGTAGTGATCCGGCCGTCTACATCGAGCATGTAGATGGCGTAGTCCGTGATCGAGTTGATGAGCAGCTGAAATCGCTGCTGCTCGGACATACTCTCAAGATTCGACAAGGGCGACGATCCCAAAACACGCGGACGCACGGCGCCAGCTTTCATCCACCCCGGGGCGCGAAAATATTGCGGATTGCAGCCCGTTCAAGCCTTTTCTCCCCCCGAACCGTCTCAGAAACGATCGAGCAGACGGTCTACAGTGCCCTTCACGTCCTTTGCTCTTTTGGTGTCGCCCCTCGCCTCCCGTTCGAGAGCAGCGCGAATCAACTCGATCTCGCGTTCCGTCAAATGCTCGACGCCGATGAAACGGTCGCGCGCGGCTCCGACCGCGCGAAGGAGTTCATCAAGCTTCGCCTGCATCGCAGCTGCGTCGCGGTTCTGGGCATTCTGGATCAGGAAGACCATCAGGAAAGTGACGATCGTCGTCCCGGTGTTGATGATAAGCTGCCAGGTATCTGAAAACTGGAAGATTGGGCCGGTAACGACCCATACCAAAATGATGCCGACCGCCAGCAGGAATGTCAGCGGCTGTCCCGCAGCGACTGAGATACGCGTCGCGACGCGCGTGAAAAACCGATCCATGGCCGCCGTAACGCTCTCGCAACGAGATAGTGCCGTTCGGACGGCTTGCGCCCGTGCCCGCTAGAGCGCACTGTTGTTCAGGGCATAAGGGGGCCGGATGACTGAACGCTATGAGCGCCAGCCAGTACCGCGCTGGTATTGGATTGCGGCAATCGGATCGCTGCTGTTTTTTGCCGCGCTATGCTGGGACTACCTCACGGACGTGACCAAGGAAGCCACGCAGGTCCCCCTGGACCGGCGGGATCTCATCAGGGCCCAACCTATCTGGCAAATCGCCGCTTACGCGCTCTCCGTATGGATGGGATTCCTTGGCACTCTGCTGCTGGTTTTGCGCCGAAGGTCCGCAGAGCCCTTCCTGGTCGTATCGCTCGTTGCGAGCTTCATCAGCTATGTGCCGTATGCGACGGTCCCGTTTATTCGGGACAACATCACGACGAACGACATTGCCTTTGCGATCGGAATCCTGCTTTTGACCAGTTCGATCTGGTCGTTCGCCCGCCACTCGCATCAGCGGGGCTGGCTGCACTAGGCCAAGGCGGCTAAACGGCCGCTAATGTCGACTTTCACCATCGACACGGCGACGAGCCGAGCCACGCCCTCGCCCGTTCCGGGCAAGAGGATGACTGCGCCAGGGCTGCGTGCGCGAAAGGCCCACGGCAGGACCGAAGAGCCTATCGTTGCCCTCACCGCCTACACGATGCGAATGGCGCAACTGCTCGACGTGCACTGCGACCTGCTGCTCGTTGGCGACAGCTTGGGACAGGTCATCTACGGACTACCGTCGACCATCCCGGTGACGCTGGACATGATGATCGCGCATGGTGCCGCGGTCGTGCGCGGGAGCTGGCACGCTCTCGTTGCGGTCGACATGCCCTTTGGGTCCTACGAGGGATCACCCGAACAGGCCTTTGCGAATTGCTCGCGCGTCATGAAGGAGACTGGATGCGCTGCGGTGAAGCTCGAGGGCGGGGAAGCGATGGCGCCCACGGTTCGTTTCCTGAGCGAGCGCGGGATCCCGGTTATCGGCCACGTCGGCCTGACTCCACAGGCGGTGAACACCCTCGGCGGCTACGGTGCGCGCGGCAAGGGCGACGCCGAAGCGAAGAAGATCGCCAAGGACGCTCATGCCGTTTCCGATGCCGGCGCCTTCTGCATAGTGGTCGAAGGCGTAATGGAAGAGCTCGCGACCAGGCTGGCGCGAGAAGTGCCTGCGCCGATCATCGGTATAGGAGCCTCGGCCGAGTGCGACGGCCAGATCCTCGTCACGGACGACATGCTCGGGCTGTTCGAACGCACTCCGCGATTCGTGAAGCGATATGACAATCTCGCCGAGCAAATCGGGAAAGCCGCCGAATCCTATGCGTCGGAAGTGCGTTCCCGGGCCTTTCCTTCAGCAGACCAGACCTATCGGCCGAAGGCTCGTTGAGCCGCCGCTTCGCAACCCCTTTGCCTTTGGCTTTTCAGCCGCTAGACGGTGCCGCGCCAGCTTCCGTTCATCTGAGCATCGCAAGGGAGCTTCCGGCAGTTTCCGATCATTCGCTTTGAGGCTCGATTTTGGCGCTTCCACCGGACAGCAGCGAAACATTCCTTAGGGAAGTCGACGAGAATCTTCGCCGCGACCAGTTTCAGGACTTCTTCAGAAGCTACGGCAAGTGGCTCGCCGTCGCGCTGATTCTATTCCTGGCCGCTGTGGGGGGCTGGATCTACTGGGATCAACGGCAACAAAAGCATGCGGCGACCGAATCCGAAGAGTTGCATGCGATCTTCACTGACATAGCCGAAAACCGGGTGAAGACGGTGCCTCAGCGCCTCGCTCAGCTCAACGGGTCCTCAAATGACATCGTGAGGGCCTCCGCCGTCCTCGCCGAAGCTGCCGTGGCGCTCGACAAGAATGATCGTGCGACCGCCCTGTCCAAGTATCGCCAGGTCGCGAACGACAGCGGTCTTCCGCAACCATATCGCGATATGGGAACCATCCGCGCGACTGCGCTGGAGTTCGACGCGATTAGCCCGGACCAGGTCATCTCACGGCTGGAGCCGATGACGAAGGCAGGTAATCCC
>JBKPKE010000213.1:0-4554 GCA_046730955.1 Pseudomonadota bacterium
ATCGAGGGCAGCTGAGGTTTCCGACGGTGAGCCGGGCTCAAAGGTTGCGCGGCGAACCAGAAGCCGGCTCGCCTGGCGATCGGCCTTAAGATCGACACGCGCGACAAGCTGGCCGTTCAACAGGAAGGGAAGCACATAATAGCCGTGCACCCGCTTTTCGGCCGGCGTGTAGATCTCGATGCGATACCGGAAACCGAACAAGCGTTCGGTCCTTGCTCGTTCCCAAATGAGTGGGTCGAAAGGCCCAAGTAACGCTTGGCCTTCGATCTTCCGTGGTCGTCGCGCATCGGCATTCAAATAGGCCGCCTGTTTCCACCCTTCGACAGCCACCGGTATTAGCCGTCCCTCTTCGACCAGGTCCGAAATTGCGGTTCGCGATGGTAGCGGTTGAAGCCGGAAATAATCCCGCAAATCGCCAGGAGTCGCGATGCCCAAGGCCCTTGCCGCGCGCGAAATCAGCTCGCGGTGAGCGTCCCCTTCAGCCGGGACAGGATGGTTCAATATGGAAGTGGGAATGACACGTTCGGGCAAGTCATAGACGCGCTCGAAGCTGTTGCGGCGATACGCCGTTGTGACGTGCCCAGCCCAAAACAGCCATTCGAGCGCGCTCTTCGCATCGCCCCAATTCCACCATCCTCCCTTGCCCTTACCGTCCTCAAAATCGGAGGCGGCGAGTGCGCCTTCATCGCGAAACCGGGCGAGAATCCGCTCGGCTTCGCCTCGTCGTTCCGAGGCAAACGCGCGCATGGCCGTCCAACCAGCCTCGCCGCGATCTGCCTGATCCATTCGCCAGCGGAAGAGAGGATAATAGTCGAAAGGCAGGAGGCTTGCCTCGTGACCCCAATATTCGAACAACCGACGCTTCGATCGCGGTCCCCAGGCGAGCGTGTCGAGCAGGTTCCGATTGTAGGGACCGAGCCGCGAGAAGGCAGGCAGATAATGGGCGCGACTGAGCACGTTGACGCTATCGATCTGATGCAGCGACAGGCGGTTGATCGTCTTCATGAGGTCGCGCAACGTGGGCTCGTCCGGGCGCTTTTCGGCGAACCCTTGAGCGGCGAGCGCAATGCGCCTTGCCGTTGCGAGCGAAAGAAAGTCGGATGCGCCCGCCACCTATTTAGCCATGTGATCCTAGGCTGCGGCGCTGCGTTTGAGCATCTGGATACGCTCTTCGCAAATCGTCTGAACCACGCGCCCAAGCTCATCGACGCATGTAGATAGCCATGCAAGCTCTTCGTCTGAGATGCGGTAGTGTTTCGAGTAGCGCGCTTTCACGTAAGCGTCCTTGAGCTTCTCGAACATCGCCCGTTCCTTGCGAGTGTCGGTCGGCCAGACATAGGTCAGACGCCGATCCAGGCGCTCAGCCTGGGTCCGCAGGAAAGCCAAATTGTGCACGTGTGGCGTGTAGAAGGTGCAAACAAGAAGTACGCAGTGATAAAGGCGCTCGGTCGTCTGATGCAGGTCGAACGCTGCATCTTTCAGGTTGCCTTTCTCGATGTGAAATTTAGCACCGTCGAAACGCTTCGTCGCAGCCGGAAACCACACCTCGAAGTACTCGCGCGCCATTGCTAACGCTTGGTCGGGTGTCTTCGGCTTCGGCTCGGCAAGCTCGCTGTCTTCACTCTGGTAGAGCGCGACTCCGTCGCGCGCGACGTCCATGAAGAAGAAGCGTCCATGGGCGAGGCCGTCGTTCACTTCATGCAGAGTGTGAACGATGAAGTTGACCGGCGTCTTGAGCGTTTTTGTGATCGCCAGCTCGCGGTTAAGCCGTTCCTCGGCCTTCGCCCAATATTCGACGCGATCCGTGAGCCGCTTGTCGTTGACGATGATCAGCAGGTCGAAGTCAGACTGGTAGCCCTTGGCCGTGTGCGGCTCATCGACCCATCCGCCACGTGCGTAGCTCCCGTAGAGGATGATTTTGAGGATGCGGCCCTTCTTCCTCCAGTCCTGGGTCGCAAGCGAGCGCGCCTCGTCGAATTCCTCAAAGAGGATTTGTACGACGCGCTCCAGCTCGCGCTGCTTGGCCGGTGGTACGTGATCGAGATTAGTGCGCATGGACGTTCAATCCTAAGGGTTGGTGCCGTCACTGCAACATCGCGGAGGCGGCCGGGCGGCAACGCCGACCGGCCGCGAATTTCCGCTCAGAACCATCGCTCCCACCAGCTGAGCGGATGCCCCTCCATCTGCTTGGATAGCTTGTAGATCGCCCTGGCCATCTGGCGTTCGACGGTTCGCTCATTGGTGTGCAGGAGCCAGGCGATCTCAGAGTATGAGTAAGCATCGACGGCGTGGAGTTTGAACACCTCGCGCTGAATCCACGGCAAGTTCGCGAGCGCATCTTCCAACAAACGGCGCGCCTCTGAATCGTGATCGGACATGATAGCTGTCCTTGTTCGATGAGAAGAAGCGGGCGGCGCGGTGCGCCGCCCGCCGCATGGGTCAAGCGGCTTGCGCGACCGGCTCAGGCTGCGCTTCGGCATGCGCCTCAAGGTCCGGTTCCGGTGCGAACAAACCCTCGACCGCAGCTGACCGGCTGACGGTCGCGACACCGCCGCGCGTCGTGTAGGCGGTTGGCGGGAAGCTCATCCAGCGCGGCACGAACCGCTCGACCTTCGCCCTCCCGTTGGTGCCCGCTAGGCAGTCGGCAATGATCTGCCGCTTCACCTTGCCCGTTGCCTTGGCGTTCGCGTCCGAGACCTGCTGGCCGGCGACCTCGGCGAGCATCGCGTCGAGGACCTCGCCATCCTTGATGAGGTCGAGCAATGCTCCATCGGCGGCGTAAGCGTCGGCCATGTCGACAGCGAGGTGCCGCCCGAGCGCTTCGATCAGCGGCGTTCCTGCCTCCAGAGTCTCGGCCATCACGATTGCCAAGGCCTCCAGCACCGCTTCGTCGGAAAGATCGAGGAAGCGCATGAACAGGCCACAAATCCGGCCTTCACCCTCGTATCCATGCGTGACGGTCGGCGCTTCGGCGTCGAACCCCAAGCTTGCGAGGACAGCCCGCCGCTGGACGTCAAACACCGCCTCGGATGGGCAGGTTTCGACACTCTCGGTGATCGCGTCGGTAAGTCCCCGCTGCGGCTCCACCCGAACGTTCCAGAGGCCTGAGCCCACGATCGCATGCGCGAGCACGAGCCGGAGCGCCAGCATCGGCTTTCCTGCGACTTTGGAGCGCACGACCGCATGGCGATGCCGGTCGATGTAATTCTGCATGGGAGCGGTCAGTTCGGGACGCTGCGGCTTCTCGCCGGACTCGCCCGCGTCCTGCCGCCGTGCCTCGCGCAAGGAGACATATCCCTCATGCACCGTGACATCACCGCGATGGCCGATGGCGATGAACACCTTCCCGTCCTTCGTCTTGGGACGCCGCTCATACTCCCAGCTGTTGAAGTAGGAGCCGGGTTGAAGGACGGTCACATCGGCCCAGCCCGCTTCGCGATAGCCCTGCGCCTTCGCCTCGATGGCGGCGTTCTGCGCGGCCCAGAAGGCATCGGCGGATGCGAAGTAGCTGTCCTCGTCGAAGAGGTCGCTGACCAGCTCACCTTCGTAGCTGGAGAGGTCGAAGATCGCGGCCTTGGCAGGGATGGTATCGCCGCCGAACAGCCACGCCTTCAGCGAAGAGCCCCTTGGCGCGTACGCAGCCTGGTCGTCGTACAGCGCCAGCCATTCCTTCTGCTGCGCCTTGCTGGCCAGCGTCAGGTGCTTGATCGTCAGCGCGTCGATCTTCTGGTCGCGATAGAATTGACGGATGCGAGGCAGCAGGTTGCCAAGCGCGAGGGTGCGCTTCACCTGCAACTCGGTGAGGCCGAAGGTCGCGCCGATGTCCTCCGCCGTGCGCCCCTCCTTCACCAGCCGCGTGAAAGTTTCCCAGCGGGTGACCTCGTCGGGGTCGAGGCGCGCGACATTCTCGATAAGCGAAGCTTCGAGCGCCGCTGCATCGTCTGCGTCGTCGAGCACCGCGCACGGCAGCGGTTCGGACTCGCCGCCGTTCTCCTCGGCCACGGCCAGTGCCGCATGGTAACGCCGCTTGCCCGCGACGATCTCGAACGTGTCGGGCGAGCCATTGGGCCTCACCATCAACGGCACAAGAATGCCGCGCGCCCTGACGGATGGCAGGATGTTGGCGATGTCGGCCTTGCCGCGTCCGCGCATGTTGGCGGCCGAGACGGTTAGGTTGGCGATAGCAATATGACGAAGTTGCATGGTCCTTTCTCCTTCAAACACCGCACCGGCCGCGGAAGGCGGGGTGGGCGGCAAGGAGCGGACCGGCAGGCCTGTCGCATGAGGCGGCCTGCACCCGAAGGGCCGGAACGAAGAGGAGGACCTGGAGCGAAGCGGAAGGTTGCGGGCCGCCGCGGCGGGCCTAGAGGGCAGCGACGCCCACCCCGCAACTCTGCGAGCGGATCAACTGTTCGGCTTTAGAGGTATGGATTGAGCTAAGTAACGACCCCACAACGCAGGCCTCATGCACAGAAAAAAGCAGTGCGCGAACGATCTGCGTTCGTTGAGGTATCCTCTCTTGGCCCCGCGGTCCAAATGGGTTCGGCCCAAATC
>JBKPKE010000214.1:0-19973 GCA_046730955.1 Pseudomonadota bacterium
GTCCCCGCGCCTGCCACAGTATCGCGTGTAGAAGGCCAGAGTTAATCTGCGTCATGTTTCGCCGTGACTCTGTAGGTCGCTGGGCGTATATTGCTGAGGCCGGATCAGTAGTTCTACGTTGCGATACAGCTCTGGAGCGGAGCTACAGGGATGCAGAGTCAACCGCCGCAGCCGAATTCCGTGTCAGGCCGACCGGAATTCCATAAATCTCCGGCCACCGCCGCCAAGCGATCGAAAGCAGACTGGCAGTCCAGAGCTGCATCGGAGCTGTCTCGCGCGAGCCTCTTCAGTCAGTTGCTCGATGTTCGGGAATGTGAGCGCCAGCGCATAGGCCAGGAACTGCACGACTCCGCGGGCCAGTTGCTGGTGGCGCTCCAACTCAGCGTCGCTCGCCTGCGCAGGATCGAGGCTGATTCCGGTCACGACGACCTCATGATCGAGATCGACGAGACCATCAGACTGATCGACAGCGAGATCCGCTCGCTCGCTTTCATGGAATATCCGACAGAGCTTGGCGATCGTAGTGTCACCTCGGCTGTGCAGTCTTTGTGCCGCGACTTTGGTCGTCGGGCCGGGATCGACGTCACGTTCAAGTCGGCGGGAGAGTTTTTCGGTGTCGCCGAACCTTTCTCGACGGCCGTGCTCAGGGTCATTCAGGAAGCATTGGTGAATATTCACCGCCACGCGCGTGCCTCGTCGGCGGAAGTGACGCTCGAACGCGCGCGAGACCGGATTCAGTTTGCGATCGCCGATGACGGCATAGGCATCCGGGACGCAATCGAGGACGAACCGCACGGGATCGGCCTGCGGGGAATGCGCCATCGTATCGAATCGCTTGGCGGCCAGTTTCAGGTCAAGAACATGAGGCGCGGATTGAAGGTTTCGGGCAGCCTGCCGCTCGCGGCCTGAGGAACCTACGCCTGGATGAGCTGGTTGCGAACGGCATAGCGCACAAGATCCGCCGTCGTCCTTAGCTTGAGCTTCCGCATCGCGCTGGCCCGGTGTGTCTCCACGGTCTTCACGCTGATGTTCAGCCGCTGCGCGATCTCCTTGTTGATCCGGCCTTCCGCGACCTGCTGGACGATTTCACGCTCGCGGTGGGTTAGGCTGCTCGCCAGAGCCTGAGGCTTGCTGTCCAGGAACTGGTGCAGGAGCGCGTCGGAAATCGCTCCCGAGAAATAGGGCCGATGGATCGACAGCGCATCTAGGGCTGCGATGAGGTGCCTTTCCGCATCGGACTTGAGGATGAAGCCGCGCACCCCGGCACGAAGCACGGCCATGATGATCTCTTCTCGATCGTGCATCGTGTAGAGCAGGATCTCGATGCGCGGAAACTCACGCTTCAGCGCATGCGACAGGTCCAGGCCGTTCAGCTCGGGAATCGAATAATCGACGATGGCGATGTCGGGACGAACTTCCCGCGCCAGCTCGAGCCCCGACCGGCCGTCAGGCGCTTCGCCGACGACCTGATAATAAGGTTTCGTCTCTAGAAGTTGCCGGACACCCCTCCGGATAGCGTCATGATCGTCGACAATGATGATCCGTCGGATAGGACTCGTCATGCTCTGCCCGTTCGTTGCCACCGCGCACCAGCATGTTCGCCAATCGACTGACGCGGCCCCCGTTTACGCACCGACCGGCCGACCGGCCGATGGCCTACTCGTCTAGGAGAGGAGCATCCTTTTCTATCGGGGTAAACCCATATGACGACAGAAGATTTGCGGACGGTCTACCATTGTCGTCGGCATTAAGCGCTTCGGCTGGAGACGTTTGTCCGGTCGATCTGCGGGACCCCGCCGTATCAGGAACGTTACCGACCCACCTCAGGGGTTAGCCCGATGAAAGCGCCGTTCCCGCAGTGTTACCCGACGCTTGGTTCCAGCACGTTCAGCAAATGGAGAACGTCGCATGAAGCGTCTTTCATACTCCGTCTTGGCCTTCGGGCTCACCTTCGCGACTGCCACCGGCGGGGTCGCACAAACATCTGATGCTGCCCCGCCGCCGCGCACCCAGCAATTCCCAAGCTCCGGCATGGAAGCTCCCGTCACGAACGAAGGCACGATCGACGACGGCGCAGTCGAAGCTCTCAACGAGATGAGCACCTATCTAATGTCGGCGAACACGCTGGCGCTTACTTCGGAGGCAACGCGTGACGTCGTGACGAACGACGGCCAGCGGATCGCGCTGGACGGCGTTGCCAAATACAAGATCCGCAAGCCCGGCTTCGTGATCGACTATACAAGCGACATCAAGGACCGTCGCTTCATCTACGACGGTAAGACCTTCACCGTCTATTCGCCGAAGCTCGGTTTCTACGCGCAGGCTCCGGCGCCAGGCACGAACAAGGCAGTGCTGGATGAGATCTACAACAAGTTCGGCATCGCCTTGCCGCTCGAGGACTTGTTCCGCTGGGGCGACACCTCAGAGGGCGACTCCGACCGCGTCAAGGCCTTGAGATCTGCCTATAAAGTTGGATCGGCCACCGTGCGCGGCGTGGAAACGGATCACTTCGCTTTTCGCGAAGACAATGTGGATTGGGAAATCTGGATCCAGAAGGCTGACCCGCCGCTTCCACTGAAAATCTCCATCGTCGATCGCAACGATCCGGCGAAACCAGCCTTCACTTCATACCTCACCTGGCAGGTGAACCCAACCTTCAGTGATGCTGACTTCACCTTCGTGCCCGACGCGAACGCGAAGCGGATTCAGCTGGCCACCTACAAGGGAGAGTAAGATGCGGGGCAAACTGCGTTACATAGCGATGCTCAGCGCATTCGTGAGCCTCGGCTCTTTTGTGGCCCAGGAGGCCGATGCTCGCGGGGGTCGCGGCGGCGGCGGTCGCGGCGGCGGCGGATTCAGCCGCGGCGGCTCGAGCAGCATGAGCCGCGGCGGCGGCGGATTCAGCCGCGGCGGCAGCGGCGCGAGCCGCGGGAGCTATAACCGCGGTGGCGGTTCCGGCTTCAGCCGCGGAGGAAGCTACAGCAGGCCTGGCGGCGGAAGCTATTCGCGTCCGTCGACGGGCATGCGTCCATCAACCGGCCCAGGAATCCGTAACTCGCCAGGAACGGGCAACCGCATGGCTTCCGGCAATCGCGGCAACGTTGGACGTCCAGGCGGCGTCGGAGGCGTTGGCGGAGCGGGCAGGCCCGGAGGCGTTGGCGGCGTCGGAGGCGTTGGCGGCGTCGGAGGCGTTGGCGGAGCGGGGAGGCCCGGAGGTGTCGGCGGCGTTGGCGGCGCTGGCGGAGTCGGGAAGCCCGGTCGGCCCGGCAATCGCCCCGGCCAGGGCGGTAGCGGCACCCAGCGGCCCGGCCAGGGCGGCGGAATCAACAATAGCGGCAATCGCAACACGAACATCAACAACAACATCGACATCGACAATGACTGGGGCGGCGATTGGAACGGCTGGGGCGATTATCCGCTGGCGGCCGGGATCGCGATCGGCGCAACGGCGGCTTGGGCGACGGCGGCCGCATACGGATCGGCCTATTATGCGCTGCCGCCCGCTTGCTCGCCGTACCCGTATCGTTCCTATACCTACTACAATTGCGGCGGGGCCTATTATCAGCCCCAGTATGAAGGTGACA
The DNA here is from genome assembly GCA_046730955.1 of Pseudomonadota bacterium. Lineage (GTDB taxonomy): Bacteria > Pseudomonadota > Alphaproteobacteria > Sphingomonadales > Sphingomonadaceae > Sphingomicrobium. The sequence continues at coordinate 3,585 of JBKPKE010000214.1, forward strand.
CCGTCGTTTATGTAACGGTGCCTGACCCGTCATCCGTGTCCGTTCAGCAAACGCCCGCGCCCAAGTAAGGGCGAGTTTTCTTTTCGCGCCGGCGGCCGTGCTGAACAGCCGCCGGCGCGTTTCGCAGAGGCTCCATGGCGACCGAGCAACCTCATATCGAAAACATGGGTACGCCAGTGAACGGGGACGTGTTCCTGCCGGATGCTGCACGGACCCACTCGAACCGGCAACGCCTGTTCCTGCTCTACTTCGTCGGAGCTTTGGTCGATTTGGTCGTTCTGGGTCTCTTCGATCAATATTCCGAGCACGTCTACGTCGACACCTTCACGACGATGCTGCTGGCGTCGATCCTGCTCCAGCTCCTTCTCAAGGGCACGATCGCGGTCGAGCATTGGGTGGCGAGCCACTTCACGGGGAAGGTCGGTGCTGGGTGGAAGACGCTTCGCTTTTTCTGCGCCTGGCTCGTCCTCTTCGGATCGAAGTTCGTCATCCTGAAAGCCCTGTCGGTCGCGTTCTCGGAAGATGTGCAGTTCCACGGATGGATGCACGGCATCGTCTGGCTCATCATCGTTGTGGTGACGATGGTCATCGCCGAGGAACTGGTCGTCCGCTTCTACCGCAGGCTCCGCTAGGAGAGGGATAAAACCCCTAACCGGGCCGCGTCCTCGATTGGGCCGCCGACCTACCGACAAGTCCCGATAGTGACCGCTCCGCGCCAACCATAGGAATTGTAGAAGCACCGCCGCCGCGTCGCGGCGGGAAGCGGTCTAACGGGATGGAGCGCGCGTGTCCGCTCAAGGCAAAATCGACCCGATGCATCAGTTTACGATCAACCAGATCGCGCCTCTGCACATCGGTCCTTACGACATCAGCTTCACCAACAGCGCGGCCTGGATGCTGATTACCTTCGGCGTGATCTTCACCTTCATGGCGCTTGGGCTGAAGAGGGAGCTCGTACCCGGCCGCTGGCAGGCAGCAGTCGAAGGTTTCACGAACTTCATCGACGACATGGTTCAGGTGAACATCGGCCCGGAAGGCGCGAAGTTCGTCCCCTACATCTTCTCGCTGTTCATGTTCATCCTGGTGTCGAACTTTCTCGGACTGTTGCCCTTGGCGATCATTCCCGGTCTCCACGCCTTCACGACGACAAGCCAGTTCAGCATCACCGGCGTGCTTGCCGTAGTAAGCTTCTCCATGGTGATCCTTGTCGGCTTCTGGCGTCACGGCCTGCACTTTTTCTCGCTATTCGTGCCGCACGGTACGCCGCTTCCGATGATCCCGCTGATCGCGCCGATCGAATTCATATCGTTCATGGTCCGCCCCTTCAGCCTAGGCTTGCGACTGTTCGTGGCGATGATTGCCGGCCACATCCTGATGGAGGTCTTCGGAAGCTTCATCGTCAGTGGACTCAACGGCGGCGTGATGGGCCTCGGGATCGGAGTCCTCAGCTTCCTGTTCGTCGCCTTCGTCATCGCACTGGAACTGCTGATGTGCGCCATCCAGGCCTACGTCTTCGCCCTCCTGACGACGCTGTACCTCAGCGACGCAATCAATCTGCACTGACCCATGCCGCAGATCGCCCAGCTCTCGATGGTCTTCGCTTCCCAGCTGTTCTGGCTGGTGGTCACGTTCGGGCTGATTTTCTTCGTGATCGGACGCGGCATGCTGCCGAAAGTCCGTTCAACCATCACCGCCCGAACCGAGAAGATTACGGAGGACCTCGAGAGAGCGAAAACTGCCCAGGCCGATGCGGAGCAGACCGAGGCCGAATGGCGCGAGCGCATGGACAATGCGAAGATCGAAGCCACGCGTATCGCCCAGGAGGCGAAGAAAAAGAGCGCGCTTGAAACGGAGGCTCGAGTTAAGGCGGCGCTGGACGAAATCGATGCAAAGGTGGAACATGCGCGGCTCAGGATCCGAACGGCGGTTGACGCAGCGCGGACGGAACTGGAGATCGTCGCCGTCGAAGCTGCGCAGGAAATGGTTGGGCAGCTGACCGGTCTCAAGATCGACAGGGAAGATGCCGCAAGCGCTCTTGCGGCAGAGTTGGATGCCAAGGGCACGCAGCAGCAAACGCGTATCAGAGTCGAAGCGAGGTAAAGATGCAGGACCGGATTTTCGGCGATCGCGAGAAAGCGATGGAAGAAGCCTACTTCCGGCAGGAAGACGCAAAGCTGCTTGGGAAGCTCCGCGAGAACGCCAATCTGGAGGACATTGCGCAGGCGCTCGGCGAAAAGTTGCAGGTCCACAATCCCGAACTGCTGCAGCACGTGCGGGATCTCGGTATTACGGTCGACAACGCCCCGGCGTTCTTCCTTGCACCTTTGGTCCAGGTCGCCTGGGCCGACGCAGCGGTAAGCAGGGACGAGCACGATACGGTGCTTCGGATCGCTCGCGAACGAAACGTGGAGCCCGGCTCGGCCGGCTACCAGTTGCTCACCGAATGGCTCGGCGCGCGTCCTTCAGACGACCTGTTCGACACGGCCGTCGAAGTCATCAAGACGGGCTTTTCTGTCCTTCCGGCGGACGAGCGCGAGGAACGTCTTAATCGCATCGTCGAAGCCTGCAATGAGGTGGCCATGGCCACAGGCGGCGGACTCGCTCAATTGCTTCGGCTGGGAAACAGCGTCTCGAGCCGTGAAACATCGATGCTCGACAAGATCACCAAAACGCTGCGCAAGCGCGGTTGAAGCGAGCGTCGGCCGCTAGTCCGAAAGCAGCAGGTCCCAGATATTCTTGCTCGAAAAGGACCATTTGAAGCTGGCCTGCATGCGGACGTCGTTTCCTGTGTCGCCGTCATTGTCGGTGCGCTTGCCCCACAGGACTTCGACGCCGGTCAGGACGTTGTCGAAGGGCGCGTAAAGCAGGTTCGCCGACGCATATTCGCCTTTATGGAAGGCCGTTGCGTCCTGGAAGTTCGTGTTGTCGACCTTCGTGAAGCTGTAGCCGACCGCCGAGCTCCATGCCTTGGCCCACTGGAAGTCTACATAAGCTGAGATGCCCAGAAGCTTCACCGCGACCGCCCTCGGCACGAGGAGGATTTGCCCGTTCTGCGGGTCCGGCACCACTTGGACCGCAGGAGCGAGGTCCATGCCGCCGTCATTCATGTAGGTGGCAATCCCGCGGCCGTAGACGATGCCGAGCCGAGGCGTCGCGAGGCCCAGCTTGACCGCTCCCGTCGCGTTCAGGCCCCAGCCGGTTTCGTGACCGCTCGGCTCGTTGCCGTCGGTACCCCGCGTTTCATAGCCGATCTTGCGCAGGATGCCGCCCAGTCGGACGTGACCCCAGTCTCCGCCGTATCGCACGGCAGCTGTGAGATCCGGCAGTTCCTCATTGCTCTGAATGTTTGCGGCGACATTCTCATCTATCAGGCGAATCCTGCCCGGGTCGATGTCGTCGCTTGGATGCTCAAGCGCGACAGCCGCTTCCCATCCGCCGCCGTTCAGGAACGTCCAGCGTATCTGGGGATTGCGCACGAACACCATTCCCGTCGGGCCCCAATAATCGAGAACATTGGGGAAGATGTCGCCATCCATGAAGAGCGTGTTCGTCTGCCCGATCAGGAACGGCCCCCACTTCGCGTACATATGGCGCACGCGGAATGTGGTCTGGCCTGCGTCTACCCCGGTGCCGAAAAGATCGAACTCGAACTTCGCCTCGTAGGGCTTCCCGCCGAGCGTACCGGTGGCTTTCGCTCCTAGGCGCGACTGGCGGACGCTGAAAATCGATTGGCCGTTTCCGCCGAACTCGCCCTTTTCAGTCGGGATCCGCGAGGGACGCAGAGTCGCGTCCCAGTCCGGATTGACCCGTTTAAAATCCTGGATCGCATCGGTCTGCAGGAAGCCATAGAGCTCAAGATTATGGTCCTTTGGCGCTGCCGGAGCAGCGGGGACGGGCGCGGGAGGAGCGACGCCCAGCTTGTTCTCCAGCGCCGACATGCGCGCCTTGAGGTCCTGCAGTTCCTTGAGGGCTTCATTACGCTCGGCATCAGACAAGGGAGCCTGCGCGCCTTGGGTTGCAGCGGCTGTCGTCACAACGCCGGTGCTGAAGGTCGGAAGCGAATTGCCGGCGGGTGAAACGGGCTGGGTCGGATCGGCTGCGGCGATGGCTGGAGTCGCAATGAAAATCGCTGACGCGGCCAAGAGACGATTGCGCATGGATGCCCCCAATCCCGCTATGGTGCTCGGGGATTATGCGCAGGTCACACCCTGCAATAACTCAGGGAAAACCTGAAACGGCAGCAGTAAAGTCAGGAGACTCCGTCAGTCGGCCGTCAACCCAGCTTCTCGGAAGATGGAGACCGCCTTCGCCACGCCGTCGCGCGTTGGCGGATCCGTGGCATCGAGTTTGTAGTTCAAACCGAGCCGCTCCCATTTATATTTCCCCATTTGGTGGAACGGGAGAATCTCGGCTCGTTCCACGACCCCGAGCGACACTCCGAAGTCGGCGACGGCCTCCATCTCTTCTGGGATATCCGTCAGTCCAGGCACCAGGACATAACGCAGCCACATCGGACGCTTGAGCTCGGACAAGCGATTGCAAAATTCGAGGACGTCGGCGTTGGGCAAACTCGTCACCCTTTTGTGCTGCTCGTGCGTGAAGGCCTTCATGTCGAGAATCACGAGATCGATGTCGCGAAGCTCGTCGTCGCTCAAGCGCTCGCCGAAATAGCCATTCGTCTCAATCGCCGTGTGAACGCCCATATTCTTCACCGCCTTGAACAAGCGAGCCGCGAAGCGATCCTGCATCAGCGGCTCTCCGCCTGAAAGCGTGAAGCCGCCATGCATCACCTTCAAGCCGTTCGCATATTTGCGGACTTCGTCGATGGCCTTTTCGAGGGTAACCGGGATTCCGTTACTGAGCGTCCACGTGTCCGGGTTGTGACAATATTGGCAGCGGAACATGCAGGCCGTGGTCCATGCAACGAGCCTGATGCCCGGTCCGTCGACCGCGGAGCCGGTCGTGAAGCTGTGCAGGAAGCCCATGTCGCCCGTTCTGAGGGCGGATCGAACGTCGGTTTCCGGCACGCCTTCTCCAAGATGCACACGCATCTCGAATGGCGACTTGGCCTCCAGCGATACCTTTTCGGGTGCTGTCGCCGGGGCGGGTTGAGTTTCCACTTCAGTCTCCGTGGAACGTGCGGTTGATCACATCCATCTGCTGCTCGCGAGTGAGCCGTACGAAGTTCACGGCATAGCCTGACACGCGGATCGTCAGGCTCGGGTATTTCTCCGGATGATCCATCGCATCGATCAACGTATCGCGGTTCAGAACGTTGATGTTCATGTGATATCCGGTCGTCCCGAAGAAACCGTCGAGGATCGACGTCAGGTTCGTGATCCGGTCCCTCTCGGTACGGCCGAGGCCCGTCGGAACCAGCGTCGTCGTCAGCGAGATTCCGTCCTGCGCATCGCGGTAGGGAATCTTCGCAACCGATGCCGCAGAAGCATGGATGCCATGGCTGTCGCGTCCATGCATCGGATTGGCGCCAGGCGCAAAGGGCTCGCCCTTGCGGCGGCCGTCCGGCGTGTTGCCGGTCGCCTTGCCGTAAACCACGTTGGACGTGATCGTCAGCACCGACTGGGTGTGAAGCGCGTTCCGATAAAGGGGATATTTGCGCAGCTTGCCCATGAAGGTCGAAACCAGCCAGGCGGCCATTCCATCGACGCGATTGTCATTATTCCCGAACAGCGGGAACTCGCCTTCGGTCACATAATCAGTGATCAACCCGGTCTCGTCGCGGACGACCTTCACCTTGGCATACTTGATGGCGGAGAAACTGTCGGCGACGACCGACATGCCGGCAATTCCGAATGCCATAGTCCGTAGCGGCGCATAGTCATGCAGCGCCATCTCGATGCGTTCATACGCATATTTGTCGTGCATGTAGTGAATGACGTTCATCGCGCTGGCGTAGGTGGCGGCTAGCCAGTCCAATAGCTTGTCGAAGCGGTCGAGGACGTCATCAAAATCTAAGTAGTCACCCTGCACCGGCTCGGTTGCCGGCGCTACCTGCTTGCCGCTGACCTCATCGCGGCCGCCGTTGATGGCGTAGAGCATCGCCTTTGCGAGGTTCGCCCGGGCGCCGAAGAATTGCATCTGCTTGCCCATCGCCATGGGTGAGACGCAGCAGGCGATCGCTCCGTCATCGCCCCACGCCATGCGCATGATCTCGTCGCTCTCGAACTGGATTGAGCTCGTGTCGATGGCGACCTTGGCGGCGAAGCGCCGGAAGCCTTCTGGCAGCTGCGGCGTGTACCAGATGGTCAGATTAGGCTCGGGTGCGGGCCCCAAATTGTACAGCGTCTGCAGAAAGCGGAAGCTCGTTTTGGTGACCAAAGGTCGCCCGTCGTCCGCCATCCCTGCGATCGACTCCGTCACCCAGGTCGGGTCGCCCGCGAAAAGATCGTCATATTCCGGCGTGCGAAGGAAGCGGACGATGCGTAGCTTGATGACGAAGTCGTCGACAATCTCCTGCGCCTGGCTCTCCGTAAGAGTCCCATTGGCGATGTCCCGCTCGAAGTAGATATCGAGGAAGGTCGATACACGCCCCAGGGACATGGCCGCGCCGTTCTGCTCCTTCACTGCGGCGAGATAGCCGAAGTAGAGCCATTGCACGGCTTCCCTTGCCGTTCCCGCAGGCCCTGAAATGTCGAAGCCGTACTTGGCGGCCATTTCCTTCAGTTCGCCGAGGGCCCGGATCTGCTCGCTCAGTTCCTCCCGGTCGCGAATGATGTCGTCCGTGGACCATTGGTCGTCGAGCGAGAGCTTCTCGGCTTTCTTGACCTCGATCAGCCGGTCAACGCCATAAAGTGCGACCCGGCGGTAATCCCCGATGATGCGGCCGCGTCCGTAAGCATCCGGAAGACCGGTCAGGACGTGCGAGCTGCGGCACCGCCGCACGTCTTGCGTATAAGCGTCGAACACACCTTCGTTGTGCGTCTTGCGATACTTGGTGAAGATCTCGACGACCTTCGGATCGGGCTTGTAGCCGTAAGCCTCGAGGCCGTTCGTGACCATCTTGAGCCCGCCGTTCGGCATGATGGCGCGCTTGAGCGGTGCGTCCGTCTGGAGACCGACGATCACCTCATTCTTCTTGTCGATGTACCCGGCTTCGTGCGCGGTAATCGAGCTCGGGATTTGCGAGACGTCGAGAACGCCTTTCTTGCGCTCATCGATGAACATGTCGGTGAGCTTTTTCCAGACACCCAGCGTGCGCTTGGTGGGACCGGCAAGGAAGCTCTCGTCCCCGTAATAGGGCTCGTAATTGTGCTGCATGAAATTGCGGACGTTGATCTCCTTCGTCCACAGCCCCGGCTTGAACGCATTGGGCGTAGCCGCTTTCTTTGCCGATTTCCGTTCGAGGACTTCAGTCGACATCTGTTCCTCCGTTGAATCTCATTCAGCCGGGATCTCCGCGCCCATCGGGGAGCCTTCATTCGTCTTTCGCGCCTTGGGTCCGGTCTCGCGCAGGAGAAGGGTTAGAAGGATGGCGAGCGCCACGCCGTAAAGGAGCGGTTGGAACGTCGCCTGATAGTGTGCGAGTTCGCGCTCGCCGCCCGCGCTGGCCTCCGTGAGCCAGCCGGCGAAAACCGGGCCGAAAACGGCCGTCAGCGAGAAGTTCAGGAAGTTGATCACGCCGGTCGCGGTGCCGCTGTGCTCCGGTCGGTTTGCTTCCTTGATCACCGTGTACGGGATCATGGCAGCGCCCGATGCAATGCCGGCGACGAGCGCCAACGAGTAAGGCGGAAAGACGTCGTGCGGTCCGTAGAGCATCAATGCGAGCGTCAGCAGGAGCATGATCGCGGCTCCGATAATGACGGGTTTGCGGCGGCCGATGCGGTCCGTCAGCCAGCCGAGCAGCGGACAGCCGATGATCCAGCCGAACGGCACTGCGGCCGAACGAAGCACGGCGATTTCATAGGGCACCCCATGCCCTTCCTGAAGGAAGCGAACACCCCAGACCATGTCGAAGATGGTCGTCGGGATGAAGATCAGCCCGGCGACCAGACCGCAGAGGATCGACTGCGGATTCATGAAAACAGTTCCCATCGCCTTCAGCGCCGGGCCAAGGCCGACGGCGGTCTCGCTCTTCTTCGCCTGCTGCTTGGGGATCAGGAGAAAGAGCAGGATCGCGATGGGAATCCCGACGACGCCCATGATGAACCAGAAGCGGTCCCACGGAAGCCCTGATCCGATGAGCGGACCGACCACGAACTGCCCGGCCGAACCGCCAGCCATTCCAAACATCTGCGTGACGCCGATCAACGTCGCGGCCCGCGACACGGGCATGTAGGTCGACACAAGATAGACCGCGCCGATCAGGGCAAACACGCCCCCAGCACCCTGCATGAAGCGGCCGATGCTTCCGATCGTCGGATCCGCGGTCGAGAACATGATCGCGCCAATGGCTACGCTCGCCGCCCCCAACGGAACGACCTTCCTCGGTCCCAGCTGGTCGAGTGCGACACCCGCAACCAGGCTGAACGGCGCGTAGCCGTAGTAGAAGAGCCCGACCAGCGAAGCGACGCCAATGGCGCTCATTCCGAATGCAGCGCTGAGTTCCGGCATCATGACGGCCGGTGCCGACCGCATCGAATATTGATAGAAATAGAAGACGGCGGTCAGGAGCCAAGCGACGGTGACGACACCGATCGACGCTGCCGCTCCCGACCGCTGACTCGATGCGGTCATCGCCGGTCGCTCGTCAGCAAAGGACGAGGGACACAGCGAGGCCGCCTTCCGACGTCTCCTTGTATTTCGAGTTCATTTCCTTTGCCGTGATTGCCAGCGCTTGCACCGTCGAATCGAAATCGACACGGCGATTGGCGGGAACCTCGTTCTTGGCGATCAGATAGCCGGTCCAGGATTTGACGGCTCCGAACGCGCACCGCTCGATGCACGGAATCTGCACGAAACCCGCCACCGGATCGCAGGTCATCCCGAGGTGGTGTTCGAGCGCCCCCTCAGCGGCGTTGGCGACGACTTGCGGAGGAGCATCCAGCGCCTGCGCGATCATTGCGGCGCCCATCGCCGAAGCAACGCCAATCTCCGCCTGGCAGCCACCCTCGGCTGCAGCGAGTGTGGCGTGATGCTTGCAAAGGTAGCCGATCACTGACGCAGCAAGAAGTCCCTCGCGGAGCTTCTGGTCGGACACCTTCGCGCCGGCTGCGTCGAGCGAATAGAGCACGGCGGGCATGACCCCTGCCGACCCACCCGTAGGCGCGGTGATGACCAGGTGCCCGCGCGCGTTTTCCTCTGACCCGGCAAGGGCAGCCGCCGAAACCATGCCGATCGCCTTACGGGCGGGGATCGCCTCGTTCATCGCGCTTTTGTAGACGTCGCCCGCCTTGGTCTTGAGCTTGATGGGGCCAGGCAAGGTGGATGTCGGCGCGGCAAGGCCGGTCTTAACGGTAGCCCGCATTGCGCCGATGATCTTGTCGAGGAAGGCATTAACCTCGGCTTCGGACTTGCCGGAGATTGACGTTTCATTCGCCATCGCGAGTTGGGCGATCGAGATATTGTCGCGCTTCGTGTAGTTCAGGACGTCCGCGATGGTCTGGTATGGATATTTGGGCGGATTCTTCTTGGGAGGCGTATAACCCTTCCATTCGATGAAGCCGCCGCCGACCGAATAATATTCCTGCTCAAGCAGAACTTTGTCGCCCGCGAGCAAGCTCACCTTCATTGTGTTTGCGTGCGGGAAGTCGCCCTTTGTCGCATCGTAGATGATGTCTTTGAGCGACGCGTTGATCGTCTTCGTGCCGAGCTTGACCGGATACACCTTCTCGGGCTCGGCAGCCATCTTGTCCAGGACCGCAACGGGGTCGATGGTCGCCGGCTCATGTCCAATGAGGCCGGCGAGCGCCGCCCGTTCAGTACCATGTCCCTTTCCCGTCGCGCTCAGGCTGCCGTAAAGGTTGACCCGCAATGCGGTGGCCTTGTCGAGCTCGGCCTGCGGCAGTTTGATTGCCCGTTGATAGAAGTCATAAGTGATCCGCATCGGCCCGATGGTGTGCGATGAGGAGGGCCCTGGACCGACTTTGTAGAACTCGTCGACCAGGGTCATCACCGGGCCCTTCTCATTCTTCACCACCTGAAGGTTCGGATCGAGATTGACCAACTGGGGGTTGGCCGGTGCCTGAGCCCAGAGCGGGTTGGCCGTGCCGCCGAGCGCGACAATGGCGGTCGCCATCGCACTTCTCACCATGAACGCCCGCCGATCACAGCCAGCCGGAGGCTCCGAAAGATCGAGTGCGGGAATTGCCAATGTCGAGTTGCCGTAAGCTTCGCTGTCCATCTGCGGCCTCCCTTGCCGTCACGGAGATTCAGTCGAATGCCGAGGCCCCCGGGCGAGCAATCGGACTCGCCCCCCTGAATTCCGTTGGCGAATGGTCAGAAGATACGAGGCTGCGAACCAGCGGTAATCGGGGTAACCCCCCAAGACGCCCTCAGATATTGTCTGATAAACCGAAGTCAGGCTCCAGCGTCCCTAAGGTTCGTCCGGACATATCCGGATAGGCGGGTTCGGGTTGCTGCCTATGTTCCGGACCTTAGCCGGGCCGCGACAATCCTTGCGGTCCCCAGACAGAAGAGGACCCCTATGCCGGTGCTCGAGGCAGAGGCCCCCGTCGGCCACAAATCCCGTAATTCTCACGCGAAACTCGATGGCTTGATCGCCAAGGCGCGCAAGCATGCGCCGGTCACGGTTGCAGTAGCCCACCCGTGCGATCAGGTTTCGCTGGAAAGCGCCGCCGCCGCCGCGAAGCTCGGGCTGATCACGCCTATCCTCGTCGGTCCTGAGCAACGCATCCGCGAAGTCGCCGAAACGCACGATCTCGACATCAGCAGCTTCGAGATCGTGAATGCGGACTATAGCCAGGATTCTGCCGCGAAGGCCGTGGCGCTTGTACGCGAGGGCCGCGCCGAAGCATTGATGAAGGGTAGCCTTCACACCGACGAACTGATGGGCGCAGTGGTGAAGCGCGATACGGGCCTGCGCACCGCGCGTCGGATAAGCCATTGTTTCATCATGGACGTCCCGGACCATGACCAGCCGCTTGTGATTACCGATGCCGCGGTGAACATCGCTCCGGACCTCAAGGGCAAGGTCGACATCACTCAGAACGCTATCGAGCTGGTCCACGCGCTTGGCGAAAAGGAAGCGCGCGTTGCGATCCTGAGTGCGATGGAGAGCGTCAATCCCGACGTGCCTTCCACGCTTGAGGCTGCCGCCCTGTGCAAGATGGCGGACCGCGGTCAGATCACCGGCGGCATTCTCGACGGACCGCTTGCGCTCGACAATGCAATCAGTCCTGAAGCTGCCAAGATCAAAAAGATCGGCGGGCCCGTCGCGGGCCGCGCCAACGTCCTCGTGGTGCCCGACCTGGAGGCCGGGAACATGCTTGCGAAGAGCCTGTCCTTCCTGGCCGATGCCGACGCTGCGGGTATCGTCCTTGGAGCCAAGGTGCCCATCATCCTGACGAGCCGTGCTGATGAAGAAATGGCGCGCCTGGCATCCTGCGCAGTGGCCCAGTTATTGGTCGCTGCTCGCCGTGCCGATGCCACGTCCGCAATTCAATAGACGGTCGAGCAAATGGCCAAGCCTCGTCAAATCGCCGTAATCAATGCGGGTTCTTCGAGCATCAAGTTTGCCGTCTTTCACGATGATCCCGCCCAGTCCCTGATCTTCCGCGGACAGATTGAGAAGATCGGCGTCGCCCCTACACTGACGGTTGAAGGGTCGGGCGGGGAAGCCCTCCTGGAGACGGAGTGGGGAGCGGATGAGATCAACCACCGCTCGGCCACCAAGGTCATCCTGCAAACTTCGATTTCCCTGCTGGGCGGAGTGGCGGTCGAGGGAATCGGTCACCGTGTGGTTCATGGAGGGACCGAGTTTACTGCACCAACGCGGGTCACGAGGGATGTCGTTGCGTCGCTGAAGTCGCTTTGCCCGCTGGCGCCCTTGCACCAGCCGCACAATCTTGCGCCGATAGAGGCCATCATGGCCGAAGCGCCGCATATCCCGCAGGTGGCGTGCTTCGATACGGCCTTTCATCAGACGCAGCCACCTGTATCCCAAGCCTTTGCTCTTCCACGCGAGATCACCGATCTCGGAGTCCGTCGGTATGGTTTCCATGGGCTGTCGTACGAATTCGTCAGCGAGCGCTTGCGCGCCGTTGCGTCTGATCATGCCCAGAAGCGCATAATCATTGCCCATCTTGGCAACGGAGCCAGCCTTTGCGGCATCCACAAAGGCAGGAGTGTCGCGACAACGATGGGATTCACGGCGGTCGATGGCCTGGTGATGGGGACACGGTGCGGCTCCATCGACCCTGGTGTCCTCATCTATCTAATGGACGAAAGGAAGCTCGATGCGCGTGGGCTCGAGGACCTAATTTACAAGAAGTCCGGTTTGCTGGGCGTCTCTGGCATCACTTCGGATATGCGCTCGCTGCGGCAGTCGAACGATCCGAGAGCCCGGGAAGCGATCAACCTGTTCGTCTACCGGATCGTACGCGAAATCGGTTCGATCGCGGCGGCGCTTGGCGGCCTGGATGGAATCGTGTTCACCGGAGGAATTGGCCAGCGAGACGCAAAGACCAGGCACGAAGTTATCGCCGGCTGTCGCTGGCTCGGAGCATCTATCGACGATCAGGCCAACTCGGTCGGCGAGGGCCGGATCGACGGGGCCTCGGAAATTCCGATCTGGGTCCTGCCCACGGACGAAGAGCGCGTGATTGCTCGTCACACTGCCGCATTGATCGACCGGGACTTGGTCAGTGAATCAGCTGCCGGGACACGGCCGGAAATGCCGAACGAGCCTCTCCAGATGTAAGCGGCGGCTGGAAAAGCTGCCGGTCCATTAGATCGAGATATCCCATCAGTTCTTCCAGCTGGCGCTCCAGCTGAAGGCGCCAACGCAGCGGAACTTCGGGCGAAAGCAAGGTGTCCGAGGTCTCCCGAATGGCGGCGAACACGGTCTGCCTGAACGCCTCGATGTTTTCGCGCCAGAAGTCGCCTAGGTCCGTATCGCAATCGGTCATCGACTTCAGACCGATCTCCAACTGCTCAATAGTGAGGGGCGCGCTCTCGGCATGCGGTGTCGAGCGTTTCGAGTAAGACATAATGGAGCGATAAGCCTTGTTCGGAAGGCTAGGGATCGGGATTGACCCGATGCTTGAGCTTTGCTGCGCGATAAAATGCTTGCAGCGTGCAGGAGGCCCTGAGGCAAACTCCAGAATCCTCCTGATTTTCCTGAACGCCAGATGAATGGCAAACAATCACCGGAATTAAGGCTTGGCTACTTAACCCCCAGTGGTCGCGTGACGAGCCAAATGAAGCTCAAGGCGATGACAGAACCCAAATCGATCTCAACCGATACAGACGCGACGCCGGAGGAAGAGATAATCTTCAGCGAACGCGATGGCTACATCCTGGCAAGCTGGCCGGGGACTAATGCGGCGGTGAGGCTTGGTCGGCGAGAGATTGTTGCAGCAATGATGGAAGACTTCCTCGCGCAGGCCGCTCTTGGAGAGCGGCTGGCAGGGTCCCCATAATAGCCGTCCCGGACGCGAGGCGGCGAACGATCAAACGACCGCCCATTTCCGAAAGCCTTGAACGCATGCTCGGCAGGCCGACACCTTCGCCTGTTCGGCCGGCCAGCGTCTCCGGTGAGATGCCGATACCGTTGTCGGCAATCACGACGTGCGTTGCCCCTTTGCGGAACATCATTTGAAGCCGCATTTCAGTCGCGTGAGCATGGCGATGAACGTTGGACATGGCTTCCTGCGCGAGCCGATAGATCGCGCTTTCGGCCGCGGCGGACATCGGCACTGCTTCGCCCTCGACGTCGAAAGACGATTCGAGGCCGGCGCGCCGACCGAAGCCCTCAACGAGGAGTTTCAGCGCGCTGACCAGGCCCAGTTTCTTGAGTGGCGGGGGATGCGCCAGGTACGAGACCGACCGTATTTCCTGATGAACCTCCTTCAGGAGGTCCTGCATTTCCTCGACAAGGCCCGTCGCCTCGGACTCCGGTGAATCGTGCTTCAACCGACCAAGTACGAGACCCATCGCCGCCAGCAACTGCGAAGTGGAATCATGCAGTTCGCGCGCGAGTCGCTGCCGCTCGACGGCTTGTCCCTCTACGACCGTATGAGCCAGCTCCATTCTGTCACGCCGAAGCTCATGAATCTCGGTCAGGTCCTGGCGAGTGACGGTGATCATCCGCTCACCGCCGACCGAGATACGATGCGCACTGATCTGGTAATCGCGGCCATGCCAGCGATCGCCGCCATTGTAGACAAGCTGCCAGGACTCACGCTTTCCCGACACGATCTCATTGAGGCCGGTCAAAGCTTCAATCGCCGGTTGATAGCCCTCGGCCGCGCGGCTCGCGCAAACGTCCCGGTAATTATGACCCGGCAAAGCGTCTAATTGGCCGTGAACCTCGACTGCACGCCGCCAGGCCCGGTTCACGGCGAGAAAGTTCGCCGTGTCATCGAGAAGCGCGACTTCTTCGGGCACATCGTCGATGAGCTGCTGCATGGTGGCGGCAACCGCCATTGCCGAATGGGAGATCTCGTGCCTCGCTTCCGGGAGATGTGCGGACTCGTTGACCGACGCGGGCAGTGGTTGCCCGGTGTCCAACATGAATTTCGTCCGCAAATTCATCTGCACACCTCGGCGCAGTCTGTGGAAACTAACCTAGATAATAGTACTGGAAAGTTACGGGGGCAAATACGGGATTCCACTTAAGCAAGAGCCCTTTGGTCAAGACGCCGAATTATCCCGTCGCGCCTTCACGGAGACGCGCTTTTCGCGCGGAGGACCTCGACGCGGCACGCGGCGAAGCTGGAGCTGTCAGGAGCACCCGCAGAACAATGCGCGGCGCAAAACGGCGGCGCTCAGCGGGTGATTGGGCCGGGCGCGCGCCGTACGCACCTGAAGCCGATATGGCTGGTCGAGGAATCGATCGGTTGCGGGTGCCGAGCAGCCGGCCTGTAGCGCCGGCAGTAGCTGGGCGCGCAAAGATGTGAGCCGCCTTTGACGACTTTCCGGGGGATGGGCGGTACGCCGCAGCTGTCGTGACTGTTCGACTTGGGCCCGCCGCGCGGGTTCTGCGGGGCGCAACATGGCTTGTCGCTGACTTCGGGATGACGCGTGCTGAACCAGTCGTGGGTCCATTCCCAGACGTTGCCGATCATGTCCACGAGGCCGAAGCGGTTGGGCGGGTAGGTTCCAACAGGTGAGGTTCGCGCGAAGCCATCTTCGCAGAGGTTCTGCCACGGGAATGCGCCTTGCCAGACGTTGGCGCGATGCTCGCCTTCGGGCTCAAGTTCTTCGCCCCAGGCAAATTCGCGGTCTTCCGCACCGGCCCAGGCGGCATATTCCCATTCGGCCTCGGTCGGGAGCGCTTTGCCCGCCCATTTCGCAAAGGCCGCAGCATCGGCATGCGTGACGTGCACTACAGGATGATCCGGCAAATCGCGCCAATCACTTTCCAGACCCTGCGGGCAGCGCCACTGAACCCCAAACTCGAAGCGCCACCAGTTGGACCAGTCGCAAAGGTCGACCGGGCCGTCCGTCGGCGTGAACAGAAGGGACGCCGCCTTGCACATCTCGGGCAAAGCGCCGGGATAGTCTTTCGGATCGGGGGCAATTTCCGCCGTTGTTACATGGTCGGTTTCAGCGACGAAGCGTGCGAACTCGGCATTGGTGACCGGCGCGCGGTCGATCCAGAAGCCGTCTACGCGGACGTCGTGCCTGGGAGCTTCTTCCGGGTAATGACGGTCAGAGCCCATCGCGAACGTTCCTCCCTCGATCCATTCCATGCTGACGGGATCGTCCGTCGGAGTCTCTCGGGAGGTCCGCTTCTGCAGCACTGGTAAAACATATCACTATTGTGGGCTGCGGAGTCCGCCATCTTTGCGGACACCTTGTCGCAAGGCGAGCACGACCGGAGTTACTGACGGGTGATGCAATAACTGATCGGAAAAAACCCGGCCAAGCAACGATAGCTTTCCCAATCTAACTTTTGGGCGCTTTCTGATCGATTATGGCGGAGACGGAGGGATTATCACCTTCCACGTAGGAGATTGAACTTCCTACGCTTTCTCGAATCACCTGGCCGCTTCCCAACATTCTTACCCACGTCGGGAGCCGGAAATCACCGGACAACGCTGGATTATGACGGACTGATTTAGCTTGTCCAGCCGCGGCGATGGGTCTGACTCGGACCTGGAAAGAGGGTCGGCTAACAGCAAGCTTCGGCCCAGTGCAGACATCGGGGCAGCGGAGCTCATGACGGCTCTTGGCCGTTGCCGAAAGCGGTCATATCGTTTCCCTGTTTCGCGTTTGGGGGAATAGTTGGGCTTAGCTGAAATACTG
>JBKPKE010000215.1:0-4566 GCA_046730955.1 Pseudomonadota bacterium
CTCCCGGCTTCACGGCGAAAGCAGGGCGAGTAGCCAGCGTAAAGGATCGGCAGCTTGTCGGCCTCGATGATCTCGCCCGCGGGGAGGGAGGTCAGCACGACTTCGGCGGTACCTGCGAGCCACAGATCGTCATTGGCAAGCTCATAGGTCTCCTCGCGGTGACCGGGAAATTGGCCCTGGTTGAGGAAGGCCTGCTCGCGAGCGATGGCCGGGACGGTGATGGGCGTAAAGTTTGCGGCCGCGATTCTTTCGAGCGCCCAGGCCATCAGCTTGGTCTCGAGCAGCGCCAGCGCACCCTTAAGGCAATAGGTGCGGCTGCCCGACACCTGGGTCACGCGCGATAAATCGGCCCAGTCGTTTTTCTCGATCAGCGCGACATGATCGAGCGGCTCGAAATCGAACTCCGGCGGCTCGCCGACCGTGCGGATGACGGTGTTGAACGTCTCGTCGGGTCCGACCGGCGCGCCTTCATAGGGAATGCCGGGAAGCTGCAGCATGAGGACCGACAGCTCGCCCTCCTTTGCAGCGAGGTCGTTCTCCAGCGCCGACGCTCGCGCGCCCGCTTCCTTCGCTTTGCGGCCAAGCTCGGCTTTCTCTTCCGGCGCGGCCTTGGGAAATTGCGCGCTGATCGCGTTGCGCTCGGCCCTGAGCGCCTCGATTTCGGTCTTGAGCGCGCGCACCTCGCCGTCGAGCGCGAGCAACGCATCGAGATCCACCGCCACACTCTTATCGCGGATCGCGCGCTCGACTGTCTCGCGGTTCGCCTTGACGAAATCCAATGCCAGCATGGCGGGCCAAGTGCGCGAATTGCGCGGATGAGGCAAGTTCGCCTAACGGGCGCGATGCCCTCAGGCCTTATTGCCCTACTCGACGATGTCGCGACCATCGCCAAACTCACTGCCGCGACATTGGACGATGTCGCTGGCGCTGCGGGCAAGGCGGGCAGCAAGGCGGCGGGCGTGGTGATCGACGATACGGCGGTTACCCCGCGCTACGTGGTCGGCCTCTCGCCGGAACGCGAATTGCCGATTATCGGCAAGATCGCCTGGGGCAGCCTCAAGAACAAGATCCTGTTTCTGCTTCCCGCCGCGCTGCTGCTGACCGCCTTCGCGCCGTGGCTGGCGACGCCGCTGTTGATGGTCGGCGGCGCCTACCTGGCGTTCGAGGCGACCGAGAAGATCCTCGAGAAATTGCTGCACGAGCATGAGCACGAGGAGCAGCTGGTCGACGCGATGGCCGACCCGGCCGAGCTCGAGAAGCTGCAGGTCAAGGGCGCGATCCGCACTGACTTCATCTTGTCTGCCGAGATCATGGCGATCGCGCTCGCCAGCCTCGAGCATCGGACCCTCGCGACCACGGCGCTGGCCCTGATCGTCGTGGCCCTGGCCATCACTGCCGGAGTCTATGGCGTGGTCGCGTTGATCGTGAAGCTCGACGACATTGGGCTGCATATGGCGCAGCGCCGTCGACGCAGTACCCGCGCGATGGGCGATGCGTTGGTCCATGTTGTTCCCAAGCTCCTGACCGCGCTGTCGGCGATCGGCACGGCGGCGATGCTGTGGGTCGGCGGCGGCATCCTGCTGCATGGCCTCGAGGAGCTGCACATTGCCGACGTCGTCCCGCACGCGATCCACGACCTGGCGCACGCCGCCGGATCTTATGCGGGACCGCTGGCGGGCCTCGTTTCATGGCTGGTGACTGCGCTCGGCGGAGCGGTCGTGGGAGTGGTCGTCGGCGGGGTGATCGTCGTCATCGTCCGCCGCTTCACCAAGCATCCGGAAGAGCTGATCGTCGACTAGTCGAAGTGGAGGCGGCGGTACCGGCCGCGGAAGTAAAGCAGCGGGTCAAGGCCCCCGTCGAAACTCGCCTTTACGACCTGCCCGACGAGGATGTGGTGGTCGCCGCCGTCATACACCGCATAATTCTCGCATTCGAACACGCCGAGCGAATCCTTGAGGATCGGCGCACCCGCCTCGCCGCACGACCAGGGCGTGGTCCCGAACCGATCCTCGACCCGCGTCGAGAAGGTGATCGAGGCCGGCTGCTGGCCGGTCTGCAGCACGTTGATCGCGAAATTGGGCGCGCTGACGAGCGCCGCCGCGCTCGCCGCCTCCTTGTGCAGGCAGACCAGCAGCAGCGGCGGATCGAGCGACACCGAAGTGAAGCTGTTGACGGTGATTCCGGCCGGCTCGCCGTCCGGCTTCAGGCAGGTGACGACGGTGACTCCGGTCGCGAAGCAGCCGAGCGCATCGCGCAGGGTGCGCGGATCGTGCCCGCTGCGGTATTCGCCTTTCGTCGTCTCGGCCATGCCGTTGGCTATAGCGCGCTCGACTGCCATTGCGAGGCGCGATAGCGGACACGACGGAACTGGAGAGAGGGAATCTTATGGCGGGGTTGGTGCGGGGAATGATGATCGCGGGGCTGGTTGGGACGGCGCTTGGCGCCGCGTCGGCGGCGGCGCCGAAGCGGGCCGCCGACCCGAACCTCTACCTGGAGCAGGTCGACGGCGTCCGGGCGATCGCCAAGGTCAAGGCGTGGAATGCGAAGACCCGCGCCGAGCTCGAGAAGCAGCCGGCTTTCGCCGACTATCGCAAGCGCGCGCTCGACCTCCTTTCGACCAACCAAAAGATCGCTGAGCCGGACCAGGTGCTGGGCGATAAGGTGCTGAATTTCTGGCAAGACGAACAGCATCCGCGCGGCATCTGGCGCGTGTCGCCGCTGGCCGACTTCGCGGCCGGCAAGCCGCAGTGGCGGACGCTCATCGACATCGACGCGATGAGCAAGGCCGACAACAAGAACTGGGTGTTCAAGGGCGCCGCCTGCCTGTCGCCGGCCTATGTCGACTGCATGGTCAGCCTGTCGGACGGCGGCGGCGACGCGGTCGAAGTGCGCGAATTCGACCTCGACAAGGCGGCCTTCATTCAGGGCGGCTTCTTCCTGCCCAACGCCAAGTCGAACGTGTCTTGGGCAAGCCCGGATTCGCTGTTCGTCGGCACCGACTACGGCCCCGGCACCCTGACCGATTCGGGCTATCCGCGCGTCGTGAAGGTATGGAAGCGCGGCACTCCGCTCAGCGCGGCGACGCAGCTCGCCGAAGGCGAAAAGACCGATGTCTCGGTCCAGGCCTATACTTTGGTCGACGGCGATCGGATGTGGCCCCTCGTCAACCGCGCGGTCGATTTCTACCATTCGAAGATCAGCCACGTCGCGCCGGACGGGCGGCTGGTGCCGATGCCGCTGCCCGACGATGCGCAGATTGAGGACGTGCTTGACGGCCGGGTGATCGCCTCGCTGAAGAGCCCGTGGCAGGGCCGCCCGGCCGGCGAGCTGGTCGCTTATTCGATCCCCGACCTCATCGCCGGCAAATCGCCCGCGATCGAAACCGTGTTCGTGCCCAACGCCCACCAGGCGGTCGAGGACGTCGCGGCGAGCAAATCCAAGGTCTGGGTCAAATATCTCGAGGACGTGTCGGGCCGCTTGGCCGCGTTCACTCGCGCGGCCGACGGGACATGGAGCGGAAGCCCGGTCGCGCTTCCCGACAAGTCGACCGTGCACCTCAATGCCGCCGCCGGACGCCAGGACCTGGCCTTCGCGACGGTCGAAGGCATGCTGACCCCGCCGACCCTGTTCGCGGTCCGGCCCGATGCGCCGCCGGCGCCGATCCAGGAGCTGCCGGCCCAGTTCGACGCGTCCAACATGGTGGTCGAACAGAATTTCGCGACGTCGCCTGATGGCACGAGAGTCCCTTATTATCTGGTCCGGCGAAAGGACGTCAGCGGCCCCGTACCGGTGTTGCTGCACGCCTACGGCGGCTTTGAAAACGCGCAGACCCCGACGTATCTCGTCTCGCAACCGTACCGCTCCGGCCCGATCGCCCTGTTCATGGTCGAGGAGGGCAACGCCTATGTGCTCGCCAACATCCGTGGAGGCGGCGAATATGGGCCCAATTGGCATACCTCCGTGCTGCGCGAGAACCGGCCGAAGGTGTACGAGGATTATTATGCCGTCGCCGAGGACCTGATCGCGCGCGGAATCACCGAGAAGGGCCGAATCGCCGTCTCCGGGCGGTCGAACGGCGGCCTGCTCGCCGGCGTGGCGCTGACCCACCGGCCCGACCTGTGGGGCGGCGCGATCATCGGCTCGCCCCTGTTCGACATGAAGCGCTATTCGCACCTGCTCGCCGGCGCCTCGTGGATGGGTGAATATGGCAATCCGGACGTGCCCGCCGACTGGGCCTTCATGCGCGAATATTCGCCGTACCAGAACCTCAAATGCGGCGCGAAATATCCGGTGCCGTTCATCTACACCTCGACCCGCGACGACCGGGTCCATCCCGGGCACGCGCGCAAGTTCGCCGCCAAGCACGAGCAATGTGGCGACAAATTCTTATACGACGAGGCGATCGAGGGCGGCCACGCGGCCGGCATCGTCCCGGAGGAAGATGCGCAGCGCGTGGCGCTGGAAACGGTCTACATGAATCTGGTGCTGCCGCCGCAGCAGGTCAAAGCGCCAGCATCTCCTCCGGGGTCAGAGCGAGGATTTCGCTGATCGTGCGCTCCATTGAGG
>JBKPKE010000216.1:0-6595 GCA_046730955.1 Pseudomonadota bacterium
TGCTGTCGAGCCAACGCAAATATCCATCGATCTCCGGTCCGCCCAAATTGATCGTGAACTCGATCCCGAAGATCACCACCACGTGAAACCATTCGCCCCAGGGCGTCACGAGAAAATCGGACTCGTGGACGATCTGCCTCATCTTCTCGTCTCCGACGATCGCAGCGTCTGCAGGGTAGATCGAGCGGATATGAACCGGCCAAACTTGGGGTCGCCCGTATCGAGCGTGGTCGCGCAGCTCATCCAACTGATGCTCGTCACACAAATAGTCCAAGCCTTCAGGATAGGCCACGACGCGCTGGGCCATCGACTCAAGCGCGACTTTTGCCAAAAAACGGGACACCGTAGTTTCCGGCGGCGGCGCTCCGCCCAGCGGAAAGCAGGCCTCGAAACGCCCTCTGCTCAGAACTTCCGGCAGGGCTTGGAGCGGAAGCCCAAGCGACAAACTATCGGTCTTTGGAAAGTAGCACAGCTCGGTCGGAATATCGGGTCGAACTATCCCCAACAGCGGAGGAACCAACCCCCGTTTATTTTGAAGGCGCTGGTGAAACCGAAGGCTGAGAACGGACGCACTTTGGAGGAAAGGCGCTTCGACCTTTCGAGCGAAATAGTTGTTGCAAACGTCGCACACCACGCCCCGAGGAAGGACTGCGCTGGTGTTCCCCAGCGACTCCGGAATGATGTGTTCTCTGCTCCGCGACGCGCGCGAGTCCGCTTTGCAGAAGAGGCAGCGCTTGTTGTGGGCCTGGAGAGCCTCCCGTATCATTTCTCAGCTGTCCAAACTTCTTTCACAAGACACCAGAATTGTCCGTCTTGAACGGACAGAACGCCAGTAGTTAAAAAAGCCATTGCGACCCAACCAAACCACACAGCCCTACCGGGGGCCCTCGTTCACGGAACATTCTGAATGTAGCAGGACAGCCGCCGCCGCGTGGTCGGATCACGGAAATGAACGCTGCCCTGGACCGATCGCGTCCCCGACGCAGTTTGAGGAGCACGGCTTCGATTCGAGGGCAGAGTGCTGGTCCAGTCATGTCGCCCCACTTCCTGACGGCCATATCGGCACCCGATTTATAGGATCCCGCATCTAAAGCGACGCTGCTCTTGGTATCTGGCGCGAAGGCCTAGACAAACGCGACTGCAGCAGCCCTTGCCGACGCTCGGAAGTCGGTTCGGGAGCGTGAATGCAGCGGCGTTTGTCTTAGGACGGACCAGCCTGTCTCACTCGATCCAACGCAAAGTGTGGGGCTAAATGTGGGGCCGAGAACTCTTCAGCTGAACAAAGTCTCAAAATCTCAACTGCTTACGACGGAGTTATGGAAACCTCCCGCTCCGCCACTTACGTCCCGCTTAGCGGCCCAGCACTGGCGTAGGGCGGAGATGTCATCCGCCCTTCCAAGGAGTCTGGCGGAAGACTTGCACCCTAATTGAAAGGCGGAGACCAGGAGCGTCTCCGCCTTACTCGTCGCCCCAATCCTATGCCTTCCAATCGAGCTTTCAGAAGAACTTCGGCCTCGGTCGTTCGCAACTGCGTCCCGATGTCCTTCGCCGAAAGTCCCCTCGCCGCCAATCGCCGCAGTCTCTCGTGAGCGATGGTCGTCCATCGCATTCGGCGATACAGCTTCACTTTGTTGCGCTCCTGGCCGAGGCGGGAGCACGAATTGTCTCTCAGCCGCCGACGCCCCTAAGAAAGTGGTCGGCGATGCCCTTCGAACCGCTGGTCGCCGGTGGTTGTTCCGGGCAGGCTTCGGAATGTCTGTCTCCCACCAAGGATGACATCCAAAAACCTCGGCGCTGTATCCTAGAGCTTTCGGATCAGGCCTTCTGAGCTGGCCACCCGCATCCCAAACTCGCGCACCGTGACCTTGCTCCGGGCCGCATTGCCGCCCGAAAGCGGAGTGATCCACTGCTCTACGGCCAGATTGCCCTTCATTCTGAACTTGAAGAGAAACCGTCCTGCTCGCTCTTGGACCGTCACGGGGCCGACCGCTTGGGACATTGTGCCGGAATATGTCCCGGGACTAACGCGCCGCATTCGCCACTGGCGCTGCTGTGCTGGCTTCCCATCCTCAATGATCTGCTGGACGAAAGACAACGTTCCGTCGGACGAAATATGGCCCACGCTGAGCGTCCGCGATCGGTAGGGCTTCTGCATCACGACTTTGACGAGACTCACCATTTCAGTGCGGCCGTCAAAGAATCGCAAAGGCTCAGTCATTCGCTCGGCGCTCTGGGCAGGTTCCGAAGGAACAACGGACATGAACAAGGCCAAGACCGTCAGCGGAGTGCCCAGGGCGCTGAGGCTATTGTCGCTCACAGGGGGACGCGATCGGGATTAGGCTTTCCAACGGGTCCCGCCCTAGTAGTGTCTGCCATTCAATCAAGCGGATGTTGGCCTTAAGCCGGCTTCGTCCGTTGCGGACACCTGCTCGTCTGTTAGGTTGATCGCGTCTGCGACCCTGAGTTGGTCCTGCATTGGGGGCAAGCACGTGAAACATTACCGAATCAACAAGGTGACGAAGGTGGGTGGGGCCGTCTTGAAGAAGAAGGACGTCCTTGCCGCCTCCGACAAGGAAGCCATCCAGAAGGCAGCTGAAAGCGTCGATTGTCCAACCTGCGATGTGCTTCGGGATGGGCAGCCCATTGGAAGCATCACGTAATCGGAGCAACTTCGGAACGAGAAGGCATCAAACCCTCTTCCGCATTTCTGTAAGCCGAAGGATGTCAGCCTCGCCCTCGGCGGCCATTCCCAATAATATCTTCGCGGCCCGAGCGTCCGTCGTTGAGCCTGCAAGCCGGCGGCATTGCGCAATGCGGGCGCGCATTTTTGCTATGAGCTCGTGCTGCTCCACCCACTCACAAATTCGCGCATTGGACCGACGTTCCCGCCTAACGTCGCTCGTGTCGCGGAATTTCGAAGCGCTGTTGCCTGAGGGCTACGCTTCTTTGATTGAACCGCTTCGGGTCCGCATGCGGATAAGGAGGGCAGTCTAGCTGCTTTGGCGATCTAACGGTTCGCACAACAGCTTGTCGTTCGCCCGTACCGTCAGCTGGCTGTCGTCGGGCGCGATCGCCAACGCGTCCCACCGCTTGAACATATAGTCGTAATTGAACTTGCGCCGGTTCACATATCCGCGCGCCAGCGATATCCGATAGGGGATCTGACTGCGGTTATCCGGCTGGTCCGCGGTCGAAAGCAGCCCGCTCAACACCTGCGTGTTCGCATTCTCCTCGTTGATCATCTGCCGCCAGTTGTTGATGGCATCATAGAGGCTGGCGAACATCAGCCGCTCGCGAAGCGGGATATTCGCCGTCGTGTCGCTCGTCTTGGCGAGGTCCCATGCGCCCGAATGCTGGTTCCAGAGGAACAGTCGGTATGCGCGAATGAGCTTGGCGCCCTGAGGCGCTGTCGCGTTCCATTGCTCGAGCGCATCGAGCCGCTGCACCGTGCACGGGTCGGATGCGCGGATATGCTCCCAGCGGGCGCGGTTGTCCGCCAGCTCGGCACGGAGCGCAGCGACAAGCTCGCGCACCTCCGCCCGCTGATGGATGTTATCGACCGTTTGCTGCGCGACGAGCGCGATGAGAACGCCCAAGGTCACGATCGCAAGCTCCCATACGACCGCGTTCCAGCCGTGCGGCGGCTTTAGTCTAGTCAGCCTGAATATCGGCGGAGCCCCCCGGCAATCTGATCACACCGTCCCATATGGCGCGAGTATCTGCAATGGGTTGGAAGCGGAGGGATGGCTGAGATGATGGGCAAAAGAAGCTGACTGCCCGCAAGCAGGTTCTTACTATTCTCCATGCCAGCGTTGGTAGCGCAGCTCCACCGCCTTTGGTTCAAAGCAACAGAGTTGGTCGTCTCGAATAAGCGCTAGCTCCTCGTCATCCCGCGCGTGATCATAAAGCCATAGAATCCGACGATGCCACGTTGTCCCGTTGATCGACTTTTGCGCCAAGCTTGCCTGGCTTGCGGCATAGAAGCCAATTTCAGCGCGCCAGAGCTTGGATTCTGAACTCGCATCTTCACAGAACCTGAGTATTTCCTCCAACTCCGCGCGGGCGGTTTCGCTGAACTTCCGGAGCAAGCCTTCGCGCGCCTGGTCAGCCGCGTATTCCGCCAAAATAAAGTGTCGAGTTGCCATTCGTTCAACGGCGAAATTGACGGCGCCGAGGTGCCGCCTGCTGACCGGCAAGCTTCTCCCGAAAAACGATACGGCCTTTTGAGAGATCATATGGCGTCATTTCGACGTGGACTCGATCGCCGACGATCGAGCGAATCCGGAAGCGGCGCATCCTCCCCGCGGTATAGGCGATAATCCGCCGCTCGTTGTCGAGCATCACCCCAAAGCGCCCATCAGGTAGAATCTCGTCTACGGTGCCTTCCAAGGTCAGTAGCTCCTCTTTCGCCAAGATCCGGTCCTTTCAAACGATTACATCAGAGTGCCACGACGGCTTAGACAGGTCGCATGGATCCGGCTCTTCCATTGTGGAGGCATTTCTGCTCATCCGCCCTCCTCCTGATCGTCTTGCGGACCATCCGAGTGGCGGGGGACGAGGTTGGTCTCCAGACGATGCAGCAGGTCGGCTCTCGCTAGCCAATGCCTTGCGCTGGCGTGCAAGACTTCCCGCGCTGTAACCGGCATGTCGTCGTCGGCCTTTCGCAGATCGGCTTCTGCACGCTCGCGGCAACCCTGCGCACTATCTTCCGGCGCGGCCATACGCTTCTGCCGGCGCTCGGAAAGCCCGAGGATGCGGGGCCGGCGCGGGCGCTTCTGCAGATGGTCTTCCTGCATCTGCCGATTTCAACTCTCGATCAGGAGTTTGCCATCACGCCAGGCCGGGAGGCGGGCAACAGTCCGTGCCCCTTCTTCGGCTTGGTCGCTTTCGGCTTGCGAACTTCCTTGTTCGACCTCTTCTGCCCCTTTGCCATCTAAGCCTCGCTCCTGGGCCGAAGCCACTGCATGGTTTGGCGTTCTAGCGCCCGTTGAACGCGAGCCAAGGCCGCCGAATCTCCGGGATTCACGTGATCGATCGCCACCGGCTCCATCCGAGCAGCGTCCGAATCGAACTGATGCGCCACCGTACGTAACGCTTCCGAGCCGCTCAGCGTGCGCGCCCTGAGCGCTAGCCTGCGACATGACGCGGCTTGCTCGCGCAGCGCATCGGCTGAGTCAGCTCGTGAGCGCATCATGACCGCAGCTCTACAATTGTACCGTTGCGGGCAGCGGCGATCCGCGAGCCATAAGCGTCGGCCAACTCCTTGTGAACGTGCCGAGAATTTTCGCACGCCGCATTGTCGGCGTTGAACCGTGAAACCTGCTGTCGAAAATAGAGGTAATTGAGATCCATGTCCGTGCTCCTCTTGTAAGCGGGAGCACGTTGGTCTCTCAGTCGCGCGAGCCTACGAAAGAATCTTCGCGCGATAAACGAAGTGTAGCACGCCACCCCGTCATGACCTAATCGCGGGGCTAGGCATTCCTGTTGAGCAGCTTGCCGAGATCGGCGCGGATGACACGCCCCGTGAGGTGTGCGTCCACGTTCGAATAGCCCTCACGCCGAAGGGCGGTTCGTATGTCTTCGATGTTCCCGCACCCCGGCGCTAGCTCGAATGCCCGCTCGATCGTTCCCTTACCCACGAGCGCGCCCTTCGGCCGCGTAAGCCCGGTCTTCGAACTCGCCAGCCATCGTCAGCAGCATTGTTCGCATGCGATCGTCGCAGGGCCCCTTGGCCAGTTGACGGCAATGAACGGCGTGATGCCGCAGCTGACGCGCTTCGTTATCCACCCGACACGAACAAGATGGGATGAGCGAAGTTCCGGCTGTCCCACGATCGAGCAGTGAGTGCGATGTTTGGGCCACTCCGTGTTGACGCCCTGGTTCGATCGAACGGGCTAGGACCTCGTCCGGAGCCGGCGCTGGTTAGCGGCCACTTTGCGTCGATAGTGGTTCAGCGTCGCTTTGGTGGCACTGGCAGGCGTCCAACCTAGCGTTCCAGTCCATAAACGTGTTTGCAGTTCAGCGAATGCGACGACCTTCTCGGAGTACATGCGCCATGCCTCGTCTGCCACGATTGGTCCGCCACGTACTGCGCGTGCCAGACGCAGACCAACCACGCTGGCGGACTCGGCGCTGAGGGCAGCAGTCGAGGCGACGATGCCCATCCACTCCAACGTCTCGTTGCGGTCCACCAGAAATCCTTCTCAACCTGATTGAATGCCCACAACCGTCGACACGGCGGTTCGGGTGCGAGGAAATCGATCCACTGTCTGCGTTGCTTGGAAAGCGAGATTGCTTCTTACAATCTGTGTCCGACATCCTTATATGTTGTCGGCTACTAGTCGCAAACTGACGGTCTTTAGGCGCTTTGCGGCCCTTCTTCCTTCTCTTCGCTTCTCCTAGCGCGAGAGGACCGATTGGCGGTTCTCCCATGAAGGAAATCAAAAATGGCCACAGGAACCGTAAAGTTCTTCAACGAGAGCAAGGGCTATGGCTTCATTGCCCCCGACGGCGGCGGAAATGATGCATTCGTGCACATCAGCGACGTCGAAGGCTCCGGGATGCGTAGCCTGCGCGAGAACCAGCGCGTCAGCTA
>JBKPKE010000217.1:0-12522 GCA_046730955.1 Pseudomonadota bacterium
CCTCGGAAGCGCGTCGCGCTTCCGGAGTTCCCCTCGCGGCCAGGCTGTATCGGAGGAGTGCAGGCGAATCCCAGCGGGCGGCGAATACGGCAACGGACTGAAGGCCTTTTCAATCCACATCGCCAACGAGGCCGAGAAGCCGACGTTCGCCGCGCTCGCCGAGGAGCGGCCCTCGTTCCACACGTTCAGCACGGCCGCACTCGGGACCGAAACCGTTGACCCGGAGACCGCCGCCCGTCGCTATCTCGACCAGGCGCTCGCGAGCCGTCATGTCGCGGCCTTCACGGCCCCGGCGACACCGACCGGCGAGAGCGAGTTCAAGCTCATCGGCACCGAGACGGTTCCGTTGACGGGGACCCGGACGGTCAAGTTCCGGCAGGTCCTCAACGGCCTTCCCGTTTACGGCTCGCTGGTCACGATCGAGCTCGACGAGAACAACCAGCTGGTCAGCCTGAACAGCGCTCTCGGCGAGCCCTCCGGGGTCAAGCCGGTCGCGAAGGTCTCCGCGGCGGAGGC
This sequence comes from Pseudomonadota bacterium, assembly GCA_046730955.1. Lineage (GTDB taxonomy): Bacteria > Pseudomonadota > Alphaproteobacteria > Sphingomonadales > Sphingomonadaceae > Sphingomicrobium. The sequence continues at coordinate 517 of JBKPKE010000217.1, forward strand.
CGCCGCGGCGGTTGCCGCCAAGGGGCCGATGAAGAAGGAGCTTCGCGATGTCGTTCCGCGGCTCTGCTATTATTTCGAAGCTGCGCGCTCGAAATGGCGGCTCGCGTTCATCTTCGAGGACGTCCCGGTCACCCATCCTCGCTCGAAGAAGGCCGAGCGGGTCGCTCCGCGCTACTTCGATTATGTGGTGGACGCCCAGACGGGGCGGGTGATCGCCGAGCTTCCGAGGACTCCGAGCATGGCGTCCGAGGTCCAGCATGCGCGGGACGCTCGCAATGTCGACCGCGAGATCCGGATCGAGAAGACGGGCGCGCGAAGGGTCCTTCGCGACACCCTCAACAATATCACCACCTACGATTTTGCCTTCGCCGACCCCGACGTGGACGATTCCGCGCTCCCCGGGAGCGAGGTTTCGCCGGAGTGGCCGGCGGCGGCAGTCAGCGCCCATGCCAATGCCGCCGCGGTGGCGAGCTTCCTTCGCGAGGTCGTCAGGCGCAACAATATCGACGATCGCGGCGGCCCCATGGATTCGAGCGTCAATTGCGTGGTCCGTGCGGAAAGCCCGGACGGCCGGCAATGGGCCAATGCCTACTGGAACGGGCGCCAGATGGTCTACGGACAGATCCTCAGCGGCGGCAGCCTGCTGACCCTTGCCGCGGCCCTCGACATCGTCGGGCACGAGATGTTCCACGGGATCACGGACAATAGCGCCCGGCTCGAATATGCCGGCCAGTCGGGAGCGCTCAACGAATCCTATTCGGACATCTTCGGGATTGTCATCGGCAACCGCGGAAACGCGGATCCGCGGACCTGGGACTGGCGGCTCGCGACGGGCTTCGCGCGCGGCGGCGGACCGATGCGCGACATGTCCGACCCGACCCTGCACGGCCAGCCCGCGCACATGCGGGATTTCAGGTCGCTTCCGGTGAGGCGCGACACGGACTGGGGCGGAGTCCACACCAACAGCGGAATCCATAACAAGGCGGCCTATCTGGTGCTCGTCTCCGAAGACGGAGCGGGCCTCGTCTTCACGCCGGACGAGGTCGCTGCCATCTTCTACATTGCTGTGACCCAGCAATTGTCGCGCACCTCGAACTTCGCCGACAGCCGGCGCGGGGCACTGAATTCCGCCCGGACCCTCTTCCGCTCGGCGCCTCCGCCGCAGCAGACCCGCAAGATCGCCGCGCTCGAAAGCGCCTTCGACGCGGTCGGCATTGCCTAGGGCATCTCGAGATCCGGCGGCCTTGCAGGCCCGGTCTCGCGGCCGCGCTCCGGCCGGTGACCGACATTTTTCCGGCAGTTGGGGAAGGAGTGACCATCGTGTCGAACGCTGAGGGGAAGCTAAGCTTTTCGCGGGACATCCGTCCATTGTTCCGGGACAAGGACATCAGCTCGATGAAGCATTTCGGGGGCTTCGACCTTTCGAGCCATGCCGATGTCTCGACCTATTCCGCCGAGATCCTGCAGCGACTCCGGTCGGGCTCCATGCCCTGCGACGGCGCCTGGCCCTCCTCGGACGTCGCGCGGTTCGGGCAGTGGATCGACGACGGCAAGAATCCTTGAGGCGGGGGAGGGACCATCCGATGAATGCTCGCATCCGAATGACTCTCGCCGCCGTGACGGCCTGCGCAGGCGCTCTCGCCATCGGCTGCTCGACACGGGAAGCAAGCAGTCCGAAAGCGGCCCTGGCCGATGCCGGCAATTGCGTGAAGCCCGTCCGGACCGAGGCGATGGACGCGCCCGAGAAGCATGCCTGGGATCTTTTCCTCGCTGCAATGCACCCGGCGAGGGACCCGAAGAAAGCCCGCGGGGAGCCGGACTGCTCCAAGGCGCTTGGAGCGCCTGGAACCACCGCCGCCTTCGAGACCTGGCGGCTGGCCAGGACCGAGGTGTTCCTCGAGGACGGATCCGAGCCTCCGGCGTGGGAGGATCTCTCGCTTCCGTCGGGCTATCTCGGGGCGACCCCGAAGGAGATTCTGAAGCTCGGCGAGAAGCCTGTCGAGGTTCATCCGCGGACGTTCGATCCCGAGGTCAACCAGAGCATTTTCGTGGATCACGGCGGGATCGGCGAAACCCGGATGAACAAGGCGACCTACGATTTCATCAAGGAGAATTGCCTGTGGAGCTTCGACGGCCTGTCGCGATACGCCAAGGCCGTCGTCGACGGGAAGAAGCCGCCGATCAGCCTTCCGCCCGAATCCCAGGAAGTGAAGGCGGTCTGGATCGAGTTCAGTCCGGAAGACCTCAAGGCCGGACGCGAAAAGACCTATTACAATATCGTCCACGCCGGGAAGACCTACGGCCTGACCTCCTTCCACATCCTCACCAAGGATACGCCCAACTGGTTCTGGGCGACCTTCCACCACAAGGACACCCCGGCCAATCCGGACGAGACCCCGAGCACATACCCCCTGCCCGATCGCGCCAAGGACACGGTCTGGGCCAATTACCGGCTTGGCGGAACGCAGAGCGATTTCGTGACCTCGACCGGCCGGCCGACCAAGCTCTCCGACTATTATATCGAATATGACTTCACGGAATCGTCCTGCATCACCTGCCACGCGTCGGCGAAGGGGCATCCCGAGCCGCCCAGGGGCGCCGATGGAAAGCTCCTTCGCGGACCCGGCGGACGCATCGTCGCGGCCGGCGAGGGGCCGATCCAGACAATTGATCTCGGCGCGCCCAAGGCGGAGGCCTTCCTGAAGGACGGAAAGCCTTATTTCGTCCAGACCGACTTCCTTTGGTCGATCCCCTTCCGCGCGAAAGAGGAGCAGAAGCCGCCTCCGCAGCGCTGCCGGTTCTAGGGGAAGGCGGCCCCGGGACCCGCCGCCGCAAGCCTGCTCCACCTCCTTGAACCCAGACCGGACTGGACTGGATGGGACCTCGACCTGGGGATTTGTGTCGGGTGGCGCACCGGTGATAATCTTGGCGCTTGGCGAGTGCCGGCGCCGTTGTTCTCCAGGGGGGTATCATGGGGAAGAAAGAGATACTGCTGGGCGCCGCGATCGTGGCCTTGGTCGCGGGCGGCATGGTCTTATTTCTAAGGTTCGGGCCAGACGAAAGGCCCAGGCCGCTCGAGACGGCGAGCCTCCTTGCGACCCTCGCCGACGACGCGACCGAGAGCCTTCACGATTCCAGGGCCCGCGTCCGGGCGCCGCTCTTCGGAGCGGAGCAGATCGGGACCCTGATCAACCCCGACGGAGCGGTCGGAGTCTCGCGCGGCTGCCGCATCGCGGTCGAGCCGGTCACATTGCATCCCCCCGGATTCCCGCCCCAGACCTACCATCTCACCCAGAATGCCGCGGCCAAGTGGACGCAGGGCTTCCTCGGCGGCCTCTCGGCCAAGCTCAACCTCGGCTCCAGCCGTACGGTCGACCTCTCCTTCGACGACGTCCTCGCCAAGATGCTCTATGACGACGACATCATCGCAATGGCGGGCAGTCCCGAGTGCCGCCAGGTGATCGGCGACCGCAAGCTGTGGATCGTCAGGGGCTACATCCAGGCCAGGCGCCATTTCACGATCGAAGGCGGGTTTACCGACCAGGGCGGAATCGGGCTCGGCTCGACGAACGATTTCCAGGTGGATGCCAACTCGGGGTCGAGCACCGTCGAGGTCACCGACCGTGAGCCGATTGCCCTGTTCGAGATCATCTCGGCGGTGGATCCGGGAAGCTCGACTCCCCTCGCCGCTCCGCATGCAAGCAATGCCGTCCTGATCGGGCAGGCGACGGTCGGGGGCCAGCCCAGGCTCGTTGCGGTCTCGCCCGTCAAGAAGCTCGAGGGGCAGGTCTTCTTCCAGCGCGACAGGAACGATCGGTCGGGCATTGACGCCGAGCTGGTCAAGTCCGTGAGCGCGGCCGGGATTCCAGTCGAGCGGACGGTGGAGGCGGTGTCGACAGCGCCGGGGCGGGCCAACGTCCGCTATTTCAACGACGAGGATTCGGCCAAGGCGGAAAAGGTGCTGGAAGTCATCAGGACCCGCTATCCCGATGCGACCCTCAGCCGCTTTCCGCTGTCGGCGCCGCGAGGCCAGATGGAAGTGTGGCTTCCGGCGGAGAAGCCCGGCACCCAGCCGAACTGAGCTGCATCGACCCCTGATCTGGAACCGCGCTCGCCTCCCGGGCTCGCGCCGGTACGGCACTGGCCTCTAGCCGGCCGTTTGCCCCTCCTCGAGCGCGTCCTTCAGGGCTGAAAGCGCCTCTTCCTCGGTCCAGGTCCGCCGGTTCTTCAGCGGGCGCATGGCGCCGTCCGGCGCCTTGACCAGGGCCTCGACACCATGGCTGTTGACGGTCGCTTCGCCGAACCCGACCGCGAGGTTCAGCGCCTGGGTCACGGGCTCGAACGGTCCGGCGGTCCGGAGCAGCCTGCAGGTGCGGCTGAAGGGCACATCCCGTTCGGCGCCGTAGGAGCGTAATCGCTCCGAACGGTCGAAGGCGGGATCGTAGGTCAGGCCCAGGATCATGGGAGGCCTGCTCCACTGACTGGCTTCGGCGAGCCGCGCGAGCCGGCCAAGCCTGGTCACCGTCAGCGAGCATTTCTCAGGGTTCATGCATCTCGTGTAGAAGAAGGCAAGGACAGCGGCGCGGCCGCCAAGGAGATCGCCGAACGCGATGCGCTCTCCGTCCTGGTCCTCGAGGAGGATGGGACCGAGCCTCTCCGCGGTGTCCGGCGGGAATGCGGTCGGAAGCTCCGGGCGAGGGTCATGGCCGCAGCAATGGGAGGCGGGGGCATCGAGGGCCTTGCGGAGTTCGGCGACGGCGCTGGTTCCGGGGGACTGGCCGCCTTGCGAGAGCCGGTCGAGCGAAACGATACGGTCGGCGTTCTCGATCCGACGGATCGCCTTGGAAATGAGGCCGCGGGTTTCGGCGGTGATCGAGCTTCGTCCGTGAAGCGCCCGCGCCGCTCCGGCGAGCGAATAGGGACTTCGTCCCGTCTCCAGCTCCTCGAGGATGTAGGGAAGTGCCCGCTCGGAAAGGTCGCTGCCCGCGAAGCTTGCAAGGATGAACCCGCGGATCCGGTCGGCCTCGTTCGCCGACCGCCCCGCGTAAACGCGGCTGCTGTGCTCGAGCAGTGGAAGAAGGGTCTCGATGCCGCCCGGATCGGCCCGGGCGGAGAGGACGATCCCTTCGATCTCCTCGATCCTCAACCCGTCCGTCCCCGGCTTCCGATCAGCCTGAAGAGGCGCCCGAGGAGCCCTCCTGCGCCGCCGCGGACGGCGGCATTGCCGATCGCCGGCACGGGCTTTCCAGCGCGCTGGAGAGCGCCGCGGACCGTAGTCTGGATGTCCTTGAAGTCGCTGTCGTCCTCGAGGATCTTGCGGCCTTCCCGGACGAAGGCCTCGGGATCGAGCGAATTGAGCGCGGCTGCGCTCGCCCTGCGCACCTCCCGGAATTCCGACTTGTCGCCGAGGATTTTCTCGAGGAGCGCCTGGGCGCTGGGATCCGAGCCCAGGATCCTCGCCGCCTGCGCCTTTGCGAACTTGTCCGCTCCGCTTTCGAGGACGTCCTTGGCGAGATTGCTGAGGGAGGCATGATCGTCGCGGGCAAGCATTCCGAGCGCGACGGCCGTTGGGACCAGCGGCTTGATCTGGCCGAGGAGCCCGGCCTGCAGTTTCTCCTGGGCGAACTCATCCTTCAGGTTGGAAAGGACGTCGAGGGCCGAATGGCGCAGCTTGTCGTCGTCGCCCACGGCGACGGCCCTCAGCGCCTCGACGAACGCCGGCCTCACCTCGTTGAACCGGGCGCCCAGGAAGGAGGCGGCACGGAGCATCTTCAGCGCCTTCTCCCGGGCCTCCGGGTCCTCGCCGGAATCGGCGAGGCTTTTCACCAGCTCCTCGAGGTCGGGGGCGGCCTCGCCCTGCGGCGGCGCCATACCCTCTTCGCGCCGGGAAAGGTCCTGCTCGACCTGCTTCCTGTAGTCGCTGGCCTTCATCGAGATCGGCCTCCTACTGCAACTCGAACGGAACGTCGTCATAGTCGAACCCGAGCGAGCCGCTTCCAAGAACGCCCTGATAGTCGATCATGTCCCCGACCTTCGGGGTCTTGCCCGGACGGCCGACCACCGGCGAATCCGGGAAGGGCTGGCGCGGCGGTGGAAATCCCGGTCTCGGATTCTGGGCCGTTCCGTCGCCAACCGCTCCGTTCCACGGCCACATCGTGTCGCCCGGGCGGTGTCCGAGATTGTTCGGCTTCCGGACGGGGCCGGTCAGCGAATAGGTCGCGGGCTTCGAGACGTCCCAGTTCTTCCTGTACCATTGCCACTTGGCCCACAGCCGGTCGACGTTGCAGTGGAGGAGGAAGAAGAGGGGGTCCTTGGCCGCGGTCGGAACCTGGTTGATGGGCCCGTAAAAGGACGAGTGGGCGGATCCGTGCGGGGCATATTCGAACGCCCGGAAGCCGGAATAATCGGAATAGGGCTCGATGGCCGCTTTCTCGGTGATGACCCAGTCGGTCAGCTGCCCCTGGTACCAGATCCGCTGCGGCGGCGGCCCGTCGATCGGATAGTCCGGGCGCCGCTCGATCGAATCCACGCCGTCGGTCTTCCAGAATTCGAGCGGGTGCCCGTGCGGGAAGTCGATGACGTCTCCCGCCGCCGGATCGCCGGGCGGCATTCCGAGGAATTCGGGAGCGAAGAGCGCCTTGGCCGCCTGGTCGAAGCGCCAGTAGGGTAAGGCCACCGTGTCGTCGATCTCCTGGAGGGTCCGCTCGAGGTCGAGCAGATAGGCCCGGTGCCAGGGCCCGAAGGCGGGATAGCCGTGGGCCTCGTTCTCGGATTCCGCGACGTGGGCATCGCGGAACTTCTGGAAGACCCCGAGCCCGCGGCCGTTGAGCGTGCCCATGGCGTTGAGGAAGCGGTCGCGCTCGGCCGGAATGAGGGTCACTGCGTCCTTTCGAACCCGGACCATGAGCTCGAGCCGGCCGAGGATCGCGGCTCCGGCGACGGCTTCGATGACCGCGTCGCCATAGGCCCTGCTCGGCCGCTGGAACTCGCCCGCGACCCAGAAGGTCGCCGGAGTCCCGTCGGCTGCGAGGTCTAGGTCGATCTGCGACTTGTCGTCGTCGCTTCGGACACTGTCGAAGACGAGGCGTCCGCCGGTCGCCGTCCCGGCGTTGCGAAGGGTGACCCGGACCGGACCGGCGCCGTTCGCCTCAAGCAGGCGGGCCGTTGCCGTGACCGGCGACCAGCCGATGAACCTGCGGCCCGTTGCAGTCGCGGTTGAAAGTGTCAGCTCAACGCGCATCCTCGTTCTTCTTTCGTTGCAACCGCAAAATCGCTTGAATGAAGATGACTTGTCTTCGCCTGGCCGGAAGTTCGGGCCCGTTCGCGCAAGTGCTTCGGTGTCGGCGAAGAGGATCCTTCGCAAGCGCGCGCCCCGGGCTTGTATCGGCTTCCGGTCAAGCAAGACGCCGCCGAGCCCGGCGCCCGCTTTTGACTTACGCTTCCCGGCCGAAATTGCAATTCTCCGGGCCTGCCGCGCCCGGCGTCTGAAGCCGCGGCCCTATGGTCTTGCGTGACAGTTCCATTTGACCAATAGTCGAGCGGCCGGCGTGCCGAAGCTGGGTGACTGACCTCTGGCGATCGAGATGCGATCGCGGGAAAGGGGGGATGATGGTCGGGCTTCCTCGTCTCTTCGGGGGCGGATGTCGTTCCTGGACATGGCTTGCGGGCGCCTGCGCGGCATTTCTTTCGGCAAGCGGGCCCGCCTCGGCGTGGAACGCCAAGGGCCACATGACCGTCGCCGCCGCTGCATGGAAGAGGATGTCTCCGGAGGCCCGCGCCAAGGCTGTCGCGCTCCTCCGCCTCAATCCCGATTCGGACGCTCTCCTGAAAGGCGTTTCGCCCCAGAACGCCGATGCCGGACTGTTCCTCAAGGCGGCGACCTGGTCCGACGAGATCAAGGCCATCTACGAGGACAAGAGCAATGTTCCGCCGCACAAGCCGACGGATGCGCAGAACATCGGCTATTCCGACTGCCTCCAGCACCGCTACTGGCACTTCAAGGACCTGCCTTTTTCGCGCGACGGGACAGCGCTGCACGAGCCCGAGGTGCCCAATGCCGCAAGCGAGATCCGGCTGATGGTCGCGGCGCTCAGCGACCCGCAGACCCCGGACGAGGTCAAGTCTTACGATCTTTCCTGGCTTCTCCACATCGTCGGCGACATCCACCAGCCGCTCCATGCGACCATGCGCTTCACGCAAAGCGATCCCGGTGGCGACGGCGGCGGAAACGGAGTGCTGTTCTGCGTCCCGGGAAAGCCCTGCACCAAGAAAGAGAAGAGGTTCAGCAACCTGCATCTCTTCTGGGACGGGGCCCTTGGCAACAGCGAGAGCGTCAACTCCGCCCTGAGCCTTGCCTGCCTCGGCCCCGCCGGCTCCTCCGGTCACTGCCTTCCCGAGCCCGATCCCGCCGCGGCGGCCGTCACCGATCCCGACCAATGGGCAGAGGAGAGCTTCGAGCTTGCGAAGAAGATCGCCTACCGGCCGCCGGTCCGGGGAGCCGAAGGCCCTTATTACGTGACCGATGCCTATCGCGCACGGGCGGGCTCGACCGCCGAGAAGCAGGTCGCTCTGGCCGGCGCCCGGCTTGCAGGGCTCCTCGAAGCCGCGCTTGCAACTGGAGTGACCGGTCCGGTCGCTTCGCCCCCGCTTGCCTCCGCCTCGGCCTGCCCGCGCATTGCGGCGACGCCGTCATGAGCCGGCCGCCCGCCCAGGGGCCGCGGCGGCCGCCCGGGGCCAAGAACAGGGCCGGAGAGACGCCTGCGGGCCGGGGGACGGTGCTCGCCCGGCAGCGGAAGGCCGTCCGGCGCTGGTGGGAAGGGACGGAGGCGAAGCGGCCGGAGGCGCTCGTCGGCCTTGCCCTGTCCGGGGGCGGAATCCGGAGCGCAACCTTCTCGCTCGGCATCGTCCAGGGGCTCGCGGGCGCGGAGCGCGAGGCGCTTTCGAAGATCGACATCGTCTCCTCGGTCTCGGGGGGCGGTTATATCGCCTGCTTCCTGAGGAGCCTGTTCCTGCCGAGCCGGGCCCGGGGGATCGCGCCCGGGCTGAAAGGGAACGTGACCAGCGGAGAGGTCGATCTCGATCCGAAGGAGGTCGAGGACCAGTACCGTTTCGCGATGGCGGTTCTGAGGAGCGGGCCCGATGTCGACATGCTGCGCTGGGAGGAGCCGGGCACCGGCAAGGGCCAGGCCGGGCGAGAGGTATTGCGGCGAAACCCCTTGTGGTGGCTTCGCCAGCATAGCCGCTACCTCGCTCCCAACGGCCCCACCGATTACGGCTTCGCGGTCAGCTATATCGCCCGGAACTGGCTGGCGATGCTCTACATCTTCCTCCTTGCAAGCCTCGGCATCTTCACCGGCGTCGTCCTTGCCGAAGCTTTGGCCGGCCGGTTCCTTCCGCTGTCCGACTGGGGCTGGGTCGCGCTTGCCCCGGAGGCGGACCGGCAGCTTCCCTGCGGCCTCTGCCAGCCTGGAAGCGAGCTCGCCTTTCCGGTGAGCCCGGTCCTGTGGCTTGCGGCGATCCCGCTCGTCATGAGCGCGGTGCACAGCATCGCCTACTGGATGACCCAGGCCATGTCGCCCAACGAGCCCGAGGTCCGCCGGCAGCGCGGCCACCTCCTCGGCGCCGCCACGGGGACGGTGCTTGCGGCGGGAGTGATCGTCCTCCTTGCCCGCTGGTTGATGCCCGGGGCCTTTCCGCCCGAGGCGGCGGCCTTCGAGTTCCAGCCGGGCGCGGCCCGGTTCGTCCGGCTTCTCGCGCTCGGAGTGGCCCTGATGGCGCTGGGGGCGGTGACCGCCGTCGCCTTCTGGCTGTTCCTTCGCCGGAAGGGGCCGGGCCTCACCGGGGAGATCCGCCGCCAGCTGACCCAGTGGACCACCAACTGGAACTTCTGGCTTGCGATCGTCTTCGTCGTCGCCCTCGTCGACAGCGCCGGCGCGGGTCTCGAGACATGGTTCCGCAGCCCGACCGGCTTCTCGCTGGGCACGGTGATTGCGGGCGGTCTTCCTTTCCTTGCCTATGTGATCAAGAAGCTTCCGGACTGGTTCGGCGGCAATGGCGAGCAGGGCAGGATCGCCGCCCTGCTGGGCCGGTTCCTCACCACGATCGCCCTGGTCGCCGGGATCGTCCTCTTCGGAATGCTTGCAGTGGCGGCCGACGCAATCGCTCATGGGGTCGCCTGGGGCGGGATGGCGTGGAGCGACCCGCAATGGCCGAGGCTGACCCTCTTTGTCCTTCTCATCCTCGTGCTTGCGGTGCTGTCGGGCACCGCCACCGGCTTCATCAACCTCTCCTCGCTCCATGCGCTTTACTCCGCCCGGCTGACCCGGGCCTATCTCGGCGCAAGCAACAACCGCCGGCTCGAGGCCGCCGCGAACGGCGGGCGGGACGGGGACCGCCCTCCGAAGGCTCCCCCGAAGCGCGGGTCGAGCATCAAGGAGACCCACCCCGCCGACTATATCCAGCCCCCGGTTTATTTCCGCTCGGACCTTCCGGCGCCGCTGCACATCGTCAATTGCACCCTCAACGAGACGATCGATCCGAATTCCCAATTGGTCTCGCGCGACCGCAAGGGGGACATCCTCAGCCTCGAGCCGTCCGGGATACGGATTGCGGGCGTTCTGACGGATTGGTCGAGAATCGGCGGCAAGGAGGCCGAGCAGCTGAGCCTTGGCCAATGGTGCTCGATCTCGGGCGCCGCCGCCTCGTCGGGGATGGGCCGCCTGACCAGCCTCGGGTTCGCGCTGGCCTTCACCTTCGCCAACGTCCGCCTGGGCTATTGGTGGTGGTCGCCCCATGTCTGCCGGGTGGATCGTGCCGCCGGGCCCACGATGCGCGCCTTCGCCGAGCGCTTCGGGACCTTCGTCTATCTGTTCAACGAGATGACTGCGCGATACTCGCGCGGCTACGACCGCAAATATGTCACCGACGGCGGGCATTTCGAGAACAGCGGCGCCTATCGGCTCATTGAGCGCCGGGTTCCGTTCATCATCGTCAGCGACAATGGGGCCGATCCGAAATATCGCTTCGAGGATCTCGAGAACCTGGCTCGTAAGGTCCGGCTCGACCTCGGCGGCGAGATCGCCCTGCTTGACGAGGACGAGCGCCTGGCGATGCTTCGGCGCCTTGGAGCGATCGAGACGGCGATCTTCGCCGAGCCTCCGTCGCCCCGCTGGCCCGACTGGCGGGACCAGTTCGTCTCGAAGGATTCGAGCGCGTTCGTCCTCCTTCTGAAAGCGACGTTCGCCGACGAGGTCCTCGACATCCTCTGGATCAAGCCCCGGACCCAGCCGGGCATGCCTCCGGACCTCATGGGTTATGCCGCGTCCAATCCCTCGTTCCCGCAGCAGCCGACGGGTGACCAGTTCTTCGACGAGGCCCAGTGGGAATCCTATCGCTGCCTCGGCGAGATCAGCATGCGGCGGCTCCTCGAGACCTGTCCCGGGCTTTTGCCGTAGAGCTCTGTCGGTCGTTGCGGGCGGAGCCGGGCGGCCCGGGTGTCCCGACCGTCCCATGAGACTCCTTGTAATGAATCGCATTTCAACGGATGATCGGCTGTTCAGCGTGCCGGCTGGTAACTGACCGAACGAGCGGTCGGGGAAGGGCTCCTGCATGCACGATCGGATCTTCGTCACCATTTGTGTCTCGGACCCGAAGGAGCTAGCGGAATTGCCGGGGGCCGTCACCGCTGCGACGCGGATGGCGTCATGGGCCGGTGCGAACGGCTATCGCGTGGTCAGCATCGACGAGTCCAAAGGGGCCGTCACGGTCGACCGGATCCGAAACGAGCTGGGTCCGGTCCTTCTTCAAGCCGCTCCGCTCAACCGGCTGGTCGTCTTCTTCGCCGGGCACGGCGCGGCCAGGGACGCCAACCTCTCTTACTGGCTCCTCACCAACTGGTTCTCCAACTGGTCGGAAGCGATCGACGTCTCCGCCTTCCAGCGCGTTCTTCGATACTACCGTCCCAAGCAAGTCGCGATGATCGGCGATTGCTGCCGGGTCCTTCACAAG